>CAMVHE010000025.1 GCA_947167215.1 uncultured Clostridia bacterium
GGAAAAGGGAAAAAACATGGTAAATCAACGATTTTCGTTTGACATTATGGGGAGGCATTTGATGAGGAGGGCGTTCCCTATGGACGCCCTTTGCCGGAGCCGGCGGATTTTGAAGGCCTGCGGGATTTGGGAACGCCCTCGACAGTGAAAGGCTGATCGTCCACTGCCGGGAAGGCACATCGCGCCCGGCGGCAGTCGCGACGGCCATATGGGAATCGCGGTGCAGCGTGGACAAGAGGAAGACCCATGGCCGATACGCACCAAATCCCCGCGAATATGCTTTGGCATGCCGGGAGCCTGGCATTCCACCTCAAGGCCTGATCTGCTGCGCTGTGCCGGAGGAAAACGGCATATGGCGCATTGAAAGGGACCGGAAGGTATCAGCGAAGCATTGAATCTGCAGGAAACAGCGGAAGGAGGGAAGCGTGCATGCACGATGTTCTCTCGGATATTCATGGGGAAAGCGCCGCATTTGACGCCATCCTGGCCGGGGATGCATATCGCCCATGGCGGCGGCGTGACCGACCCGGACTGCGGCAGCGTGTTCCCGGAATACGGCGGGCAGCCGGGCTGTCTCCGGCGGGGGACGGCATGGCGTTCTATTCCGTGGAAAGGCCAGTGACGGCAGGAAAAGCAGAAGAATGGAAAGCGAAATATTCCCGGACAGAATGAGGTGACGTGATATGGCAGAGCCTGAGGATTTTGTCATCGAAAACGGTCTGCTGACAAAGTACGAAGGCCCGGGCGGAAATGTGGAGATTCCGGAGGGCGTGACGGAAATCGGCAGCAGGGCATTCCAGTATTGCAAGGGACTGACGGACATTACGATCTCTGCCACTGTAAGGCGAGTAGGGAAGGACGCCTTCCAGTACTGCGAGAAACTGAGGCGGGCCGCACTGGGAACGGGCGTGGAGGAGATCGACGACGAGGCATTCCAGGGATGTTTCAGCCTGCAGCACATCGCGATCCCTGCAGGAGTGCGGCGCATCGGCCGCAGGACGTTCGCCTGGTGTATCCGATTGAAGGATGTTCAGTTCCCGGAGGGGCTGCAGCAAATCGATGCGGAGAGCTTTTCCGGCTGCAGGGAATTGATGGGTCTGTCGCTGCCGGAGGGCCTGACGCGCATTGGCGAAAATGCCTTTTACGGCTGCGAGAGCCTGATGGAGCTGACCCTTCCCCGGAGCGTCAGGGAAATCGGACGATGGGCTTTCAACGATTGCAAGACCCTCGAACGGGTCAGGATCACGGACAGCGTGGTGGACTTCAGCGTATTCTGGGGATGCGACCGCCTGGAGGCCTATGTTATTCCGCCAGCGTCCGGACACTACAGTGCGGTGGACGGAGTCGTTTTCAGCCGGGATGGGACCCGTCTGATCGCCTATCCGCCCGGACGGCGCAGCTGGCGCTATGACATCCCGGAAAAAGTCACGGAGTTCCCGGCAAGCGCCTTTGACAAGGCGCCGGTGGAGCTGGTCTTTGTGCCAAAGGGTGTGAAATGCATTCCGACCTACACGACAGGTGCTGAAAACAGTCCCTGTTTCGCAAGCGCTGACCCTGCCCTTATAGCCCGGGTAGGAAGAAGTCTCTACCTCGGTCCGCTGGAGGACCTGTCCGGGCGGCAGCAGCGGATCGCGGCCGAGGGTTTCCTGGCTGTGCTCGAAACCGGCATGCCGGAGCTTGAACCCTGGGAGGAGGAATATATCAACTATATCCGGCGGGAATATGCTGCCTTTGAAAAGAAGGCCTGGCGGAACGAGTTCCTTCTGCGCCTGCTGATGGAGCACGGCATGCTGAAGCAGGAGACTGCGGAAAACATGCGGCGGAAGTTTGAGGCCGAGGGGAAGGTGAATCTGGCGGAAGCGCTGGAAGACTATCTCTGTCAATGAAAGACGGTTGGCCGGGAGAACGGACGGGCAGCAGGGGATGAAATGAAAGAATCCTGAAAAGAAACGGTATCTTCATTGGCACTGCAGTGTTTCCGACATGTGGAAGCGGATTTTTTCAGGGCCAGCATCCAGTCCCGCCCAGAGGATGCAGCGGCCATTCTGCTCCATTATCCTGCTGTGATGCATGTCAGTCTGCTGCTATTGCGCATATTCCATCTATTGGAGTCGGAAGAGTTACCTGTCAGGCGGGATTAAGCCTGTCTGCTGAAGACCGGTATCCGGCGGACGGAACGGTGCTTTCTGAAAGTCCGTATCCGGAAGGAAGCATGTTCCTTCCGTAATTGCGGGAAAAAACGGGATTCCGCAATTGCAGAAAGCAGAAAGAAGTGCTACAATTACAACCAACGGACACACAGCATGTTCTTATTTCGATTCAAAGGAGTGCAGAGACTATGAATGGTATTTCCCCGGTGCTTGCATTTATCCTGACGGCCGTCGTTGCCGCGCTGACCGTTCTGCTTTTTACTTCCGGACATCCGGTATGGGGTGTTCTGGTGGGAATCGTCTGCATTGACTTCTTTGCAGACCTGGTGCTTTCCCTGAAGAAGGCGTAAAGGACAGAAATCATTCCCCTGCGGAAAGGGTGCAGTGAATGGATTCGAGAAATACTCGAGTCCTTTTTGCTATAAACCGGTTTTCCGGGAAGGGGTGCCTTAAACAGACCCGTTGAGGGTTGAAGGAGAAAGCTGGGAGGAAACGGCGTGAAGGACATTATTGCGCAATTTGAACTGGAAGGAAGGCCGGTGGCGGTCATTCCCTTCGGGGACGGACATATCAATGAAACCTATCTGGTGGCAACGGGCAGGCCGCACCTGTATATTCTGCAGAAAGTCAACCGGAAGGTTTTCCCGGATGCCCGGGGGCTGATGAACAACATCATTGCGGTAACGGAGCATTTGCGGGCCAAGGATCCCGATCCGCGGCATTCCCTGACCCTGGTGCCCACCAGGGACGGGCAGAAATACCTGCTGACGGAAGCCGGGGAGCTCTGGCGCGTCTATGAATACATCATGGTAAGCATCTGTCTGACCCGTGCCGAAACCGCCGGGGATTTCCGTGGGAGCGGAAAGGCCTTCGGGAAGTTCCTGCAGGACCTCGGCGACTTTGATGCGGGCCTGCTGGTGGAGACCATTCCGCACTTTCATGACACGCCGCACCGGTACCGGGACTTCCATGCGGCAGTGGCGGCGGATGTGTGCGGCAGGGCAAAGCAGGTAAAGCGGGAGATTGACTTCTTCCTCGAACGGGAAGCCTCTGCGTCCGTGTTGATGGATCAGCTTTCCGCCGGCGTGCTTCCCCTGCGGGTCACCCAGAACGATACCAAGCTCAATAACGTCATGCTGGACGAGAAGACCCGGGAGCCCCTCTGCGTGCTCGACCTGGATACGGTGATGCCGGGGCTGGCGGCCAATGACTTCGGGGACGCCATCCGCTTCGGCGCTTCCACGGCCGAGGAGGATGAAAGGGACCTGAGCCTGGTCCATTTTTCCCTGGAGCTGTACCGGGCCTACGCGGAAGGGTACCTGTCGGTATGCCGGGACAGCCTGGGGGATGCGGAGCTCCTGTCCCTGGCGGACGGTTCCCGGATCCTGACGCTGGAATGCGGCATGCGCTTCCTGACGGATTACCTGCAGGGGGATACCTATTTCCATGTGGCGCGCAGGGAGCATAACCTGGACCGGGCACGGACGCAGATAGCACTGGTGGCGGAAATGGAAGGGCAGATGGAGGCCATGAAGGCGATTCTCTGGGAGATGAAAAAGGCATGAAAAAAGGTGGAATGAAAAGGGCCGCGCTTCTGCTTCTGGCGCTTCTGCTGACGGTGCTGACGGGCATGGTGGCGGCAGAGCCGGAAAAGGTGGTCTATCTGACCTTTGATGACGGACCGACCGGCACGACGCCGGAGCTGCTGGCCATCCTGGATGAACTGCAAGTGCCTGCCACCTTCTTCATGGTGGGCTTTGCAGCCATGCGCTATCCCGAAAACACCCGGGCGGTGGTGGCGGCAGGGCATGCCGTGGGCTGCCATACCATGGACCATGCCTCCGGCGGGCTTCAGGAAGGAACCGAGGCGGTGGACTGGAATTTCCGACGCTTTGAGAAGGAAATGCGGCTGATCCTGGAGGATGAGTCCTTTGCCACAGATCTTTTCCGTTTCCCCGGCGGCAGCACTTCCTACCCCTATACGACGAAGCGGTATGTCAATGAGGCGGGCTGGGCCTGGTTTGACTGGAACGCCATGACCTGCGACACCTATGAGGACATGAACCGCACCAAGGTGCTCAAAAGCGTGCGGAACAGCACCGGCAGCCGGGACGTGGTGATCCTTCTGGCCCACGAGGGAAAGAAGCTTACCAGGGATGCGCTGCCGGAGATTGTGGCTTTCTACCGGGAGCGGGGGTATGAATTCCGCCGGCTTTCCACCGCACCGGAGGAGCGGGAAATCCTTTCCCGGTGCGATGCGCACCTGTCCTTCCCGCTGCTTCCGGCACCGGAGGATACGCAGGACGGCAGCCGGTAGGGAAAACCCGGAGGGCCGCCCGTTTTTCCACACACAAGTCCCTCTGTTCCTTTCGGAAAAGGAAGGAAATGCGGGCAGAAGGGAAAATTGCGGCCGCATTGGACGGGTTATAACAGCCAAAGGATTGGCCGGTTAATTCGGACAGATTTCACGAAAATGTGTCATTTTGACGGAATTGCGGAAAACACGTTGGTGTGAATGAAAAAAAGTGATTGACGGAAGATTTGTTCCGAGTTATAATGAGAGTTGTGAACGGGGCACTGCCCTCAACACTATTTTATGCAACAGTCGAGGGGAGGGATATTGATGTCTGAGATCCGTGTTCGTGAAAACGAATCCCTCGAGAGTGCTCTCAGGAGATTTAAACGGCAATGTGCACGCTCCGGAGTGATCGCCGAAGTACGGAAGCGGGAGCACTACGAGAAGCCAAGCGTAAAGCGCAAAAAGAAGGCTGAAGCGGCTCGCAAGCGCAAGTATTGATTCATTTGTCCCATCTCACGATGGGACATTTTTTTCTATGGAGGTTTTATGCAGTATGCATGCCTGATCTATCCCCATGCCAATATCCGCTACCGTGCCTCCCTGCGGAAAATCACCGCGGCGGAGCTTACGCTCATACTGAAGGCCATCCGCCGGGACGTGGTCCCGGAAGAGGAGGAACGGGGCGGCGCCGCATTCCTGACCTTTGATACCCCGGAATTCAGCCGCAGGGACATCGGGTACCTGTGGACCACGGCGGGTGCATTTCTGTGGTTTGAAAAGGACGGGGAGAACCTGCATCTGCTGCCGGGGGAGCATCCTTCCTATGTGGGGGAGGACCTGGCGCTGCTGCTCAAATACAAGGGAAAGACCAATGAGATGTTCACGGACGCCATGATCGGCATGGCCCTGGCGGTCAGCGACTTCCAGGCCATCTATGACGCCCAGCTGGTGGTGTGCGACCCCATGGCCGGCAAGGGCACGACGCTGTTCCTGGCGCTGCGCCGCGGGTTCCACAGCATCGGCCTGGAGCTGAACCGGCATGATGTGGGGGAGGCAACCCAGTTCCTGAACCGGTACCTGACCGGCGCCCGGATGAAGTTCAAGCATACGGAAATCTCCCAGACCATCCGCGGGAAGCAGGGAGCCCTGGAGCAAAAATGGGTGCTTTCGGATACGCCGGAGCATTTCAGGGACGGGGATACCCGGACCCTGCGCTTCCTGCAGGCGGATACCCGGGACGCAGGGCTGCTGCTCAAGAAGGAAACCGTGCACCTGATGGTCACGGACCTGCCCTACGGCGTGCAGACCGGCACGGCGGGCAAGGCGGATACTATCCTCGGCACCGTGAAGAGCGCCCTTCCGGGATACCTGTCTGCACTGAAGCCCGGCGGCGTCCTGGCCATGAGCTTCAATACCTATGTCACGAAACGGCAGGACCTTCTGCAGGCGGGAGCCGATGCGGGCTTCGAGCCGGTGGAAACCCCCGACCTGTCCCACTGGGTGGAACAGGCCATTGACCGGGATGTGGTGCTGCTGAAGAAGAAGAGCCTCAGAAAGGGGTACAACATATGAGCCGTGTCGCATTTGTGACCCTGGGCTGCAAGGTCAACCAGTACGATACCCAGGCGATGCGGGAATGCTTTCTGCAGGCGGGCTACCAGGAGGTGTCCGTCCATGACGCGGCGGACGTGTATGTGGTCAACACCTGCACCGTAACCGGCACCGGGGACAGCAAGAGCCTGGCGGAAGTGAGGCGCTGCCACCGCCGGAACCCGGAAGCGGAGATCGTGGTGGCCGGGTGCCTGGCCCAGCGGCGGCCGGAGGAGATGCGCCTGCCCGGCGTGCGCCTGGTGCTGGGGAACCAGCGCCGGATGGAAGTGGTCACGCTGCTGCAGCAGGCAGAGGCGGAGGACTGCACCCTGATTGCCGTGGACAGGCTGACCCATGTGCCCTTCGAGGCCCTCTGCGTCCATGCCAATGAAGGCCGGACCCGGGCGGTCATGAAGATCCAGGAGGGCTGCGACCGGTACTGCACCTACTGCATTATCCCCTATGTCCGGGGCCCGATCCGTTCGAGGCCCCTGGCGGCGGTGCGGCAGGAGGCGGAGAGCCTGGGCGCAGCAGGATTCCGGGAAGTGGTGGTCACCGGCATCCACCTGACCAGCTACGGCCGGGACCTGCGGGACGGCACGGACCTGCTGTCCGCGCTGCAGGTGATCCATGATGTGGAAGGAATTGACAGAATCCGGCTCGGATCTTTGGAACCGGTCGTGGTGACGGAGAAATTTGCGGCCGGAATTCAGAAGCTGCCCAAGGTATGCAGGCAGTTCCACCTGGCGCTGCAGAGCGGCAGCGACACCGTGCTCCGGGCCATGCACCGGCGCTATACCACGGAGGAATTCCTGCATTCCGTGTGCCTGCTGCGGGAGAAGATCCCGGGCTGCGCCATTACTACGGATGTCATGACCGGATTCCCCGGGGAAGGGGAGAAGGAGTTTGAGGAAACCCGCAGGACCTGTGCCGCGGCGGCCTTTGAAAGGATGCACGTCTTTCCCTATTCCGAGCGGGAGGGCACCCCGGCGGCAGCCCTTCCGGGTTCCGTGCCCCGGGCAGTCCGGGAGGAGCGGGCCCGCATCCTGATTGCAGACGGGAAGGCCCTTCAGGCCGCGGGCCTGCAGCAGCGGGTGGGCGGGACCGAGGAAGTCCTGCTGGAGGAAGTGGAAGGAGACCGCGGGGAAGGCTATACGGACAGCTACCTTCGGTGCATTGTTGAAAAAAATCCCGCTTCGGTGTATGATACTGGGGCATTCGTTCCTTCCGGGATCGTGAAGGTACGCATCGTTTCCGTGAAAGGAGACGCCCTGCAGGGCGTCATGGAGGAAGAATCATGAACGAGAATTGTCTTTTTTGCAGAATCGCCGCCGGGGAAATCCCCAGCAGCAGAGTGTATGAGGATGAGACCGTGCTGGCCTTCCGGGACATCGCGCCCCAGGCGCCGGTCCATGTACTGGTTATTCCCAAAACCCATATCTCCGGCTGGAGCGCCGCAAAGGATGCCGATGACGCCCTTCTTGCACACCTGGTGCGGGTGGCCGCCGAGGTCGCCGAGAAAGAGGGCATTGCCGCCAGCGGCTACCGGGTGGTCAGCAACTGCGGGCCGGATGCCCAGCAGACCGTGCCCCATCTCCACCTGCACGTGCTGGGAGGCACGGAGATGAAGGAACAGATGGCATAGGACGGAGGAAGGACTTGAAGGACAGAAAAAAGATGCCGCTGCTGCCGCACCTGGAGCACTGGCAGAAAATTGCCCTTTTCATGGCCGTTTATGATGCGCTGGCGGTGAATTTCGCCTACTTCTTCGCACTGCTGCTGCGGCACGAGATGCGCTTTGCCAGCATCGACGCGGAGTACATCGAAACCTGGATCCACTTTACCCCCATCTATACCGTTTTCTGCATCGCCCTGTTCCACATCCTGCGGATGTACCGGAGCATGTGGCGCTTTGCCAGCTATTACGAACTGGCCATGATGACCATTGCCACGGGCGTGTCGGCGGTGTTCCATATCGCCATGACCATCCTGTTCTTTGACCGGATGCCCATCTCGTACTACATCATCGGGCCGTTTTTCCAGTTCCTGCTGACGCTGGGCGTGCGCTTTGCGTACCGCTTCTACCTGATGCAGAAGGCACCAAGGGAGAAGGAGCGGGCCAAGCAGGCGCCGCGGATCATGCTGGTGGGCGCCGGAAACGCGGGCCAGATGATCCTGCGGGATCTGCACAAGGCCAAGGAAGTGCACGGCAGGGTCTGCTGCATCATTGACGACAATTCCAACAAGTGGAAGCGGTTCATTGACGGCGTGCCCATTGTGGGCGGCCGGGACGTGATCCCGGAGATGGTGAAGCGGTACCACATTTCAAAAATCTATGTGGCCATTCCCAGCGCCGGGGCGGAGGAGCGCCGCAAGATCCTCAAGATCTGCCAGGAGACGGGCTGCGAGCTCAAGAACCTGCCCGGCATGTTCCAGCTGGTCAACGGGGATATCACCGTGGGCGCCCTTCGGGACGTGCCCATTGAGGACCTGCTGGGACGGGAACCCATCGAGAGCGACCTGACCCACGTCTTTGAATTTCTGAACGACAAGGTGATCCTGGTCACCGGCGGCGGCGGGAGCATCGGCTCGGAATTGTGCCGGCAGATTGCATCCCACCGGCCGAAGCAGATGATCATCTTTGACGTTTATGAAAATAACGCGTATGATATACAGCAGGAGCTGCGCAGGAACCATCCGGACCTGAACCTGCTGGTGCTGATCGGGTCGGTGCGGGACAGCGGGCGCATCAATGAGGTGTTCGAGAACTATCATCCGGACATCGTCTTCCATGCGGCCGCCCACAAGCATGTGCCGCTCATGGAGGACAGCCCCTGCGAGGCCATCAAGAACAACGTGTTGGGCACCTACAAGACCGCCTATGCGGCCATGCGCCATAACTGCGACCGGTTCATCATGATCAGCACGGACAAGGCGGTCAATCCCACCAACGTGATGGGCGCCAGCAAGCGGCTGTGCGAGATGATCATCCAGACCTTTGATGCCATGATCGCCGAGGGACGCGAGGCAGAGATACCGGAGCTGCATACCCGGGAAGAGGAGCACATGCAGCCCATGGACCCGGGCTTCCACAGCCGGACCCGGTTCGTGGCGGTGCGCTTTGGCAACGTGCTGGGCAGCAACGGCTCCGTGATCCCGCTCTTCCGCAAGCAGATTGAGGCGGGCGGCCCCGTGACGGTGACCCATCCGGAGATCATCCGCTACTTCATGACCATTCCGGAGGCCGTCAGCCTGGTGCTGCAGGCCGCGGTCATGGCCCGGGGCTCGGAGATCTTCGTGCTCGACATGGGCCGGCCGGTGAAGATCGATACCCTGGCCCGGAACCTGATCCGCCTTTCGGGGCTGGAGCCGGACCGGGACATCCGGATCGTGTATACGGGCCTGCGCCCCGGCGAAAAGCTGTATGAAGAAAAGCTCATGGCCGAGGAAGGGCTCAAGAAGACAGACAACAACCTTATTCATATCGGAAAACCGGTGGAGATTGACCACGAGGCCCTGCTCAAAGGGGTGCGCGTGATCATGGAAGACGCTTATGCAGACGATGAGGCGGGCATCCGCGCCATCCTGCACCAGCTGGTCCCCACCTATACCCAGGCCAGGCAGTAATTCCACATTCCCCAGCGCATGAACCGGGCAACCCCCGTTCAGGATACGCATGCAAGGCATGCAGAAACATTAAAGGAGATTGGATCATGGAAAAGCGAGAACAGCTCTACGAAGGCAAGGCGAAAAAGGTTTTTGCAACGGACAATCCGGACGTCGTTCTGGTGTCCTACAAGGATGACGCAACGGCATTCAACGGCCTCAAGAAGGGAACCATCGAAGGCAAAGGGGCCATCAACAACCAGATGACCAATTTCCTGATGAAGATGCTGGAAGAAAAAGGCATCCCCACCCATTACATTGAGGAGCTCTCCGAGCGGGAGACCCTGGTCAAAAAGGTGAAAATCGTGCCCCTGGAGGTCATCGTGCGCAATGTGGCTGCAGGCAGCCTCGCCAAGCGTCTGGGCCTTCCGGAGGGAACCGTCCTCGGAAAGACCGTTCTCGAATACTGCTACAAGGATGACGAGCTGGGCGATCCCATGGTAAATGAATACCATATCGCCGCCATGGGCTGGGCCGATGACGCCACCATGGAGAAGATCGCCTCCTATGCGCTGAAGATCAATGACGAGCTCCGCACCTATTTCAAGAAGCTCAACATCGACCTGATCGACTTCAAGCTGGAGTTCGGCATCACCTCCGCCAGCGAACTGGTCCTGGCGGACGAGATCAGCCCGGACACCTGCCGCTTCTGGGATTCCACCACCCACGAGAAGCTCGACAAGGACCGCTTCCGCAGGGATATGGGCGGTGTGGTCGAGGCCTATAAGGAAATGCGCCATCGCATGATGGGCGAGTAAGCACCGAAAAAAGAAACAGAGAGGAGACCATCTGCAGAGCATGCCGACAGGGGTCTCCTTTTTCACTGCCGGCTCCGGGCAGGGATGTTTTTCCCGGAAAGACCTGGAACCGGAAAAATGCGTACAAGGAGAAAAAACATGGCACATGATCGTTATATCAGCCCCTTTTCCACCCGCTATGCATCCGATGAGATGCAGTTTCTCTTCTCGGAAGACCATAAGTTCCGTACCTGGCGCAGGCTGTGGATCGCCCTGGCCAAAGCGGAGCGCAAGCAGGGGCTGCAGATTACAGAGGAACAGATCGCAGAGCTGGAAGCGCATGCCGAGGACATCAACTACGAGGATGCGGAGCGCCGGGAGCGGGAGGTGCGCCATGATGTCATGAGCCATGTCTACGCCTACGGCCTGCAGTGCCCCAAGGCGGCGGGCATCATCCACCTGGGCGCCACTTCCTGCTATGTGGGCGACAACACGGACGTGCTGATCATGAAGGAAGCCCTGCAGGTGGTGCGCCGGAAGCTGCTGAACGTCATGGCCGAGCTGGCCCGCTTTGCGGAGCAGTATAAGGACCTGCCCTGCCTGGCCTATACGCACCTGCAGCCCGCCCAGCTGACCACCGTGGGCAAGCGCGCATGCCTGTGGCTCAATGAGCTGTACATGGACTATGAAGAGGTGGAGCACCGCATGTCCCACCTGGCCCTGCTGGGCTCCAAGGGAACCACCGGCACCCAGGCCAGCTTCATGGAGCTGTTTGAAGGCGACAGCGCCCGGATTCAGGCCGTGGAGGCCGAGATCGCCAGCCAGCTCGGCTTTGACCGGGTGGTGCCGGTATCCGGACAGACCTATTCCCGCAAGATGGACTACCAGGTGGCTTCCGTGCTTTCCGGCATTGCCCAGAGCGCGTCGAAATTCGCCTATGACATGCGGCTCCTGGCCAGCTTCAAGGAGATGGAGGAGCCCTTCGAGAAGAAGCAGATCGGGTCGTCGGCCATGCCTTACAAGCGCAACCCCATGCGCTGCGAGCGCATTGACGCCCTGGCCCGCTACGTGATGACGGACGCACTGAATCCGGCCCTGACCACGTCCTGCCAGTTCTTTGAGCGGACGCTGGATGACAGCGCCAACAAGCGCATCGCCATGGCGGAGGCCTTCCTGGGCGTGGACGCCATCCTCAATATCATGATGAACGTCTGCGACGGCCTGGTGGTCTATGACAAGGTGATCAGGCAGCGGGTGATGAACGAGCTACCCTTCATGGCCACGGAGAACATCATGATGGATGCGGTCAAGCGGGGCGGAAACCGTCAGGAGCTGCATGAGCGCCTGCGGGTGCATTCCCAGGCTGCAGCCCGTCACGTGAAGGAAGAGGGCGGCAGCAACGACCTCCTGTCCCGCCTCAGCGCGGACCCGGCCTTCCAGATGAACCTGGAGGAGATGGAGAGCATTCTTCAGCCGGAGCGTTTCACCGGCAGGTGCAGCGAACAGGTGGAGGCCTACCTCCGTGAGGTCATTCGTCCGGTGCTCGAAGCCAATGCAGACCTGCTGGGAGAAAAGCAGGAAATGAAGGTATAATCGGAACAGACCGTCCGCACGGTCCGGGAACCGGAGGCTGCGGACGGTTTTCTTTCGCCGGGGGAGGAAGGCTTCCGGCCGGTGCACCGGCAGAATCCTTCTGGTTTTTCCGGCCCCTTTGCGGTATAATGCAGCAAAACGGCCATGGCCGTATGAAGGAGAAAAATGCCATGAATCAGATCACCATTGCAAATGACCGGCTGACCGTGACGATTTCTGAAATGGGCGCGGAAATGCAGTCGGTAAAGGATGCAGACGGCAGGGAAAGGCTGTGGGACGGAGATCCCCGGTTCTGGGCCAGCCATGCCCCCATGATGTTCCCGGTCTGCGGAGGACTGAAGGAAGACCGCTATATCCTTGACGGGGTTTCGTATACCATGCCCAAGCACGGCTTTGCAAAGCTGCTTCCCTGGAAACTGGAGGAAGCGGCGGCGGACCATGCCACCTATGTGCTGACGGAAAAGCATGAGGGCTTCCCCTTTGATTATGCCCTGCATGCTTCCTATACCCTGGCGGGCAATGCCCTGACCATCACCTACCGGGTGGAAAACCGGGGCGACCGGGTCTTCTGGTTCAGCATCGGGTCCCATGAAGCCTATGCACTGCCCGGCGGAGTGGACGGGGCCACGGTGGTCTTTGACCAGCCGGAAACCCTGGCGGACTATGTGCTCGACGGCAATCTGGTGAAGCGGGAGCCGGTGATCCTGGCGGAGAATGCCACGGAACTGCCCCTGAAGACGGAATACTTTGCGGTGGACGCACTGGTGTTCCCGTACCTGAAGAGCCGTGGGGTGGTCCTGAAGGACGCGGCAGGAAAGCCCGTGGTGCGCGTGGATTATGACGGCATGGATGTGCTGATGCTCTGGCAGAAGCCCGGTGCCGGCTACCTGTGCATTGAGCCCTGGTGCAATGCCCCGGACTTTGTGGACAGCGACATGCAGATCGAACACAAGGAAGGCATGATGCGCCTGGCACCCGGCGAAAGCATCACCAAGAGCCACACCATTACGTTCCTGTAAGCTGCAGAGACCGGGGGATCCCGGTCTTTTTTGAGAGGACTACCGCCATGCACATGAAGGCCCGCAAAGGGTTTTACCGTCAGCTGTTTACCCTGCTTACCCCCATCGTGGTCCAGAACCTGATTACCTCTTCCGTGAGCCTTGCCGACGTGGTCATGCTGGGCAGGGTGGACCAGACGGTGCTGTCCGCATCGTCCCTGGCGGGACAGGTGCAGTTTCTGCTCAACATTGTTTTTTTCGGGCTTGCTTCCGCCCTGACCATCCTTTCGTCCCAGTACTGGGGGAAGGGGGACCGGCTATCTGTATCGAGGATCTTCGGCATCGGCCTGCTGATCTCCCTGGGGGTCAGCCTCCTGGCGGCGGGCATGGCCCTGTTCAACCCACGGACCCTGATTTCGATCTGGACCAATGACGAAGCGCTGGCCGAAGCCGGTGCCACCTACCTGCGCTATGTGGGTCTTTCCTACCTGTTTGCGGGCATTGCCGAGCCGTACCTGTCCATCATGAAGAGCTGCGAGCGGGTCCGGCTGTCCATGGTGGTCAGCCTGGTGACGCTCCTTACCAACGTCTGCCTGAACGCGGTTTTCATCTTCGGACTCCTGGGGATGCCGCGCATGGGCATCCTGGGCGCGGCGCTGGCCACGACCATTGCCCGCCTGCTGGAACTGGTGCTGTGCATCCTGGACTTTTTGAAGCAGAAGATCGTGCTCCGCAGCTTCCGGGCCATCTTCGGCATTCCGAAGGCCCTTGCCGTCGATTTCATGCGCTACTCCATGCCGGCTCTTGCCAATGATGCCCTGTGGGGGCTGGCCTACAACATGAATTCCGTGATCATGGGGCACCTGGGTTCCGACATCGTGGCGGCCTCGGCGGTGGTATCCGTTTCCCGGGACATGGTGACCACGGTGGGCTACGGCCTGGCTGCGGCAGCTTCCATCATGCTGGGGAAGGAAATCGGGCTCCAGCGGGAGGAACAGGCCCGGGAGGACGCGGCTTCCATTTTCCGGGTGACGGTCATTGCCGGCATCCTGGAGGCACTGGTGCTGCTTTGCCTGATCCCTATCATCCCGCGCATGGTGAAGATCTCGGAGACGGCCGGGTCCTACCTTCGCTTCATGCTCCTGCTGAGCATGGCCTACCAGATGGGGCAGATCATCAACACGCTGCTCATTGCATCCTTCTTCCGCTGCGGCGGGGATTCCCGCTACGGGCTGCGGATGGACCTGCTGTGCATGTGGTGTGTGGCGGTGCCCCTGTCCCTGATCAGCGCCTTTGTGCTGCACTGGCCGCCCCTGGCCGTGTATGCGGTCATGTGCCTGGATGAATTCATCAAGATGCCGTTTGCCATCCATCATTACCTGAAGGGGAACTGGATCCACAACCTGACCCGGGAGTTCCGGTAAGGAGGAGAGGGCGCGGCAGAACCCGATAAAGCAAACTGGCGGCGCTTCCCGGTTGGGAGGTGCCGGAAAAATACAGTCAAGGAGAAAGAACGATGAAAGTACTTCTGATCAACGGCAGCCCTCGGCCCCACGGCTGCACAGGAGAGGCGCTGGCAGAAATGCAGCGCATCTTTGAAGAAGAAGGGGTGGAAACCGTCCTTCTGCAGGCAGGGAACCAGCCCGTGCGGGGCTGCATGAGCTGCAATGCCTGCGGCAGGCTCGGAAAATGCGTTTTCAATGATCTGGTGAACGAGACTGCCCCGCTGCTGCAGGAAGCAGACGGCGTGGTCATCGGCAGCCCGGTGTATTACGGTTCCCCCAACGGGAACCTGCTGTCCTTCCTGGACCGCCTGTTCTACAGCACCGGCTTCAGCAAGGCCATGAAGGTGGGCGCCAGCGTGGTCAGCTGTCGGCGCAGCGGCAATACCGCCAGCTTTGATGTGCTGAACAAGTATTTTACCATCTCGGGAATGCCGGTGGCTTCCAGCACCTACTGGAACAATGTCCACGGGTTCACGGCAGAGGATGTGCGAAAGGATGCGGAAGGTCTGCAGACACTGCGCAACCTGGCCAGAAACATGGTTTTCCTGATGCGGTCCATTGCCCTGGGCCGGGAGAAGTACGGTCTGCCTGCGGTGGAGCGCGGCGCCAGCACCAGCTTTCCGGACGGATTATGAGCCTGAACGTCTATTCGGGGATCGGGTCCCTTCCTTCCGGAAACATGCATGTCCCCGTCCGGGAGGGCTGCCTGGTGCTGGAGGGCGGCGCCTTCCGGGGCCTTTACGGGGAAGGGGTCCTGGATGCCATGATGGAGGCGGGAATCCGCCTGTCCTGCGTAATCGGGGTATCTGCCGGCGCCCTGAACGGCATGAACTATGTATCAGGGCAGATCGGGCGGTCTGCGAGGATGAACCTGATCTGGCGGCATGACAGCCGCTATATCGGCTGGAAGGCGCTGCGGATGTCCGGAAGCCCGATCCGGGTCCGCTTCCTGCTGGAGGACTGCAACCAGCTGGAAGACCCGCTGGACGAAGCCTGGTTCTACCGCCCGGACCAGCGGTTCCTGGCCGTGGCCACCGACTGTGAAACAGGGCAGCCGGTGTATTTTGAAAAAGGCGTGTGTTCCGACATGATGGCGGCTGTCCAGGCATCCGCTTCCATGCCGTTCATTTCACCGCCGGTGCTGGTAGATGGAAGGCACTGCCTGGACGGCGGCTGCAGCGTGAAGATCCCGTTTGCCTGGGCACAGGAAAACGGGTACCGGAAAATCGTGATCATCAAGACCAGGGAGCACGGCTACCGGAAGAAAGCGATCCCGGAACACCGGCAGAAGATGATCCGCCGGGTTTACCGCAGATACCCGCGGCTGGCGGAGCAGCTGATCCGCATGAATGACACCTACAACGAAGAGCTGGCGGCGATTGAGCGGCTGCAGGAAGCAGGAAAGGTCTTTGTCATAGAGCCGCAGCAGCCGGTTACCGTCTCCCGTGTGGAGCGGGATGTGGAAAAGCTTGGCGCCCTTTACCGGGAAGGCTACCGGGATGGAAAAGCGGTCCTTCCGGCGCTGTGTGCCTATCTGGAGCAGCAGCCGGAATAAAAGGCTGGAGAACTATAAGGCAGAAAAGGATACCGGAAGGGATACTTCCGGTATCGGAGTTTTCGCCCGCGAGCGGGCAACCCTGTCCCGGGGAGCCTTCCAGGCACTGCAGAAGGCGAAACAGGCCGGAGGCAGTCCCCGCGCGGTTTCGGGAGAAATTCATTTTGTACGAAAGGGGAGATTGCAGATGGCAGACTGGTTCGAACGGATAGCAGCTTTCCAGAAAACCCTGCGAAAAATAAAGGAGATTCCGGAACTGGCTTCCCGGACGCTGCAGATGCAGGCGGGGACCATGCTGTACCTGAGGGAATACCGGGCTGTGAATCCCACGGTAAAAAGTCGGGTTCCGGATGTGAGGGTGCTGGAGGATACCACCTTTCATGCTGCCTCCCGGTATGCCGGGGGAGAAGCGCGGGTGGCGGTCCTGAATTTTGCCAATGCGTATACGCCGGGCGGAAGCGTGAAGGAGGGCGCAATGGCGCAGGAAGAATGCCTGTGCCGGAGCAGCAATCTCTATGCGGCCCTGACCCTGCCGTACCTGCTGAAAAACTACTACAAGTGGAATGACCGGAATACCGGGGAAATGGGCTCGGATGCGGTGATCTATTCCCCCGTGGTCACGGTATTCCGTTCCGATGAGGAAATCCCGCAGGACCTCGGAAACTGGTTTGCGGTGGATGTGCTTTCCTGTGCTGCACCGTATTATAACCCGGACCGGAAAAAGCCGGTTTCCCCGGAGAAGCTCCGGCAGGTATTCACGGAGCGGATCCGGAACATCCTGGAGGTGGCGGCAGCAAGGGATGCGGACATTCTGGTACTGGGGGCATTCGGCTGCGGAGCCTTCCATAATCCTCCGGAGCTGGTGGCGGACGTGTTCCGCCAGCTGCTGATCGACGATAATTATGCTGCTTATTTCCGAAAGGTCATCTTTGCCATCCCGGGAGGGGAGGGAAAGGACCGGAACTTCACGGTGTTCCGGGAGTTTTTCCCCGGAGAGGAGTAAGCCGCCTTTCCGGCTGCGTCGAAGCAGAGCGGAAAGGCGGCCCCGACCCGAAAAGAAAAAACGGTCCTGCCATATCCGGATGACCGCGGAAACCGGGACGGCAGAAGATGACAGTGCAAAAAGGCAGAAAAGCCTGCGCAGAAGGAGGAAAACAGCATGCTGAACTACCCGTCATTTCTGAAAGAAGTGGATAGAAGACTGTCATGCTCCGATACGGAAGGCCTGAAGTCCGTTATTCATGAAATAGCCCGCAGAATACCGGAGAAGAGCCGGGAACAGTTTCTCGAGATGCTTGGCAGCTCCGACACTTCGCCGGCAGGGGAACGCCCGGAAGAACACGATACGGATGAGACTTTTGCAGAGGAGATTGATTCCCTGATCGAAGACCTGAAGGATATTCAGGCAGGAAGCCGGAAACTGGCAAGTGAGTACAACGAAGAATGGGATGACTGGCGGGATGATGAGGAAGACGAGTATGACTTCTCCGATCCTTCCGGCATCCTTGATGATATCGGGTATGCAGTGGATACACTGCACCAGTGTCTCGATCTGGAAGCGTTTGAAAAGGGCCTGGAACTGGCAAAGGTGCTTTCCGTACTGGAGGTATCTGTTACAGGAGACGGCTACTTTGATAACATGAAGATCCGGGATCTTGTGTATCATAATCTGCTGGACACAAAGGTGAAAACGATACTCCTGGATGCCGTGTGTCTGGCCCTTCTGGGAACCCCGGAATCCGGTCGGGCGGAAGAAATGCTTGCCATGATGGACAGATTCGGAGATTATTCTGTCTCCCTGGAGGAAATCCTTCAGGCAAGTCCATATGAAACGGACACTGATGCACTGCTGCCGTCTTGGATGGAAGCATTGGCAGAAAGACCGGAAAAGGCGACGGACCGCCTTCTGATAGAAGCGCTGCATATGCTTCCGGACAGAAATTCGGCATGGGAGGCCGCCAGCCGCTATGCTGCGAGCCATCCCGCGCTTTACCTGAGCCTGCTGCAGTCCGGCAAAGACGATGCAGCCCCGGGTGAAATGCTGCAGATCGGATTGCGGGGAATACGGGAAGTTCCTGTACAAAACCGCATCCGGAGCAGAATATCGCTGCTGACCGCAGAGTATGCGCTGGCGGCACAGGAGCGTGAGACCGCGGAAAAATGCTGGCTGGAAGCGATACGAACCGCACCAACGCCGGAAAACTATCTCCGGCTCCGCGTGCAGACCGCACACTGGAAGGATTATGCCGAAACGGTCCGGAATATCTACACGGCTTATTATCCATCCCGAAACAGTTTGGACCAGAAGCCCCTGGCCGCACTGCTGTTTTTGGATGAACGGTTTGAGGAAATGATGAACCGGTTTATGAAGGCCGGAAGCGGAATCGGATGGTCCGGCACGTTCATGAAGGAAGGAATAGCGCTGATGCTGCTGCTTCTGGATTGCGGAAAGACAGAACGCCCGGGGATAAGTGCTATGTGGAAGCGGGCATTTCAGGCATGCATCTTTGAGAGCACCCCCTATTCGGAGATAATGGATCCTGAGATTTGCACATTATCGGAGGCATCCTTTCAGGAATGGTTTAAGGAATGGAAAAACGGGGTTGTGCTGGAGGATCGTATCTCCGAAGAATGGCTCCGGAAGATCGAACAATGGCTGGAGCTCCGGGTCGGCGCCATCATGGATGCAAACCGCAGAAACTACTACGGGGAGTGTGCCGCTTTTGTTGCCGCATATGGAGAAGTGCTGGAATCCAGAGGTCAGTCCGGAGAAAAAGGAAGGATTCTGCAGCAATACAGGCTGGAGTATCCCCGGAGACGGGCTTTTCATGATGAGCTTCGTAGATTCGGAATGCGGTAAGGAGTGCAGACAGCCTTTGCAGTGAAGAACAGGATGAAGGCCCACAGCATTGCTTCTGCAGGACAGAATAGTTTCTTTTTTCGCTTTCTTCCGTTTTGGAAGGCTGTCCGGAACGTTGTGTTTACAGAAAAGCTGTTTCTGCAGAACAGAGAAAAGGAAAACAGGAAACAGCGGAACCCTCATGTCTGGAGGAAGCGATATTCCGGAAAACATCCGGGGTATGTACAGGATGTTCCGTTTCAGACAGAATTTCCGGTAGAATCCCATGATAAAGAAACAGATGGCAGAGAACAGAACCCAAAGAAAGAGGATGATGCCGGTGACTGGTAACCGAAATCTTCCTCGCTCTCCGGGCGGAGAAAAATCCGTGCAGGAAACCCAGTTTCTGCAAAGCCCGGTAATTATCTCCGCGGACTGACGGACAGGGAGCCCCGGGTTAATAATTCCAGATAAAACAGCTAAAGACAGCTTGGTCAGGAGCAAAAGAAAATGATAACAATTCACGAGGTGAACCTTACCCGGGAGATTCTGGAGGAGATCCGGAAAATGGACCTGGAATTCTATCGGGGCATCGGCCCGATAGACTGGTACCTGGACCGGTACAAGCCGTGGCATATGGCACTGGTGGCCCGAGAGGAAGAGAAGATCATTGGCTATCTCGCCTTTCTTCCGATCCGGAAAGAGCTGTATGAGGCCGTGGTGAACGGCGTTCTGGTGGATGATCTGGGCATCAGCCCGGATATGTTCCTGAAGGAGTCACCGTATTATTACGCCGGCTCTATCCTGATCAGGGAGGAATACCGGGGGAGGAATCTCAGCCGGCAGCTTCTCGATGCGTATGCAGAACGGTATCCAGAGAAGAAAACCTGTCTGATTGCCATCAGCGGGGGAGGATACCGTCTGGCCAGGCACTATTTCACCCTGGTGAAGGAAACTGCCGGGAATATCGGCATCTTTGTTTCACACCCGGATACACATGTCTCACTGACAGGGACAGCACCATAAAAAGAATCCGCCTTTTCCGATGGGAAAGGCGGATTTTCCATGCAGTCCGGCAGAAAGCGCCGGAAGACCGGAACGGGACGGCGGGATTTCCAGGACGCCGGATGCGGCTCGGCCCGGAAGGTATTCTTCCTTCGGGCCGGGGCAGCCGGAAAAGGGCAGAAAAAAACCCCGGAGTACCGGGGAAAAGGAATCAGCCTTCGTCATATTCCTCCAGGAGATCGTCCAGGAGGCGGTCCGCTTTCTCATAATAGGCGCTGTATTCGGAATTCAGATAAGGAGCCTCATTATCTGCGCGGTTGTATTCCTGCATCTTCGAGATGAGGTCAAAGAGGTCCGGGTTTTCTTCGACACTGTCCATGCCGGAAGAGGTGAACTCCTCGAAAATCTGGTCATCCGAATCCTCCGGAGAATGGACATAGGACGCGGTGGATGCACTGTAATAACGGGTAATGCCGTTATCGTGGGCCTGAATGTAAACCCGACGGTTTCCGGAAAGCACTTCCACTTCGGCATGCAGGGAACCTTCCGCAGCGGGATCGCCTGCGTTGAAGGCGGTTTCCGATAAGATTCTTTTCATTTTCAAATCCTCCGAAAAAAAGAGAACCAGGTGGCATGCACCTGGTTCCCGGGAGATAATCAGAGCTTGGGGCCAGCTGCCACTAGGGCCTTGCCGGCTTCATTGGTGGTGTACTTGGCGAAGTTCTTGATGAAGCGGCCGGCCAGATCCTTGGCCTTCTCTTCCCACTGGGAGGCATTCTCATAGGTGTCCCGCGGATCTAGGATAGCCGGATCAACGCCGGGCAGCTCGGTGGGAACCTCGAAATCGAAGAACGGAATCTTCTTGGTGGGAGCCTTCAGCACATCGCCGTTCAGGATCGCGTCGATGATGCCGCGGGTATCCTTGATGGAGATACGCTTGCCGGTGCCATTCCATCCGGTGTTGACCAGGTAGGCCTTGGCGCCGCTCATGTTCATGCGCTTTACCAGCTCTTCTGCATACTTGGTGGGATGCAGCTCCAGGAAGGCCTGGCCGAAGCAGGCGGAGAAGGTGGGCGTGGGCTCGGTGATGCCGCGCTCGGTACCGGCCAGCTTGGCGGTGAAGCCGGAGAGGAAGTAGTACTGGGTCTGCTCGGGGGTCAGGATGGAGACCGGAGGCAGAACGCCGAAGGCATCCGCGGACAGGAAGATGACATTCTCGGCTGCCGGAGCGGCAGAAACGGGACGGACGATCTTCTCAATGTGGGTGATGGGGTAGGAAACACGGGTATTCTCGGTCACGCTCTTGTCGGCGAAGTCGATCTTGCCGTTCTCGTCCAGGGTGACGTTCTCGAGGAGGGCGTTCCGGCGGATGGCGTTGTAGATGTCCGGCTCGGAATCCTTATCGAGGTTGATGACCTTGGCATAGCAGCCGCCTTCGAAGTTGAACACGCCCTGATCGTCCCAGCCGTGCTCGTCATCGCCGATGAGCAGACGCTTGGGATCTGTGGAAAGGGTGGTCTTGCCGGTGCCGGAGAGGCCGAAGAAGATGGCAGTGTTCTTGCCTTCCATATCGGTGTTGGCGGAGCAGTGCATGGCAGCAATGCCCTTGAGCGGCAGGTAGTAGTTCATCATGGAGAACATGCCCTTCTTCATCTCGCCGCCGTACCAGGTGTTCAGGATGACCTGCTCACG
Source organism: uncultured Clostridia bacterium (assembly GCA_947167215.1). GTDB lineage: Bacteria > Bacillota > Clostridia > Christensenellales > Aristaeellaceae > Ventricola. The sequence goes on from CAMVHE010000025.1 coordinate 21,630, forward strand.
GCTGGTGATGTTGAAGACGACTGCGGTCTCGGAGTTGAGGCCCAGCTCCTTGTAGTTCTCGACCTTGGCCTTGGAGGCATTGTAAACCACGAAGTCCGGCTCAAAGCAGGCCAGCTCTTCCTCGGTGGGAACGATGAACATGTTCTTGATGAAGTGGGCCTGCCAGGCGACTTCCATGATGAAACGGACGGCCATGCGGGTATCGGCATTGGCGCCGCAGAAAGCGTCCACGACAAACAGGCGCTTGTTGCTCAGTTCCTTGCGGGCAAGATCCTTGACGGCTTCCCAGGTCTTCTGGGAGGCAGGATGGTTGTCGTTGGGATACTCGGGGGTGGTCCACCACACGGTGTCCTTGGAGTTCTCATCCATGACGATGTACTTGTCTTTGGGGGAACGGCCGGTATAAATGCCCGTCATGACATTCACGGCACCCAGCTCGCTGACCTGGCCCTTGTCATAGCCGGTGAGCTCGGGCTTGGTCTCTTCTTCGAAGAGAAATTCATACGAGGGATTGTAGACGATTTCCGTTGTGCCGGTAATTCCATACCGGGTCAAATCAATGTTCGCCATAAAGCATTACCTCTTTCTTAATTCCAGTCAGGGGCCAATTTGGAAGACCCAAATCAAACCCAAGATAAATGTATCACAAATCGGTCCCGACTGCAAGCGTGAAATTGTTAAATTTTCATCAAAGCGGGCAGAAAGCCCGGAAACAGTCGGCAGAATCACCAGAAACAAAGGGATCGGGAGGGCGGTGCGGCCTTCGGAGAAAGACAAGCAGGTGAAACGGAAGCTTTCATTTCCACGCCTTCGGGGTAGGGAGAGGCCCGGAGGAAGGGAGATAATCCCGCCGGCATTGTGTGCCCAAGGGATGGGAGGATAGCCGGGAGAGGAAAAAAATTCTGAAGCGGGGCAGCAGGCTTTCCTCCGATTCCGGAGAAATCCGGACCGGAGAATAGCTCTTCTTCCTTTGAAGGAAGGGAAGCGGTGCTTCCTCAGGCTGCAGGGTTTCCCATAGCATTACCGGTTTTGTGTGGCAGGATCCTGCAGTATTCTTCTTCTGCAAAGAAAAGAAAGAGGCCCCGTCCGGGACGGTAGCGAGCGGCATGGATTGTATACGGTGCTGTGATGCGGAGGAGGGAAAAAGAAAGGCAGAGGAGAGCGTAAAACCACTGCTGCTGCCGGACAGCAATCCCCTTCTGGATTGCTTCGGTGGAGGAAGGCTTTGCAGCCCGTCGGCGTTTTCCGGAGGAACCGGCGCAGGGCATAGCGGGATGGGAAGACGGCTTACCAGGAAAAAGCAGGTTACAAGGTAAGCCGAAATGGAAGGAAAGCGTACGGAGCTGCTTTCCAGCTGCATCCCCTTAATGGGAGAATGCAGGGAACAGGAGGGCATGCGCACCCTGCGGAAACAGACGGCTGCCCTCAGTTTTTTCGGGGCTTGTCAACCGTTCTTTCAGCAGCAGAAAGCCCCTGGAAAAGTCACTTCCGGGAGTAACGCTGCACCCCTGCCCGGCACAGCTCATGTAACCGGAGATGTAACCGGGGTCCAGGAGATGCAGACTGCATAAGGGCAATTCCCGGAACCGGGATGTGAAGGAGCGAAGCGTTTCTTCCATGCATTGCAGCCCAAAGAAGTGAGCAACCGTGAGACCCTGCCGTCGGACGCTTTCAATTCTTCCAGGAACTGAGAAAAAGAAAACCACGAAAAAAGCGCAGCGGATGCTGCGCCTGATAGGGGTGAAAATCAGATATGGAGCAGGTCGCTGAAGGCACGCAGGGCGCCGTCCGTATCATGGGCGAGCACGCGCTTTGCCAGCACCTTGCCCAGCTGCACGCCTTCCTGGTCAAAGCTGTTCAGGTTCCACAGGAAGCCCTGGAACATGACCTTGTTTTCAAAGTGGGCAAGCAGGGCTCCGACGGATTCCGGATTCACCTGGTCGCCGATGATGATGGAGGAAGGACGTCCGCCGGCAAAGCTCTTGTTCGGGTCTGCATCCTGCTTGCCGCAGGCGAAGGCCATGATCTGCGCGGCCACATTGGCGCACAGCTTCTGCTGGCTGGTGCTTCCCTGGATATCCACGTCCATGCCCAGCTGGTTCTGGCGGTAGCCCATGAACTGCAGGGGGACGATGTCGGTTCCCTGGTGGAGCAGCTGGTAGAAGGAGTGCTGGCCGTTGGTGCCGGGCTCGCCGAAGATCACGGGACCGGTGACGTAGTGCACGGCTTCCCCGAAGCGGTTGACGGACTTGCCGTTGCTTTCCATATCGAGCTGCTGCAGGTGCGCCGGGAAGCGGCTGAGAGCCTGGGAGTAGGGAAGGACGGCCGTGGTGGGATAGCCGAGGATGTTGCGCTCATACACGCCGATCAGGGCATCCAGCATATCCGGATTCTGCAGCGGATCCGGATTCATGGCCAGTTTGTCTTCTTCTGCCGCGCCGTTCAGGAAACGGGCAAAGACTTCCGGACCGAAGGCCAGGGAGAGGATGACGCCGCCCACGCAGGAAGAGGAGGAATAGCGTCCGCCGATATAGTCATCCATGAAGAAGGCTGCCAGATAATCGGCGCTCTTTGCCAGCGGGGAAGTCTCGCTGGTGACGGCGACCATATGACGGGAAGGATCCAGGCCGGCTTCCTTCAGGGCATTCTTCACGAAGGATTCATTGGTCAGGGTTTCCAGGGTGGTGCCGGATTTGGAGACCAGGACGAACAGGGAGCGGGATACGTCGATGGTTTTGAGGACGGAAGCCGCATCATCCGGGTCCACGTTGCTGATAAAGCGGGCCTGCATTTTGAGGGTATTCTGCTGGCGGGCCCAGTTTTCGAGGGCCAGATAGATGGCGCGGGGGCCGAGGTCGCTGCCGCCGATGCCGATCTGCACCACGGTCGTAAAGGGTTCTCCGGACTCATTGGTGATTTCCCCGGCATGGACCTTGCAGGCAAATTCTGCCGCTTTCTTCTGCTCGCCTACATAGAAGTCCCGCTTGTTGACACCGTCTGCGACGACATCCTGTCCGAGCTGGCCGCGGGTAAGCTGATGGAGCACCAGGCGCTTTTCTCCGGTGTTGATCACGGCGCCGTTGTACAGCTCCTGATACTTGTCGGAAAGCTGGGCTTCTTCTGCCAGCCTGGTCAGCATTTGAAGAATATCGTCATCCACTGCCTTGGCAGCGTAATGATAAGAAAGACCTGCCGCCATGGGAACGGCATATTTGGCAACACGCTGGGCACCGTTTTCTCCCGAAAGTGCCTCCGGAAGGTTTACGCGATGATCACATTTTACAAGATTATCATAGGCAGCGAGGGTGTCCAGGTTTTTCCAGGAAATCATGAGCAATCATCCTTTCTGTGACTCAATCCAATGAGAAGCCTTACAGGCAGACTCCTTCTGTCATTATACATCAAAAGTGTGATAAAGCAAGAAGCGTACAGGAATAGCTGCGCTTTTTAGAAACAGTTTCAAAGGGGAGACGGTTCAAAACGGATGGAGAAGGATTCTCCGCTTCGTATCGGGTAAAAGGATAAGGAAAAAAGAGCAGCCGAGGAAAGGAATCCGGGAAAAACCGGGGCCAAGCTTTCCGAAAAACGGAACGGGAAAGGGAGGAGAACGGCCATCTGTGTCATTTCGTTCAGAAAGGGAAAAGCCTGAAAGGGTAATGAAGCGGAAAGGGAAAAGGGAGGTAAGAACCTTCCTGTGACAATACATATGCAAGCAGATTATCACACAAAGATGTGTGTGAATAATTGTTAATTAACGGGAAGAAACAATTTGGAAAACTGTGAACAAATTTTCACACCCGTAATAAATCGGTGAAAAACGGAAAAGAAGTTGCAGTATTAACAAGAAATGGAGGGATGGAATGGGCGTTTTCACAGAGAATGTGAAGGTAGGGAAACGAAATGTTATAAATCTGTAATCATTAACCCCCTAGTTTATTGATGAATCACCATATGTACGACATGAATCGGACTTGATTTTTTTTTGAAAATGTGTATTATGTAACGCACGGTGTAACCACCGAATGCTATGATCTTGCCATCGGGAAGAGCAGAAAAGTGATTATTGGTCAGATGAAAAGGGTTTATAAGGAGTGCTCTGAACGAAATTACCGACATGATCGGAAGGAGGTATGAGACAACCTGGGCTGCAGGGAAGTTTTTGCGGTTGAACCATCCGGCACTGTTCACACCAGTTACACGATGTTGCAAACCGGGAAACGGAATTGCTTCACAGCAGATAAAAAGGTGAAAACCACCTGTAGGTAAAGTCGAAAGACGTACTCATGTAGTCCTTGAAGTTTTGTTTTTCGGGAAGGCAGTCTTTTCAGGTCTTTGTATCTCTGGTTGAGATGGAAAGGCTCCTGCCGGAAACGGAAGTAATCAGCAGGTCCGGTCGATTTGCTGAGAAATGAATTTTCTGCTTCTCTTCAGAAATTCATACGAAAGGATGAGGACACTTCTTCACCTGATGAGTTCCACCCAACTGTGGCCACAAAAAACACGGGACGTCCGTCCGGTGTCTGGATGGTATGAAATGGGTGGAGGAGACGACATCGGGGTCTGATTCATCGAATGCAGCGCTTAGAGAGCCTGATTCGAATTCCATGTTCCGCAGCGGCAGATGCCGTTTAAAATGATCAGACCTGCCGACGATTATGTCGAGGATGTCACCATGCATGGAACAATAACTAAGAAATGAGGACGATAAACAATATGAATATTAAAAAGATGATGGCTTTGGCTATTGTTATGGTAATGACCTTAGCATTAGCACTGCCGGCAATGGCAGCACCTGGTGAAGAAATCACCGCTACAACAGGAACAATTACAGTTGAGAATGCTGCAAAAGGTGAAACCTACAAGCTGTATAAAATTTTTGGAGCAACCATTTCTAAAGTGGAAGGCGCAAACGGCGTAGCTGATGCTGTTGCTTACACATTCAGCGGAGACCTTCCCGCATCTCTTTCTGGAGTATTTGAGAAGATCGGTGATACCGATTATGTTCAGAGAAAAGAAGGCGCAACTGACGAGCAGATTATCGATGCTGTAAAAGCATATGCGGCAACCTTGCCGGATGCTACTGGTGATAATAAAAAAGTCGGTGATGGTAATCCTGTTGTATTCAGCGGCCTTGATTTCGGTTACTATTATGTGACATCAAGCCAAGGTGCTAACGTTACTATCGACTCTGCAAACCCGAATGCTGTAATCCATGACAAGAACAACAAGACTCCTTCACCTACTAAGACAGTAGAAAAAGATTCTTATTCCATCGGTGACACTGTAAAGTATACGTCTACTTTCTCCACCCCGAACTTCCTTGGAGAATATCCGAACGCTAAGCAGGTTACCAAGATTTTGGTTGAGGATACTCTGCCGCCTTACCTGAGCGGTGTTACTGTTACTTCTGCAAAGATTTACGCCGCTGATGGGACGACTGTAGAAGGTGATGTTACCAGCCTTTTTGCTAACTTTGGCACAACGAAGAAAGTCTTTGTTCCGTGGGCAACATTTACACCTGGAGAGGGCTATGCTACAGATGATGCACACGACAATATTGGTACCTGGGCGAGCTTATACTCTAATGGTGCAACGCTGAAGATCGAGTATCAGGGAACTCTGACCGACACCACGAATATCGGTGCTGATGATCGAAACGATGTCACATTTAAGCCTTATGTCGATAAAGGTGATACTAATGGCGATGATGATGATGACGATGACGATGACGACGATGATGATGACGATGATGATGGTCCTTGGGATGAGACTTACAATGCACATGATGAATTTAAGACCTATGCTGCCGCTCTGAAAAAGATTGATGGCTCTGCTTCTACTTCCAATACTGGACTGGCTGGCGCTAAGTTCAAATTCAATGGTTTGACAGTAAAAGAAACTGAAACAGGCGTAAAAGGTAACTATACCGTTGTTTCTTATGATTCGACATCAACAACACCGGGAACCGAAATGGAAGTAGGTAGCGATGGTATGCTGTACATCGTTGGTCTTGCAGAGGGTGTTTCTCTGACCGGTATTGAGACCGAGGCACCTGCTGGCTATAACAAGCTTACCGGCAATGTAACCCTTACTCCTCAGGTTATGAATACGAAGATCATCAATAAAGAAGGTTACAGGAAGTATGACTCCAATGGTAACTTGATCGAACAGAGTGAGACTTCAAGTGAAGGATTTGTAGAGGAACACAAGAACCTCTCCGAACTTGATGCAGCTGCCGTTAAAGTAGAGAACAACAAGGGCTCTGAGCTTCCGAGCACTGGTGGCATCGGTACAACGATCTTCTACGTGATTGGTGCAATCCTTGTTCTCGGTTCTGGCATCCTGCTGGTGACCCGTCGCCGCATGAACGCTAACTAATAATAAATCTGGAAAGATTGATGGTTCTTTAAGGTAATAATTGGTCTTTGATCAATCGGGACTCCCCGGGGCGATTCAGTCCCGGGGTGTTTTCTTGTGATCGTCTTTTGATCTCGTTCGTTGCCTTCAGCTTGCCTCACAGACACTCCTCAGAAAGGATGTTCATATAAAATGAAACGGAAAAGACTTTTGTGGCTGGTACCGATACTGGTCGCTATCGTTGCCCTAATCATCTGGCGCATGCCCCGGACAAATGAAAATCAGAAAAAATTCTTAGCCAAGGCAGATCTCTTAAAAGCACAGGTTGTTACAGATGCAACAATGGAGGAGATTGGAAACACGCCCGTGGAGTCTGTCGGCTATGTGGTCTTCTTTTCCGTTTCAGATGGATCCTCTCGTGCGAAAGTATATAACGGGACAGGAGCTTCTCTGGAGGCTGCCTGGGATGAAGGTGTTCAGAATACTGTGAAAGGGCTGAAGAACGACTCTGGTGAACCTAAGTGGGTCCGCGTAGATGTGGTCAGCAAATCCTGGCCTATCAATGCTTTGGAAATCTTGAATGAGATAAATGACACGGCTTCCGGTTTTGACTATCACGGCTTGTCCTTTGATCCTGATTTTAAAACGGCATTTCCTGAGATCTGGATGAATGGAGCAGGTATTTACGATTATAAGGACGACCGGGTATCCGTGGAGCGAGTGAACCAGTGGCTTGTGGAAAACGAACGTGATCCACTACCGAGGCTTCCGGACAATATGGTGGAATTCGATTGTCTTGGCTGGTTCTGCGATGAGAATGACGAAATCTACGATCTCTGTAATGAAGGTGCTGACAACGGACGGCGTATGGTTGAAGCCCTCGTTGCTGATTATACGAAGGATATCATCGATGCCGCCTCGTCATTCTTGCTGGATCAGGTAAAGGAAGATGGCAGCTTTATCTATGGCATTCGTCCGCAGTTTGATAAGGAGATCGATGACTATAACATCCTACGCCACAGTGGTACGATCTGGTCACTTATCTGCCGTTATCGTATGTTCCCGGATGATGAACTGAAGGATAAGATCGACAGCACCATCGGTTACATGCTCGAACAGCTCCTTTATGATGAAGACGGCGCAGCATACCTGTTGGAAGCAAACGAAAGTGAATTGAAACTCGGTGCCAACGGGATCGCTGTAGTTACACTCACTGAATACATGGATGTGTTTGAAAACGAGGATTACAAGGAGGTCTGTGAAGCCCTTGGCGAGGGTATCCTCAAACAACAAGGAGAGGACGGCAGCTACTGGCATGTGCTTTTCACCGACTTTTCGCAATTAGAAGCTTTCCGTACCGTCTACTATGACGGTGAATGCACATTTGCCCTCACCAGGCTCTACAGCTTAACCGGTGATCAAAAGTGGCTGGATGCGGCATGCCTCGCTATAGATCACTTTATAGAATACGACTACACGCAGTACCGTGATCACTGGGTAGCGTACAGCCTCAATGAGGTCACGAAGTACGTGGATAAGCAGGAATATTACGACTTTGCTCTGGCGAATGCGACAAACAATTATAGCCGTATCCTGGGGCGCTGGCGTACGTATCCCACGAACCTGGAACTGTTGATCTCCAGCTTTGAAACGTGGCAACGGATGGTGGAAAGAGGGATTGATACCGGTGATTTTGATGTACAGGATCTGCTGGATGCGATTGCTGCCCGTGCAAACCGCCAGCTCAGCGGTTACTTTTACCCTGAAACTGCAATGTTCATGCAGAATCCAGAAAGGATCCTTGGCTCCTTCATGATGCGGAATGACAAGTTCCGTGTGCGCATTGATGATGTGCAGCACAATATAGGCGGATACTACCTATACTGGAAGAACTATGACGCGATGATAGAAGCCGGACTGAATCCGGGGCTTATGGATGGGTCGAAGGTGAATGATTGACATGAGCTGAGGCACTACCATGAAGTGGGATATTACTATGAACCGAGATACTCACATGAATCGAAATAACAACAAGAAAAAATATTTACTCGGCGCGTTGTTCATTACGCTTCTGTTATATTTCATCTTCTCCATCTCTGGGAGTCTGTATATCTTTACGGACAATATTACGGTGGCAGTGATAACCGGCGGGATGTATGGCGACAACAACATGTGCCAGTACCTGCATCCGTTATTCTGCCTGATCATTAAGGCCTTGAATCCGATCCTGCCTACATCGGATGTTTTTACAGTACTAATTCACGCTTTTCTCCTTTTCGGTATTTATTGTGTATCATACACTGTGATTGAGACAGCGTTTCAGAAACAGATAAGTCATTGGAATGTAGAAGATTATATTTCCCGGACGTTACTACTCCTTGTTATTTCATATTTGGTTTTAGGCCTTAAGTTGTTTGGAAGCAATTATACGGTTCAGACGGCTGCAATAATCTCGACGGGAGTTGTGGTGATTTTTTTTGCGTTCCACATGAAAAAAGGAAAGGCATGGAAGATAGCTGCCTCATTCCTTATTTTTGCCGGATTTTTGGGTCGTGTTGAGGCGTGTTTACTTTTTCTTCCCTTCATTGCTCTTGAACTCCTTACAGAGTTTATGAGGAATAACGAAAGGATGAAATGGTTCCGGAAAACTACTGGGTACATTCTTCCCTCCATCATTGTCATCGCTATACTCCTCGGGAGTAAGGCAATTTTCCTTCGTACCGAACCATATCGCTCTGATGCTGAATATAACTATTACAGAACTATCACCGGCGACTATCCGATGGAGACCTATGGGGTATCCTACAAGGACTGGGAGGGTATAGACAGGGATACTTATCTTGCAGTTACTCACTGGATTTTGGCTGACACAGACAAAATCAACACAGAAACACTGAGAAATATAGCGGAAGTCGGAAGCCGGAATGATTATCAGACAACGGAAGAGGGGCTGAAAAGGACTCTCCAGGAAATGAAGCGTAAGGCTTCGAAAGTTGATGTCCATGTAATGACACTAACTGCTCTTGCTATTATCATGACGTTATGGTGCGTGATAGCAGTGAAAAGCGTCTGGCTGAAACTGGAAGCTTTGTGTTCCTTTGGAGGAGGCTTTATTATTCTCTTGTATTTCACTTTCCGCGGACGTGCTCCCCTTCGTGTCTGGCAGTGCGTACTGATTGACGCATTGACTATCCTGATTCTTATTATGATAAAGGATGGTATGGAAAGATTACAGCCAACCTTATTCTCAGAACTGCAACAAAAAGAAACTGACGGTTTAGTGCCTTCTGATATGAAAAGAAAACAGAAAGGAACTATGGCCTACCGTACCGCTACGGTCGTTTTTCAGTTATTACTCTGCGTGGTTCTTTACTTTGGAATCGGACAGGTGATGGCCCATTCTTCGATTCACGCACCAATCAGCCCATTAACTGCAAAGATCAGAGCGGATGACAGTGGATATGAAAAGACCTTTGAGGATGATTCTTTATACATTTGGTCAGGCTGGTATGACCACATTCCGGATTATTTTTCAAAACAGAATAAGCTCCCTACACAGAGGGTGATCGATCATAATATAGCTATGGGTGACTGGGTTTATGAGCAGGTATATTTCCGGGATTTCCTTCAACGTATTGGTGCGCCTAATCCTGCTTTAGCACTCCTTGACCGGCCTAATACTTATCTGATGGAGGGCTATGAAGAAATGATGTTGAATTATTTGCAGCATCACTATGGGGAAGATATAGAGCTTGTATATTCACATGAAGTAAACGGCAAGAAAGCATACAGGTTTGTTCGCTACCCGGCGGATAATCAGATCCCGAATAATACAGAGGATTAATGTGGAAATGGTAAACCATGTTTATAAGAAGAAGGAATGGATTGCGGCTCTCCTGGTGACTCTTTTTATTCTATTCATCGGTGCTTCGCATTTAACAAAAGGAGTTCCCGACTGGGGGGACGATTTTGCCGCTTACATTAGTGAAGGAATAGCAATTGCGGATGACTGTTTCCACGAACAAACTGTCAAAAACTATACCATGCATCCATCACCGCTGACGCTGGAAGCAAGTGAAGAAGGCCTTGTTTACGTCTGGGGATATCCCCTCATGTTATCTGCTGTGTATAAAATGGTGGGTTTCGACAGAACAACATTTAAGACAATCGTCTGGTACAAACTACCGCTTCTTCTAAGCCTCTCTTTGCTTGGCGGAGTCTTAGTACTGTTTTTCAGGCGTCGCTTTTCGCTTAGAGTTTCAATTGTCCTGTCATTGCTTCTGTGTATGAGCGGAGATTTATTCGCGGCATTAAATAACTTATATTCCGACCTTCCTTTCCTGTTCTTCAGTATGCTTACCCTTTTGTTGGCAGAGTGTTTTGCAGAAAGAACAGAGAACAGAACCGGTATATGGTTAGGGATTGTTTACGGCGCTGTACTCTGGTTGACTCATGAAATCAGGCTTAATGGCTTGACTGTCTGTGTTGTGGCATTCTTTGGACATGCGCTGTTCCTGATTAAGAACAGAAAGCAGATTCAGAAAACAAAGTTATGGCAGGATTTTCTCCCGTATCTTGTTCTTGCAGCCTTAACTTTCATGACGGAGCATTTCTGGCTCGCCCCGGCTACATCCAATATGAGTGATGTCGGGAGAGCTTCTGCAGGCCAACTCCATGCAAATATCATTACGTACAGGAATATGCTCTTTGAATATCTTGACGGGCTTCCGGGAATGCATCTCTTTGGTCTTGGTTATATTCTGGCGGCAGCTATCATTATAGGAATTGTTGTGCATGGCATTAAAGAAAACCTGCATTTGACTCTTTTACTAATTGGCACGCTTGTCGTCGATATCATGCTTCCGTACCAGCAAGGCCTACGATATATATATAATATTCTGCCATTATTATTGATGTTTTCTGCTTATGGTATCCGGTTTCTTTGGAAGAAGGTAAAGAAAGCTTCAAATCTAACGGACGAAAAGACTGAGAGGCTTCTTCATTTAATGGGTACAATCTTATGTATCTACATTCTGATATTACCGTCTGTCAATCATATAAGAACCGGGATTGACAACCTGAGTCACTGGAGTCAGGTGGCGGATCAGGATGTCTATAATGAGCAGGCTGTGGATATGTACCATTATATCCAGATGGAGGTCCCGGAAGACTCTGTAATAGCCTTTGGAAAGCCGCGTGCCCTTTACCTGAATACGGAGAGGATGGCAATCCGCCCGGGCCAAAACGGCCATAAAATAGCAGATGCCGATTATTACCTGGAATATCTGGTCAGCCATGGAGAGTTTGAGATTGAGAAGACAGAAGCAACAAGAACGCCAATGAAAAAGATGTACGAAAACAAATTCTTCAGGTTATACAAGGTTTCCGCTGATCCGGGAGGCAATGAGTGATGAAACAACGAAACGGACTGGGCAAATACCTCCTTAAGGCTTTGCCGTGGGTATGGCTTGCGTTGATGTTCATAATATATATTCTTTACCTCGATGCGCACGCAACGCAGCATCTGGATTCAGATATGTCCAGTGAGATGGTGCTTGCCAAACTCCTGGCAGGAGAAGGCGGGATCCTTTCCGAAAACTGGTACTACTCGACAGAACTGCGGGTACTGAATACCCAGATTGTGCTAAGCTTTTTCTTCCGGCTATTTAATAGCTGGCACACGGTGCGAATTTTCAGTAGTGTTGTTTTGATGATCATCCTGCTGTCCTCATTTTATTACCTCTGCAGGCAGATGGGGTGCAGGAAACTGTTTCCTCTGGCAGGCTCCGTGTTTCTTCTCCCGCTTTGCGGGGATTACTATGAATTTGTCATGCTGGGCCTTTATTATTTTCCGCATGTTTCCATCTCGTTTATTTCACTCGGGCTGGTTTTCCATTATGGGAATGCAAGGAAAACATGGGAGCAGACGGTTGTCCTCGGGGCAGGATTTCTGCTTTCACTGTTGGCTACACTTGGCGGGGCGAGACAGATTCTGGTCACGTACCTTCCCATGGTCATGGCATCCTGTGGATGTATTATTTTGATGTTGAAGAAGAATGGATTCCGGAAATTACCAGACACCTTCTGGAAGTCAAAAACAGTATCCTATGCTACATGCAGCCTGTTCCTTTTTGCAGGATGTTTCGTGGGACATCGGATCAACAATACCCTGCTGGCAGCAAAGTATCCGTTCCAACATTACTTCAGACTCTCCTGGGAAGAGTTTTCGCTGGAGAATGCCGTCACAGTGTTCCGGGGATTCCTTGCAGAACTCGGTTACAGCGAAGGATATGTCATGTCAGGCACAACGATCAGAAACGGTGTGAGTTTTCTGATAGCAGGACTCTTAATATGGTGTATAGCCAGGACTATCCGGGAAAACAGGGATGATGAGAACCTGTATGTTATGCTTATGTTCCTTTCCGGGATTGCATGTTATGGCACCTTATATGCATTTACCAGCATGATGTACAGCCAGCGCTATATACTGCCGATTATGGTTCTGATTATCCCGCTTTTCACCTGTAGTGTAAAAAAAGAAGTTTTGCGTAAGGATGGGGAAGGCAATGAAAGCTTGCTGCGTGCATCCGGCAGCCTATCGGGTTTTTTATATACAGGATTGCTTATCTGCATCTTTGTCAGCGGCATGCTTTACTATCAGGAAAAAGGACGCAGCGATGTGACTGCAAACCTTCTGGAAGCGGTTGAAGCCGTACAGGATGATTATGCAACGGGGTACGCAACTTTCTGGAATGCCAATCTCGTCACGGAATTGTCGGACGGAAAGATTGATATGTATGACTGGCTGGATGCGAAAAGCCCTGAAGACCTGAGAAGTGTTGACACTTTATATGAATGGCTTCAGGTGAAGCAGCATCATAAACACCCAGAAGGGAAAGTGTTCCTGTTGTTTACGACGGAGGAATTCGGCAGATACACTTTGTGCGGAAAGCTCTCAAAAGATGACGCACTATATAATTCAGGCGGATATCTTGTATTTGGCTATGATAATTATGAGCATATGGCTGAGGATTTGGCGGAATAAAAGTAGATCAGGGATTTTCGTTTTGATGACATCGAAACTTGGTATTTTATCTGAGGTGAGGACATATGGATAATAAGAAGATCATGCGAGGACAACTCCTGTATATGGTTTTTCTTATCGTATCTATTTTGATCCTATCACTGATTGGCTTTTGCTTGGCGTGGGTGACCGACCACTATGGCAACATTGGTTTTGATGAGATTGTTTTCCATCTCAGGATGCCATTGCAGGGAACGTCAATGCAGTTTATACAGAGTTTTTTGGATACTGCGTTAAAGCCTGCGTTGTATACAGCAATAGAGCTTTCTGGAGGAATTCTGCTTATTCGCGGTGCATTCCTTTCCTTTCCCAAAACAAAACCTGTATGGCTAAAATATGCTAAAAACCTGAGAAGGTTCGGTGTTCTGGAAATTATTATCTGCACAGCAATCATATTAAGAAGTGCCCAGGTACAGGTTGGCCTTTTTGACTATATTTGGAATAGTATCATTACCTCCTCCCTCATCGAAAAGGAATACGTTGATCCGGGAAGCATAAGAATTACAATCCCGAAGAACAAGAAAAATCTGATTTATATCTTTGTGGAATCAGCAGAGACATCTGCGCAGGATGAGTTATCCGGAGGGCTTTTAACTTACAATATAATTCCAGAGATGACTCAGATAGCGGAGGATAACATTAGTTTTTCACAATCGGAAAAAATAGAAGGCGCAGCAGTTGCGCCGGAATGCGGTTGGACTATGGCAGGTATGGTTTCGGAGAATGCCGGGCTGCCCCTGAAACTATTTGAAGACGGCAGAAATTCCATGAGTGAGTATGACAGCTTTATGCCTGGGATAAGAACGATGGGGGATATCCTGCTGGAACAAGGATACAGAAATGTATTTATGGCGGGATCAGATTTTGTATTTGGAGGAAGGGAATTATTCTATAGGAGCCATGGCGATTATGAAATACTGGATTATAAAGCCGCTATCGAGCAGGGAGTAATCCCAGAAAATTACTATGAATGGTGGGGCTTTGAGGATATGATTCTTTATGAATGGGCCAGGGAAAAGCTTGTGCAGCTGGCAGAGGAGGATCAACCATTCAACTTTTCTTTGCTAACTGCGGACACCCACCACGAAGATGGTTATATCTGTTCCCTTTGCCGGCAAGAAACTGATGACCAGTATTCGAATGTCTGGCACTGCGCGTCAAGACAACTGGCTGACTTCATATACTGGATTAAGGAACAGGAGTTTTATGATAATACGGTAATAGTAATTGCAGGAGACCACTGCAGCATGGATAAAGATTTTTATGCAGACTATGAATACAGCGTAGCGGACGGTGAAACACAAAGAAAGGTTTACAATGCTTTTATAACCTAAACTCCCGGAGAATTATAAGCGAACCTCTAGACCATCTGGGGCTTAAGTGATC
>CAMVHE010000026.1 GCA_947167215.1 uncultured Clostridia bacterium
CTTGAATGTACGGCGCTTTGGCGTTGGCTGTTCCATCCTGGCTGCCGGAGCCGGGCTGTGGCTGTTCCTGAAAAACAGCTATCCGGATTACCTGTTCTACCGGGTTCCATTCGCCTTCATTGACTACGATAAAGCCGTTCCCCTGGTACTGCTGGAAAAACCCGTGGAAAGGAGCGGAAGCCATGAAAGCGGTCTATCTGGGCATTGAAGGATACGGCTCGCCGGAAATCCGGCTGGAGCATGCGGCGGACTTTGCGTACCGGTTTGACACGGAGCAGGGAAGCTGCCTGCTGTCCATCCCGGCCGGGGGTGATTATGCCCTGCAGAACCGGCTGAAGGCGGGGTATGCCTATGACCTCTCCGTGGAGGGAAACCGGCTGGTCCGGCTTGAAGAGGAACCGTTTTCCGTACAGGCGCCGGCAACGCCCCTGGCGGGAAAGCCCGGACGGAGGACGCTGCTGAACTTTATCCTGAACGGCATGCTGCCCATCGGCCGGGCGCTGTATGTATACGGCGGCGGCTGGAACTGGCAGGATACCGGCGCGGGGACGGCGGCGAGGCAGATCGGCGTTTCCCGGGACTGGGAGCGGTTCTACAGCGAACAGGATGAATACTATACCTACAAGGACCGGGACGGAAAGGAAGAACTCCGGGACCCGGCAGCCAGCTATTACCCCTTCGGCGGATTCAATGCCTACGGGTATGCCGGCGTGGACTGCTCCGCGCTGGTGGGCTTTGCCCTGTACAACACGCTCTATACCGAAAACGGGAAGGAAGGGTTCGTGCTTGCCTCCACCCGCATGGCGGAGACGTTTGCGGCAAGGGGGATGGGCACCTTCCGCAGGGAGAATGGGCCGTTTTCCCCGGGGGAGATTGTGAGCATTGCAGGCCACGTATGGATTTCCCTCGGCACCTGCCGCGACGGCAGCGTTCTGGCGCTGCACAGCACGCCGGCCCCGTCCCGGAAGGGACAGCCGGGAGGCGGGCCGGAGATTTCCGGCGTGGGAGAGAGCCGCAGCTGCGACGCCTGGCGTCTGGCGGACCGGCTGATGAAAACCCTGTATCCGGGATGGGCGGCACGGTATGAAACAGCCCTGAAGCCCCTTTCCGACTATGCCTGTTTTGAGAAGGAGCATACGGGCCGGTTTGCCTTCGGGGACCTCCTGGAGGATCCGGAGGGGCTGGCAGAGTGCAGCGGCGAAGCGGCTGCGCAGCGCATACTTGACAGTTTTCGGGAGGAAGCATGAAGAGGATTACGGTTTCTGCGGCATTGATCCGGGACGGGGACAGGCTCTTTGCAACGCAGCGGGGATACGGGGAACAGAAGGACGGCTGGGAATTTCCCGGGGGAAAGGTCGAGCCCGGGGAAACGCCCGAGGCCGCGGTGGTCCGGGAAATCGGAGAGGAGCTCGGGGCCAGCATTGCGGTGGACGGGAAGGCGGGGACCGTGGATTATGACTATCCGACCTTCCACATCACCATGCACTGCTTTTTCTGCCATGTGGACGGCGGGACCCTGACGCTCCGCGAGCACGAGGCTGCCCGGTGGCTGGGGAAGGAAGAGCTGTTTACGGTGGCCTGGCTTCCGCCGGACCGGATCCTGCTGGAGAACCTTTACGGGAAGGAGACCGAGAATGGGCTTTAATGCGGACCAGATGAAGGCGATTACCGCGGACAATACCACGCTGCTGGTTTCCGCCGCGGCGGGATCCGGAAAGACCACGGTCATGATCGAGCGGATTGTCCGGACCCTGATGGAGCATCCGGAAAAGCATCTGTCCGGCATGCTGGTGATTACCTTTACCAAGGAAGCGGCCAGCAACATGCGCAGGAAGCTGCAGGAGAAGCTCCTGGCCTATGCCGCGGAGGAAACGCTGGAGGCGGAGAAGCGGAATGCGGCGCAGCGGGCGCTGGATGAACTGGAAGGAGCACAGATTTCCACCATCCATTCCTTCTGCGGGCAGGTCATGCGGGAAGGCTTCCATATCCTCGACATTGACCCGCAGGTGCGGGTGGGGGAAAGCGCGGAGACGAAGATCCTCTTTGAGACGGCCTTCCACAATACCCTGAACGCCGTGCTGGACGGTGAGGACCCGGCAATGATCGCAGAGGAGCGGCAGAAGGCGCGGGTGACCGTGGACCATTTCACCCAGGCGGAGCTGCTGAGCTGCACACAGCGGCTCTACAGCGTGATGATGGGGATCCCGGATCCCCTTTCCCGCACGCAGGAGCTCATCGGGAAGGTGGACCTTCCGCTGGATGAGCATCCCTGGGTCCGGGAAATCCTCCATCATGCCCTGCTCCAGATGGAAGCCATTCCGGAGCTGCTCGAGCAGGAAAAGGAGGCTGCCATGGCCATCGGTTCCCAGCCCAGGTGCATGGAGATCGCCATGGAGGACGAGGCGCGCTGCCTCGAAATCCTGCAGGGCATGCAGCAGGCAGGGAAGCCCTCGGAGCAGATCGAGGCCTTCCTGAAAGGGATGAGCGTCGGGTTTGCCAAATCCCCCCTGAGCAAGAAAATTGCACCGGAAGAGCTCGAAGCCTTCGGGCGGTTCAAGGAGATCCGGGAGGAAATCCGGAGCTCCAAGGGCATCCTCGGCAAGGTAAAGGGAATGATTTCGCCGCTGGTAAGCACCCAGAACCAGCTGGACAACCGGCGGATCCGGGAAGAGCTGGAGGGGCTGTTCCTCTTTATGCGGCACCTGCATGAAGCCTACCGGGCGGAGAAGGACCGGGTCAATGTGGTGGACTTTTCCGATATGGAGCAGATGACCTATACCCTGATGACCGACACGGAGCATCCGGAAGTCCGGGAAGGGCTCATGCGGCGCTTTACGGACATCTATGTGGATGAAAGCCAGGACGTCTCGGCGATTCAGAACGCCATTATCCGTTCCCTGCATCATCCCGGGAACCATCTCTTCATGGTGGGCGACGTCAAGCAGAGCATCTACCGGTTCCGGCACGCGGAGCCCGCGCTGTTTATCCGGTACCGGGACCAGTATGAACTCCGGGAAGATGCAAAGGAGCGGAAGATCTTCTTCCGGGAGAATTACCGCTCTTCGCCGCAGATCATTGCGGCGGTCAACGATGTCTTTACCATGGGCATGAACCGCAGGGTCAACGAGCTGGATTACGAAGAAGGGGACCGGCTGGTGGCCGGCAGGGAAACGGCCTTCCCGAAGCCCCGCGTGATCCTCATCCGGGAAGCTGACGAGGAGAAGCTGGATGAAAAGAGGAAGATCGAGGCGGAATGCCTGGCGGCGGCAGCGCAGATCCGGGAGCTGATGGAAATCGGCCGGACCCGGGAAGGGGAAGGGGAGTTTCGGTATTCGGACATCTGCATCCTCATGCGCTCGCGAAGCTCCGTGCCGCAGATGGTGGAGATCTTCCGGCAGCTGCACATTCCCATTTACTACGACGGGGGCGGAAACTACTACGAACTCTCCGAGGTGCGCAGGTTCCTGTCCCTGCTGCGGACCATAGACAACCTGCACCAGGATATCCCGCTGCTGGGAGCGCTGCGGATGATGCCTTTTTCCTTTACGGACCGGGAACTGGCGGAGGTACGCATTGCCGTGCCCGAAAGCGTTCCCTTCTATGAGGCGTTCCAGCAGGTGGCGGAGACGGACACGCCGCTGGGGCGGCGCTGCAGGCTTGCCCTTTCCCAGATTGCGGAATGGCGGCTCATGGCCACCACCATGACGGCGGCGGAGTTCATCTTCCGGATGCTGCGGGAGACCCGTTTCTATTCCATCTGCGGTGCCTATCCGGACGGCAAGCTGCGCCAGAGCAATCTGGACATGCTGTACCAGAAGGCGCTGGACCTCGAAAACCGGGGCATTTACCGCCTTTCGGAGTTCCTGACGCTGGTGGATTCCGTTGCAAAGCGGGAGGACGGGGACCAGCCGGCTGCCGGGGACATGGACAACTGCGTGCGGATCATGACGATGCACAAATCCAAGGGCCTGGAGTTCCGGGCCGTGATCCTGATGCGGATGGAAAAGAAGTCCGGCGGCCAGCAGACGGACCCGCTGGAGATCGATATCGGTGCGGACATTGCGGACAAGCCGGCCCTGGGCCTCTACCTTCCTTCGGTAAACCGGGAGCTTTCCACAAAGCGGCACACCTACGGGCATGACGCCTTTGCCCTGCGCAAACGGATGAACGAAATTGCGGAGGAGACGCGGGTCCTGTATGTGGCAATGACCAGGGCCATGGAGCACCTGGTGATTATCGGCACCTACCAGGACGATGCCCTGAAGCTCTGGAAAACCCGGAACCAGATCAGCCGGATTTACAAGACCCGGAACATGCTGGACATGGTCATGGCGGCGGTCATGGCAGAAGGCGACCTGCCGGCCCCCGGACAGATGCAGCCGATGGGGAACTTCGAGGTGGCGGTAGAGAGGCCGATGCACCTTGACAGGCTGCCGGCACCGGAGGAGGACGGCGAGCATTTCCTGCAGTTCCTGGAGGAGCAGCATGCGCCGCTTCCCGAATGGGAAAAGGAAGAAGCGGAACAGTATCCCGTGAAGACCAGCGTTTCGTCCATGGTCCGTGCAGAGCACGAGCATGCGCTGCTGCTGCGGGCCGAGGACATGGAGGAGACGGAGGAGGACAAACGGAGGAACGAAAACCGGCTGGTGCCGTTCCTGCTGGGTGCCACGGCAGCAAGGCCGCGCTTCATGGAAGAGGCAAAACCCATGGCACGGGATGCCGGTACCGCAACCCACCACTTCCTGCACCTGGTCAGCATGGAGGCCATGCGCGAAAGCCGGAACCTGCAGGAGACCACCCGGGCGGAGCTGGAACGGCTGAAGGCGGAGGCGGTGCTTTCCGAAGAAGAGGCGGGCCTCGTCCATGTGGACCATGTGGGGGCTTTCTTTGCCAGCACCCTGGGGCAGCGCTTCAGCCATGCCGCCATTTCCTACCGCGAATGGCCGTTTACCCTGAGGATCGGCAGCCAGGGCGGCACCCTGATCCAGGGAATTGTGGACGCCGCCTTTGAAGAGGACGACGGCTGGGTGCTGATTGACTACAAGACGGACCGGGATACGAATCCCGGCCGGTTTATCGGACGGCACCAGTCCCAGATGAACTGGTATCGGTTCGCCATCCAGCGGCTGACGGGGAAGCCCGTCCGGGAGATGTGGCTGTTTGCCCTTTCCAGCGGACAGGCGATGCATGTTCCCGAGCTGGATATTTCGGAGAAGTTTGAAGGTTCGGATACCAAGGCCCTGCTGGCCTGGCAGGTGAAGGAGAAAGGAGAAGCCAAGTGGGTACAGCTGCTGTAGCGGAGCCCCGCGTCCTCTTCCGCACGACGCGGGCAAGAGGGGTCATCCCCTGCCTGGCGGACTCCTTTCTGGAATGCAGGAACGGAAATGCCAGGGATTACAAAAGGCACGTGATTGTGCTGGTTCCCCAGTCCTACACCCTGACGGCGGAGCAGGTCCTGATCTCCATGACCCAGGGGGAAGGGCTCCTCGGGGTGGAGGTGCGGAGCCCCAAAACCTTTGCCCAGGCGGTGGCGGAGCGGGCGGGACGCAGTTCCCTGGAGCCCCTCAGCGCTTTCGGGCGCGTGATGATGATGGGGCGCGTGCTCAAAAAGATGCAGAAGGAGGACAAGCTTGCCTTCTATCAGCATGCGGTGCGGCAGCCGAGCTTTGCCGGCCGGCTCGCGGACCAGATGGACGAGCTGCGGGAAGGGAGCATGACGCCGGAGAAATTCCTGGCGCTGGCCGGAGAACAGCAGCGGCAGGCGATTTCCTTCAAATACCAGGACATTGCCCATGCCTGGGAAGAATACCTTGAGCACCTGAAGGGAGAATTCATTGACGAGGCCCAGCAGTGGGAGGACATGCTGTCAAGGCTCCCGGAAAGCGGGCTGCTGCAGGATACGGCCTTCATGGTCTTCGGATTCGGCAGCTTCAACCGGGAGATATCGGACCTCATTGCGTCCGCGGCGCTGCTGGCGGACCGGGTCATTGTGGGCGTGATGGACGATCCGGAGGCACCGGACAGCAGAATCTTTGAAACCACGCATCAGTCCATGCTGATGCTCCAGGAGTATCTGCGGAACCGGGCCATTCCCTTTGTCACCCGTGCCTATGCGGACTATCCGCCGGCAGAACCGGCACTCTCGTTTCTCGAAAGGCACCTGTTTTCCACGGGGCCGGCCAAGCTGCCGGATTCCTTTGGTGCCGTGGAGGTCTACTATGCCAAATCCTCCTACATCGAGTGCCTGCATGCCGCGGAGACCCTGAAAAAGTGGCACCGCGAGGGGATGGAGTGGTCCCAGATGGGCGTGGCTTGGTATGCTGCGGACGTTTTGCCGTCCCTGCTGCCGCTGGTGCTGCAGAGCGCGGAGATTCCGTTCACCGTTCCCGGCGGAAAGAGCATGCTGATGAACGGGTTTGCAGACTTCTTTGTTTCCATGCTCCGGGCAGCCTGTCTCGGCTTCCGGCGCGAGGATGTGCTGAAGATGCTGAAAACCGGTTATACCAGCCTGACGGATGAAGAGGCCATGGACCTCGAGAACTATGCCATTGAGCACGGCCTGGACCGGGGAAAATGGCAGAAGCAGCTTTATCTTCCGGAGGAGGAAAAGGCGCGGGAAAAAGCGCTTCAGATGGAAGAGCTGCGCGCCAGGATCATCGTGCCCCTGATCCGGCTCCAGCAGGCGCTGAAGAAGCCGTCATGCACCGGTGCGGCGGCGGCCCGGGAGATGTATCAGACCATGATGGACCTTGGCGGGTATGCACGGCTGCTGGAGCGGCAGACGCAGCTGCTGGAGCGGGGCGTTCTGCTGGAACTGGACCGGGACCGCCAGGTTTTTGATTCGGTCCTGGAGCTGCTCGACCAGATCGCCATGATTACCAGGGAGGAGCATCTCACCCTGGAAGAGCTTCCGGTGCTGGTGGAGAACGCCTTTGCCAGCAATGAAATCAAGTCGCTTCCCCAGGCAACGGATGCGGTGCAGCTCAACGGCATCGGCCAGTTCCTGACGGATGAGCTGGAAGGGCTTATCATCATGGGAATGCAGGACAGGGACAGCATCCCGGAATCCGGGCTCATCAATGAGGTGGAGCGGGAGGAGCTCAGGGCCAATTTCCGGGTCCGGATCGGCCTGACCCGGCAGGAAAGGACCATGTCGGACCTGATGGACCTGTATTCCACCATGGCCCTGGCGGAAAGGCGCCTGATGCTGTCCTGCTCGGCAGCCAAGCCGGACGGAAAGGTCATGTATCCTTCGCAGCTGTTCCGCTCCCTTTCCCATATGGTGATGGCGGTTACCCCGGAAAATGTCCGGGGCGGCCTGCTGGATGACGGCATGACGCCTTTTACGCCCCAGTTCACGCTGGAGCGGCTGGCGGTGGACCTGAGGGATCTGAGGGACCAGGGGCTTCCGCTGACCCGGCTGCGGGAAGAAAAGGAGAACTGGTATGAGGCACTGCTGGCGCTGCTGGGAGACCGGCTGTGGAGCGACAATGCCCGGCAGATCCTGGAAGGGCTCAGCGTATCCATGGATACGGAACCGCTTCCGGAATCGGTGGCGGAAAAGCTGTATCCGGAGAAGAACATTTCCATTTCCCGGCTGGAAACCTTTGCCAGCTGCCCGTACCGGCATTTTATCCGACACGGGCTGCGGCCGGTGAACCGATCGGAATTCCAGTATGACCAGACGATGAAGGGCACCTTCTCCCATGCGGTGATGGAAGCGTTCCTGAAACGGCTGGAGGAGTATGACGAGATGCCGTCCCGGGAAGAACAGGGAAAGATCCTGGAGGAAATCCTTGCTCAGCTTTCCGTGGACTGGCAGGATACGCCGCTGGGAGCTGATGCCGCAGGAAAGGGACGTGCCAGAGAGATTATCCGCGAAGTCCGGGAAACGGCTTTCTCGGTGGTCCGCAATCTGCAGAAGGCGAGGTTCAGGCCCTATGGCTATGAAGTGACCTTCGGTGTCCCGGATGAGAAAGGACGGATCATTCCTCCGGTTACCCTGAAGCTGAGCAGCGGGAAAAAGCTGCAGCTGAACGGCAAGGTGGACCGGGTGGACCTGCTGCTGGAAGAAAACAACAGGGGATATTACCGGGTCATCGATTACAAGAGCAGCGCCCATGAGATCCACCGGGTGGGACTGGAGTACGGGCTGGAGCTGCAGATACCGATTTACCTGGTGGCCATGAAACAGCATTTTCCGAAGATGGAGCCGGCGGGAGGGCTGTACCAGAGCGTGAAGCAGCCCATGGTGGATGCCGCGGATGAAGACGTGGAACGCCTGGAGAACAAGATGGACAGCGAGCTCCGGATGCAGGGGATCCTGCTGGATGAGGAGCAGGTCCTCTCTGCCATGGGAACCGTGAAGACCAGCAAGGCAAAAGATGTCATTGCGCTGGTTTCCATGGAGGACATGAGCCTACGCATGGAGGAGGCCGTGCATACGGCGGAGCACCTGGCAGACATGATTTATGCCGGGAACATCAGCATCCGGCCGGTGAAAATCAAAAATACGGACCGGAGTCCGTGCCAGTACTGCGATGCATACAATGCCTGTCCGGTGGACAGCCGGATCCGGGGAGGCCAGGTGGAGGTGCTTTCCGAAACCGAGGATTTCCAGGGGGACGCAGAATAAAGGCTGCCGGGGGAAAGTGACGGCAGCCTTCGGGAAAACGGAAAGTGGGAATCATGCTGAGGTGATTCAGCACGAAAAAGGAGGAAGGATTCATGAATGCCGGGATTCTGGCATCTTACTTCGATCATACGCAGCTGAAGGCGTTTGCGACCAGGAAGGATTTTGAAAAGCTCTGTGCGGAAAGCAGAAAATACGGCTTTGCCATGGTGGCGATCAATCCGGCACCGGTAAAACTCTGCAGGGAGCTTCTCCGGGGGACCTCCGTGCATGTCGGGGCCGCAGTGGGCTTTCCCCTCGGGCAGATTACGGTGGCCCAGAAAAAGCTGGAAACGCAGCTGGCCCTGGAAGACGGAGCGGATGAGATCGATTATGTCATCAACATCGGGGCACTGAAGGACAGAAATTATGACCTGGTTGCGGAGGAGATGAACGAGATCGTTTCCGTCTGCCGGGAACAGAAAAAGGTTTCCAAGGTGATCTTTGAAAACTGTTACCTTACGGAAGAGGAGAAGCATGAGCTCTGCGCCATAGCATTGGACGTGGGGCCGGACTATATCAAGACGTCCACCGGCTTCGGTACGGGCGGGGCAACCTTTCAGGATGTGGAAAGGATGGTCCGGGAAACCCGGGGGAAGATCAAGGTGAAAGCTGCCGGCGGCATACGTACGCTTGCCGATGCACTGCACTATATTGACCTCGGGGTTTCCAGAATCGGCTCCACGGCATCCGTAGCCATTATGGAAGAATTCCTGAAAACCAAATAAAAAGCAGCCGGCGGATCAATCCATGCCTGATGATGGATCCGCCGGCTTTCCCGGTTAACGCTTGATATCAAAACTGCTGTCCATGACCTTGCGGATGCTCTCCACATCGTCCGTGATGTTTCCGTCACCGCGGATGGTGTGCTTGATAACACTGCTGGCAACAGCGAAATTCACCATGTCCATCGGTTTATAATGATGCATCATGGCATAGATGAGTCCGCTGGCAAAGGCGTCGCCTCCGCCGACACGGTCGAGGATGGTGAACGTGAACAGCTTGCTTTCAAAGGTGTGGCCCTGGTACCACATGAACGCCATGAGGCTGTTTTCGCTTCCGGTATAGGCATAACGGACGTGACGGGCCAGGCATTTCAGGTTCGGATAGCGGCTGACGAAATGCTCGAAAATCTCATCCTGCTGCTCATAGGAGGGCTGGAGCGGTACGCCGTCCTTCCAGTCACCTTTGCTGTGGTCGTTCTCGTCTTTCCAGAGATGATAGGGTTCAATGCCCAGGAGAACATCCACGTAGGGCAGGCACAGCGTGCAGAAATCGCGGGCTTCTTCCCAGGACCAGAGGGTGGAGCGGAAATTGCCGTCAAAGCTGACCGTGATATCCTTTTCCTTGGCTTTCTGCAGCATGGCCAGTATGAAATCGGCGCATCCCTTGGACAGGGCAGGGGTAATTCCGGAAAGATGGAGCCAGTCAAAACCGTTTAGCAGCCAGTCGAGATCTACCGTGGTCAGATCATATTCGGTAATGGCGCTGTGCTTACGGTCATAGGTGACCTTGGAAGGACGGATGCCATATCCTGTTTCGAGGTAGTAGGTTCCGAGGCGGTGGGTTGGCGTTTCCTCCGGAGTGGAAAGAATCACCGGGGTACAATGCACGTCGTTGCTCCGAAGCATGCGGATGGCGCTTTTCCCAAGAGAGTTATTGGGCACCACACTGAAAAACGTGGAGTCAATACCGAGATTGGCCAGTGCCAGTGCAATGTTGGCTTCACTGCCGCCATAGCTGGCTTCGAATTCATTGGCAACACGGATTTTCTGATAATTTGGAGGAGTCAGGCGAAGCATGATTTCCCCGAAGGTAATGAAGCGGGGGGAGTCATTGTTCTTTAAAAGCGGATTGCCATGTTCCATATGGATTACTCTCCTTCCGGAAGATTCAGATTCATTACAACGTTACAGCGTTACTCTTATTATACACGCTTTTTTTGTTTCGAAAAGATACAAATTGCGACAGAAGTATGTCGTAAAAGGTTTTTTTATCTCGACAGTTACGGGTGTATTGCCGTATAATAGGAACATCGTATCAGAGAAAGAGAGTTTTTCGCAAATGAAAGTCACCGGCACACGTCCATTATCCATTCTTGAACGCTACCTGCTGCTTACTGTCGGCGTAGGCATAATGGCAATCGGAGTCTACTTTTTCAAGTTTCCGAACAATTTTTCTACCGGAGGCGTTACCGGTCTGTCTCTGATTCTGGGAAGACTTCTTCCGGAATCGATGTTCACTCCCAGTGTATTCATGCTGATTATCAACGGCCTGCTGCTGGTAGTAGGCTTCCTGTTTTTGGGACAGAGTTTCGCTTTCAGCACGGTTTATTGTTCGATGCTTCTTTCCATTCTGGTGAATGTCCTCGAAAGGCTTTTTCCGATGACTGCACCACTGACCGATGAGACTTTTCTCGAACTCTGCTTTGCGGTTCTGCTTCCGGCAGTTGGGTCGGCCATCCTGTTCAACGCGGATGCTTCTTCCGGCGGAACGGATATTATTGCAGTGATCGTGCGGAAGTATACGAATCTGAACATTGGAACGGCCCTGATGGTGGCGGATGCCTTTATTACGCTCGCCGCTCTGGTCTGCTTCGGCCCCAAAACAGGTCTTTACTCCATTCTTGGACTGCTTCTTAAATCGGTTTGCGTGGATTACCTGATTGATATATTCAGAACGAGGAAATGCCTCCAGATTATTACGGAGAATCCGGAGCCCCTCATTCAGTATATCAATGTAACCCTTCACCGGGGAGCAACGCTCGAAGAAGTCTACGGTGCATATTCCAATCGCAGGAAAACAATGATCATCACAGTGCTTACCCGTACCCAGTGCCTGCTCCTGCGAAAATATATCCACTCCATTGATCCGCACGCATTTGTTGTAATTACCAATTCTACAGAAATCGTCGGGAAGGGTTTCCTGGAGATTTAAGGAGTTTCAGAATGCAAGAGATTCGTGAGCAAATCCAGCCGTTCTTCTCTTCTCTTTTCTATCCAACGCAGGTAAAGACTAATAAACAGATGGGCCTGATGCGTCTTATTGCCTGCATCTGCATGTTTATTGATCATATCGGTGCAGCGCTGTTTCCCAGGGTGGCGATTCTCCGGATAATAGGCAGACTGGCCTTTCCGTGTTTTGCCTATGGAATAGCCATGGGGGCGATTATGACGCATGACGGGAAAAAATATCTTTCCCGCGTGATTTTCCTGACGCTTTTCTGTCAGCCGTTTTATGCAGTGGCGCTGAGGCATGAAACGCCAGCGATGTATGCCGTTCCATGGCTGCCGAATTTTCTGAAAGCAGCAGGCAATTATTATTATCAGAGTTTTCTGGGAAGGCCGAGCATCCTGGTGTCGCTGGCACTGGCACTGGCGATTATTCTCGCAATTCGGGACAGGCAGCCGCTGGTTGCATTTGCCATTTATCTTCTCTGCCATTATCTAAGCCCTGTTCTGGATTATGGAATAAACGGGATTCATCTTATCCTGATTTTTTACCTCTTCGCGGAGCATCCCATGCTGTCTGCAATCGCTGCCGGCGCTTATATGTTACGGTGGTGCTACGGAGGCCAGTATAAATTTTTCGGAATACCATTCAAAATGGAAATCTTTGCGATGCCTGCCGTACTGTTCTGCTGTCTGCCGCTGCCGAAAGGTTTCCGCCTTCCGCGTTGGTTTACCTACAGTTTTTATCCGTTACATCTGATCGTGCTCATTATCCTCAGTTATATCATGGGAATTCGCCAGTTTTAGGATTGTACAAAAGAAATAAAAAAAGAGGGGATTATTGCATACCTCCTCTTTTTTTAATTAATAATTCAAATGTAAGAGCGAAAAAGAAAAAAGAAATTTGAAAAAAGGGGATTGACAGAACAATCCTGTTGCTGTAAAATACTGCCTGTTCGGTAAACAACTGAATTCATTGGGGAATTGTGTAATGGCAGCACCTACGACTCTGACTCGTATTGTCTAGGTTCGAATCCTAGTTCCCCAGCCATATGCCTCCATGGTCAAGCGGTTAAGACGTTGCCCTCTCAAGGCAAAATCATGGGTTCGATTCCCATTGGAGGTGCCAGGCCGAAAATCCATTAATGTGTGGATTTTCGGTTTTTTCTTTATATTCTAAAGTTTCTATTGTGTGCTTATTTCAGCGGTCTGAATGCTGTTTCGGCCGCTCGGATGAATACTCATCGTTGGAAGATGACACGGGAGATGACACGAAGTATCTGCTGGTATCCGGTTGATTCACCGCCTGGCTGAGAAGTGTTTTGAACCATATATAAGAATTTTTTATATATTATTATAATTTTTGACTTCGGATGAGAACCGGCACAGTGAGAGCATATACCGGGACAGGAACGGATCCATAGTTGCTTACGAGGCACTTTGCCCATGAATAGAGTTTTGTTTTAACGGTTAAATGGTTTTCAGAGAAGTAGATGACACGAATAGTTTTTCTTCTGGCAAACAAAATATTGTGTGAAACAAAGAAAATGTCTAATAATTAGAAAAGTATTGTGTGTTTTTTGGACAAATTTGGGCTTGCTTTGCCTTGATTTGACGTGCCAGATGACACGAAATGGACAGGCAGATGACACGAAGATGACACGAAAACCGGGGAAAACCCAAAAAATACGATAAAACAACATATGTTATATAAATGGGAAAACTGCCAGGTTAAGAATAATTGTGCATAATCCGCAATATATTTAATGCAGTATAGCTGAGATTCCCTTTTGATTTAGTGAATTTCTCCATATTGCGCAATAATAATTCTGGAATTACTTACAAGAATTATGAACCGTGTTTTAACACACAAAAAAGTGTGTAGCAAAATCAGAGATTCAAGCGTGTTTTTGAAGGTTTCTGTCATTTTGTGCATAATTACCCCTTTTGAAGTGTAAATATACCGTTATCAATTATCTATTCATATAATCAGTATATATACTTACTAAATATTTCGTTAAAAATCAACATTAGAATCTCTTATAATTATCAGACAATAGTGATACTATTTGTTATATATGGTGATTGCCGTTTTGTACTCTCCTTAGATGAAACCCTATTGGATTTCGATATAATTCTGATCATCCCAAGCGTATTAGGCTGAGAGAAACGCAATTTCGTGAATGACATCTGTCGTATCTTTTATTGATAGAATAAAAAAGAAGACCGGTTTCCGGTCTCCAGTTGTTTCTTTGTATTTTGATCCACGCGTTTCTTTTTAGCTTTTTCTTGGAGGGTTCAGATATTCTTTTTTCCCGTATCCATAAAATGCGACATTCTTTCCCGAATTTTCTGAGCCATTTTTTCGTTTGACCTGATCTTATTCTTCTTAAACATCTCAATATAATGATCGTGTGTTACCGTGATAGAACTGTGGCCCATCGTTTCCCTGATTTCTTCTTCGGAGGCACCAGAGTAGGCAAGATCTGTAGCAAAATAATGTCTCAGATCGTAAAATACAAAGTTTTCAGGGAGGTTTGCACGTTTCTTCAGCTTATTCCAACGGTAACCAATCTGATTTGGTTTTAAGGAAAGGATCTGTTCATCATCTTTTCCCCTGGGCTTAAGGGAATATAGATCTTCGAAGAATGACCAGTCTACGTAGTTTACCCGGTTTCCTGCTGCTGTTTTCGTGTCTTTAAGCACATATTCCCGATTCTCACTGTAAACAGATGCTTTTGTAATTGAGATCCGACCGTATTGCGTTAATGATCCATCACATTCGATTGTAATCGGTTCCTTTGAAATATCTCCCCATGTTAACGCAAAGGTTTCTGAGGGTCGAAGTGAGGCGGATAATACAAAATTGCAGTAAAGATAGAAATCTACATCTTCCCTTGCCAGAACTAAAACATGATCTGGTAATGATTCGTCAAAGGTTCTCTTCTTAGGCTTTGGTTTTCTTGCGATTATTATTCTTCTCAGATCCAAGTCCGGTGCATATATGAACATCACTTTTTTTAGAAAATAGTATTCGTTGCGCACAGTTTTTATTTTTTTTGACATCATATGTGCGTTGATTATTTGCTGAATCTGGTGTGCAGTGACTTCGGAGACTTCTAGGGGGAGCAATTCGGGAAAAGATTTGTTCCGAATTGATAGATATGCGCATATTGTTGAAGGAGAATAGCCCTGTGAGCGACATGTGTCCAGAAATGAATCCATGGCTTCTTCCACAGTTAATTCTTTCTGCTTATTATTGTCATCCTTATCTTTCTCATGCGCTAATTGCCATTGAGTCGCTTCGCGTTCTGCCTGTTTTTTAGTTGGAGCTGTAAACGACTTATAACACTTATGACCGCTTTTATCTGTGCCGAGGAAAATACGTATTCTCCAATTGCCGGATGAAAGCTTTTTTGCATTCGCCATTGCTCTTCCTTTCTGTTATGGCTTATGATATAATTTATTCGAATTCTTTTCATAGTTACTTTGTAGAGAGTTCCCCGCTGTGGAAGTAAGAGGTCACAGCGGGCTTTTTTGTTTTTCTGAGGCGGAAAACGGATTTGGCTGGATCGAAGCGAAGGGGAGAATCCCTTCCAGAGTCTGAAGAAGAGGAAGAACTTTTTCATTTTCCTCAGGTGACAACCTGTAAAGTACCTGCACGGCGTCCCGGAAGGAGTGGTCCTCCTGCAGGCGTTCTATAAGATGCCTGCAATCACTGTAGGTGGCGGTATTCAGTGTCAGGTTTCCCTGTAGAATAATTCTTGCAGGAGTGTTAAAGAGAATTTCCAAATCTTTCAGGGTATTTCCTCTTGGATTACACCGCTGAGATTCCCAGCCTGCAATCGTGGAACGGGAGACTCCCAGTGCATTCGCCAGGTCCTCCTGTTTCATGTGCCGACTCTTCCGTAAGTCTCTTACACAGTTCATGATTTCACCTCCTTTGATTAATCTGTACAGCATAGTGTGCCTTGCTGACAATAAAAATGTTAGCAAATGATGCGGATAATGTCAACATAATATTGAATGTTCGCCTCTGCATGAAACATTTGTTGGATTTGAGACGTGAAATGTTCTGCGAATATTCGGTTGAAAAGATGGGTAGGCAGTCGAATCAGGGCAGCAGGAAAAGAATAATTATAATCTGACGATGAATCAGTGCAGGAGGGTGGAGCAATTACCCCCAGAAGCATGATGGAGCATGAAAACAACTGCAATTTTGTAGGAACGATTCTGTGGTACAGAAGAAAACTGAGCTTTTCTGACTTGGAAAAATAAAACCGTCCCGGAAATAAACAGGACGGTAAATGGAAAATGGCAGACCCGTATATTATTTCTGGATAGAGGAATTAATAGAATTCTTCCAGCGCATGTACGGCGTATTGGATCCAATATATTCCCAGTCTTCCCGGCTGACACTGTCTGGCCTGGAAGACAATTTTATTATCTGCGGATCAGAAACGTCGGAAGTCTGCGGCAATGTGTCAGTTATACGATTGCGGGAGACCCGGAGGCCTCCCGTTTTTTGCGTGTAGCGGACGATCCAGCGATCCGCAACTGGCCGCACCAGGATTACCGGCTGATAACCGGTAGTTTCGCGGACATAGCATAAATCTCCAGAGTGCAGCATGAGTATCAGCTCCGGATGGACGAAGTGGAAGCAGAGGGATCGGCTGCGGGAACCTGGGCATAGTAATGCGTATCCCCCAGATGGTAAGCGCCAACGTGCGTCACGATGCGCGTGGATATCGGCCGGGAAAGATCAAAACCCAGGCAGTCAAGAATGCTGTTCAGTTCATCCTCGGGAAGCTGCCTGTTGCCGGTATGGCAGGCTATGGACAGCAGATGTTCCCCGGTGCCATCCGACAGGCAGAGGGTATAGTCCTTGTAAAGAAAGGTCTGGACATTTGGAAATGGGGATAAGGTACGCATCAGTTTTGTACGTTTAAACGACATCAGGCATCCTCCTCATCTGTAAAGTGATCGTTGCCAATGTATTTGGAGATGGTTATTTAGAACAGGTTATTTATCAAAGCGGAGTAATTAATATCTTTCTGTGTAAAACTATAACAGTTTACTATGCCATAAGAACCTTAATGAGATTGCTGAAAGCATTATAGCAAAATATAAATATACATGTCAACAGATAAATGTTAAAAATAAATGTGCAAAATGCTTGACAACAAAAGTTTGAACGCGTACCATTTGTACGAATGGAAATGGCTTCGACGAAAGACCATTCGAAATAATGGAAAGGAAAGAAAATGGAGGAACAAAAGCAATCTGATCTGAAAAGTGCGGATGCGCTGATACAGGAGTTTGGCCCCAGGGCAGTTCTTGCAGGAATACAGATGTTTGAAAAAGAGGGTATTCTGGCGGCGACAGTAGGAACGCCGGGGGTGGATGTTCATGTGAGGCCAGGTACCATGCGGATGGATGGCATTCGCGGTTTCTGGTGGGAAAACCGCACCTGCTTTCTGGCAGATGTCGATATTGCCTTTTTTCTTCAGATGCCGGGGGGAGACATATCGGATGATGAAATGGCAGAGCTTATTGGAACACTTTGGGTAGACCTGGAAGAGGATGTTCCGGAGGTATCCCTGATGAACATTGCCAAACTCGACGAGCCTCCCGTGCACCATGAAATACGTCTGGATAAATCCCTGGTTCCATGGATCAGCCTGGACGAGGTAGAAGAGCTTTGCAGGGATCTGCTGCATCGAAAGACACCGCAGGCGCTGGAAGATCCTGGATGCTATCGAGCGATGGAGCTGGCTGATGCACTGGGGCTCCGGACGCGGAAGGAAGCACTGGGAACACAGGCAGAGGATGCCTGTCTGATTATTGCTCCAGATACTGATATTCTTCCGGATGCAGAGCCGGGTACTATTCTGCTCAACACCAGTACGCATCCGCGGGAAGATTTCGGCTTGGAAATATACCGATGCTGTTATTCTTATGAATACCATTACCTTTTCTTTCGCCTGCAGGAGATGAAAACAAGCCTGATTCAAGTAGAGACAGAGGAGGTTATTTCGGAGCATACGCGGGAAAAGAAAACAGTACCGGTTAAAGATTCCCGTTATTATGCAGAACTGCAGGCGTTCAGGGCTGCCTATGCGCTTATGATGCCCGCAAACGTCATTGAAAAAGCAATAGATGAGGCATCTTGCAAAGTGCGGCAGCAGGTACGCGGACACGGATATCGTCCGCATATGGCATATGTACTGCAGTGTGCGGGAGAAGAACTGGAGGCGGAATACCAATACCGGCGATGCCATATCCGGACACGGCTGAAACTGCTGGGCTATATACAGGCCAAGGGAGTATTCTGCCGTTCGGACGACGGGCCGATGGAGCCCTTTTCGTTTGATAACGAAGCATTGAAAGGCAGCGAAAAGGAAATTGCCATCGGCCGGGCGGAAGTGATCCGGCTGTTTGAAGAGGATAAATGGTTTCACAGGCTTACAGAAAGCGGAGAATATGTTTACCTTCGTGGAATGGTGGTCCGTAACACCAATAAGTTCATTGAGGCGGATGAGAACGGATATCCATGCCTCTCTTCCTGGGCAAATGCTCATGCAGATGCCTGTGCGCTGATCTTTCGCCGGCACTACGATAAAAAGCAGCGCAGGTTTCACTATGGCTTTGGAGAGAAAGGGTACACCCGGGCAAAGGAATCAGGTGCACGCTATGAAGAGTCGCCGGTTCCTCACCTGAGGGATATGCTGCAGGGATGTTCCTCCTTCGGGCAGGTGCTGACGGAAGTCATGCGGGACAACCTTACCATACAGGAGCTGTGCTACGAGCTGGCGCTGGAAGATGAGGATACCGTTAAAGATCTGCTGGACGATAAGATCCGAAATCTGGAAGAAGATCTGCTGGTATCCATCTGCCTGGCGCTTCATCTGCCGCCGGAACTATCCGCGGTGCTGGTGGAGAAATCCGGAATAAAGCTGAGCTCTCGGAACGAGGCGTTGCGCTGCCTGTTTTACCTGGAAGACCTGAAAAGAA
Organism: uncultured Clostridia bacterium; assembly: GCA_947167215.1. Classification (GTDB taxonomy): domain Bacteria; phylum Bacillota; class Clostridia; order Christensenellales; family Aristaeellaceae; genus Ventricola. The sequence goes on from CAMVHE010000026.1 coordinate 18,637, forward strand.
TCCGGAGCTATCTGGGCATGACGGAAGGACAGACTCCGTTTTCCTACTGCGGGAGGGTGTATAAGGATGGCTGAGCGTCTGTGTGCAGGGACATTTTTCACCCTGCTTTGTGCGATAAAGAGAGACTCGAGGCAGGCATGTGAATTTCAAGGAAAAAGCGTGTGGTGCAGTGAGCTGCAGATGCTGGAAGCGCTCTTCTGCATCCTGTATCCATCCTATCGGGTCATCAATTCCGGTAATTTCCGGACCTTAACCAGCAAAATCAAGAGCTGCGCCCGCTATTCCAGCGGAGACAACCTGCTGCAGATTCCGGAGAGCGCATATAGATTCCATAGAGATATGAAGAGTTACTATGGGAAGTATCTCCGGAAAATGCAGGAATTCTGCGATAGCTTTCTGTCCCTGTATGATCCGGAACAGGCCGCCTGGCTGGGCAGGGGACTGCTGGAACTTGTGGCACAGGATGATACGATATCGGGCGGGCAGGAACTGTATGTCTCGGAAACGGGGATGCCGGTGGATAAGCAAACGCTGCTTTCCACTACATCCATCTGTCTTCCGGCATTGCTGCTCGGACTCTGGGACTACATTGCCGTCCACGTACCAGATAATACCGTTGGTGCGGAAACCCTCCAGCGCTGGAAAGGAGACCTGAACAGCGGGACACGGGGAATCCGCCGGGAAGCCATCGGGAGGCAGTTCGTCCGTCCGCTGACGGTTCGCATGGCTTCGCTGGAGATGACAGATCCTCTATCTGAAAAACCACATCGATCGGTAGGTCCAGAAAGGATGAGCAGGGCAGAAGCTCAGAATGTCAGGGAGCCGGAGGTGTCTGTCCCCTTCATGGAAGCGTCTTCTGCCTTTTCCCGTCCGCAGGAAAGAACGGGAATCCGGGAAGATATGCTGCACCTCTGGCAGGATACCCAGGGAACCGAAAGTTATCACCTGTTGGTCGTGGACAGGCAATCTTTGCTGCAGGACAGTCTGTGTATTCCGGAAAGATACATCTACCGGGAAAAAGGAGGAAAGGTGAAACTGCTCCCCTGCGGATGGCTGGATGAGACAAGGCAGATTTCCCTGCTGCAGTATCCGGCGGTCCTGGTTCCTGAACAGAATTCGGGAATGCCGGAAACGGCGGTAATCAGCCGGCTGCAGAAAATCGGAAGAACAGAGGGGGCACTGTTCCTCACCTGGATTCCGATCGGCAGAGTTTCTATAGAAAGCAGAATCATGCAGACAGATTGGAAACACAGTTTATGGCATACTGTGTCCTGGACAATCCGGGAGGGATCTCTCTGGCAGCTGCTGGACAGTCCGGACAGCGCAATGGCATTTGACAGGAGGATAGGATGAAAAGAGTGCATTGGGGAATGGCCCGGGTGAACGTGGCAGGACCGACCTATCAGGATGCGGTCTTTGAACCGACAGAGGTCAACCTGATCTTTGGAAACAATGGGAGCGGCAAAAGTACCCTGGCCAGGTACCTGGCAGGAAAAGGGAAGGGAATAGCCTGGGATCCGGAGGACGCCAGGGAGTTGCCGGTTTATTTCTATGACAGTGCATATGCGGATCGCACGATCCGTGCAGATCACCTGGCGGGAATATTCTCCATATCGCAGGCCAATGCGGAGATCTTCTCAAAATTGGAAGAAAAGGAAAAACAAAAAGACCAGCTGCAGAAACAGCTGGCAGTACTGAACGAGAAGAAAACGGAAGCAGAGAAACAGCGGGAGGAGATACAAGCCCAGGCAGAACAGAAGGCATGGGAAAGGATATCCGGGCTTCGGGAGAATTTCCCGCTGGCAATGCCGGATGTGACACAGAAAGAACTGCTGACATTTCTGAGCGGATGCAGAGCCGAAGAAACAGACACAGAAATGCTGGAATATCTGTACGGTGCCGCCTTTGGACCGATAGCGGAACTGGAGCGATATCAGGAGATGCCGGACACGTGCCCGTCGGTGGATCTGCTGGAGGTCCCGATCTTGAACAGCGCGCAGGCACCGTACCGTGCTTTTTACAAGGCCGTGGAACACCTCCGCTGGGCGAGGGAAGGCTATGATCAGTATGCACAGGGGTTCCAGGAATGCTGCCCTTTCTGCCAGCAGAAGCTTCCGGATAACTTCAGAGCGCAGTTTGAAGCATGCTTTGAAGAATCTTATCTGCAGGACATGGAGAAATTGAGACGGGACGCTGCAGCCTGGCAGGCATGGAAAGATGCGACAGCGCCGGCTATCCGTCGGAATCGAGAGAACCCATTCCCGGGAAAGCTGGGGAAGGAATACAAGCAGATCGCGGAAAGAGTCTTGGCGAAAATAGATCATATGGAGCATGCCCTGCAGCGCAAGCAGCTGCATCCGGAAGAAACCTTTCAACAGCCCGACCTTTCTAAGGATCTGAAGCGCCTTTGCGAAATAGCCAAAGAAGAAAACCGTAAGATTGACCGGATGCTGGCGGGGCTCCAGGATCTTCCGGCACGACGGAAGGAATGCATGGAACGGGTTACCGCACAGATGACTTTCCAATGTCAGGATGTTCTGAAAGAGTATGCTGAGCAGTCAGAAGAGCAGCAGACTGCACTGGAAGCTGCCCGGGAAGCGTTGGCGTCCGGACAGAAGGAAATGGAAGACCTGGAAGCAGCCCTGGAGGACCTGGAACGGAGCAAGGTGAATACCACTCAGGTCATGGAGGCCATGAACCGGTCCCTTCAGGTGATGGGCTTCACCGGGTTCCACATCCGGGAGAAACCGGAAAGCAGATACCTCTATGAGTTGGTAAGGGACAGAGGGGATGGAAAGGATCCGGAACCGGGCAAGGGGCTCAGCGAAGGCGAGCAGCACTTTCTGGCGTTTCTGTACTTCTATCATACCGTGATGGGATCGTTGAATGAAGATGGTTCGATGGAACGGAAGATCGTGGTGATTGATGACCCGGTTACCAGCATGGACAGCAGGACGGTGGATGAAGTTGCTGCGATGGTGCGGGAGATGATTGAGGTTTGCATAAAGAGCAGCCGGTACGGGCATACGGAGGATGTCCGGGATTTTATCGGACAGATCTTCGTATTTACCCACAACAACTTCTTCTTCCACCGGATCGCCTATAACTGCATTGACGATTATGCCCATGTGGGTATTTTTGAAATACGGAAAAGTGTGGATAATGTGAGCACGATCCGCCCCTTCCTTCAGGAAAAGAAAGGGCTTTGCCAGCGGATGGCCAACGGCAGCCCGGTGCTGGATTATTATGACACATTATGGCTGCAGTACTGTCAGGCGGAGGATCCGGTGACTTTAATGAATGCGATCCGAAGCATTCTGGAATACTACTGTATCCAGCTGGAAGGGTACAGCGCCGGAGATATTTCCAGGCTGCTGCTGAGAGACCATGAGGAGGACTTCATCCGCTGGCGTTTTGACGGCACCCTTGACCGGACAGACTACAACGCAGTTTCCGCCATGATCTCACGTATCCGGATGGGGGTCTTTGCTGCAGGAGATGAACTGAGCTACAACATCCGGGCAATTGACATGGAGCAGCAGAGGCGGGTAATGAAGAAGATTTTTGAGGTGTTGGGTGCCGGCAGACATTACGAAAGAAAAGTCAGAAGCATCACTGGTGAGGAAGATTCTCCGTGGGATGAAAAGGAACCGGATCGGGAAGTATATTGAAGAGATAGCATGCACGAACTTCTATGTAAGTTAAGGAATACTTAAAAGGAAAGTGTTTTTGACCACTTGATATGACTATAAACTGATCAGCTTGAATGTCAGCATTCTGATCTGTATAGAGATTGAAATTATTCATCTTGGGAAACTGAGCAGGCTTCTGCCGTTTGATAAGCCACCGTTTCTTTTGAAGCGATACTGACTGAGCTAGTGTCTGGAGGAGAGATTATAAAGGAAACCTCGATATGGTGTATTCTTTTTTTATCTGTTTTCCAATAAAGGTGCCATTGTTTAGGGAAAGATGTAAGCTGCATAGGTGTATCATAATGGTCTGTAATCAAAGGGTTGTATAAAAGGCCTGTGATGGGAAGAATCTGTACAGATATTCCTTGATGGCAGAAAGAGATGGAATCCATCTGAAACGCAAGTGGAGAGGGAGTATGAAGACAATACGTTATCTCTCCGGGTTTGTCGAGAAGCACATCGTCTTTTACTAATAGCCTATTTCCTTTGAGAGAAAAAGAACGAATAAAACGAAGAACACCTAAATTAGGATATGCCTCCGTAGCATCTATCGCACCTTCTCCATCATGCGCATAAAGGATCCGAGCAGTAGCGGAAGGGCAGCGGTCAGGTTGTCCAATACCATTAATCAACAGAGAATTATGAGCTTTGGTGGTACGCGTCCATAGACGATGATGAGTTGAATTATATTGTGTATCATAGTAACCGGATGGAGTGATTAGAGTAACGCCACCATACTTGAGGGAAAAGGAACCCTGATCAGCATGTTGATGACTAACACTGCCATAGCGACTTCCACGCGCAATAAGACACAGATCCTCGGAAGGATTCCACAGATCAGTATGGAGGCTTAGAAATCCGGAAAGAGGAAAGGCCTGTGAAGGAGAGAAGACGATGGGAAGCCTATGAACCGGCGGGGGTATGGAAGGCATAAAAATATCCAGAAGATGCATTTCAAAATGGTCGGGGACCGGCAAGAGGGATGTATAAAGCTCAAGCAGTTTATTGTTTGTATAATGACGATATGGATTCTGTGCCATAAAACCGGGAAACTCTTGAGAATCTGGTGTATTCCAGTATCCATCTCCGAAGGGATAACTGTCCTGATTTGGAGGACAGAAATGAGCAAGAAAAAGAGGAAAACGCTGATAGAATGGACGCACAAGGAAGTTTACGTGCCCATAACGCTCTACTAGGTGAAAGAAAGGAAGAAACCATTTTGAATAACTTGCTGCATAGAACGGTCCTTCCGCCCATCCTCCATCCTGACAACCATAGAACGGAAAAACAGTGCTGAATATTTCAAGTGAAAGGCTAAGCCATTGAAGCAGTGTTTCGTTCGGGATGATGCCAGTGTGAGCGAGACAGATAGCGGCTTCTCCTAGATAAGCCGGAAGTCTTGCAACATGGGAATTGCCTGGATTAGATAAGAAGCTTTCTTTTTTTATCCGATAAGCACATTGTTCAGCATATCTGGAGAGAGTCTTCAGACAGAAAGAACGCTGCTTTTCGTCGAGGCGATCCCAAAGCAAATCAATTATCGAAGGAAGACACCTAGCGAAACTAAGACCAATTTCATCACCCCATGGTCCAATGATGGAACAGGGACCATCGGGATTAAAGGTGCAGAGGAGAAGAAGACGGGATACAGCAGAGGCACCGGCTTCCTCGCTATGTAATAATGCCCAACCCAATGCAAGAGAAACAAGATCGCGGTCCATGATTTTACGAAAATAAATAAAGTAAGGGCGATATTTAAGGGCCGAATCATTATAATGAAAGGACGGAGGCACAGGCATCGGGGAAGAAAGTGCCGAGGAAATATTGCGCTTGAGAATTGAAAGGTCCAAAGAATGCTCAGCAAGAATTGTAGAAATATCGCTGCTTTCGAATAAATGCCTGGGCCTTTCCCGGGGAATTGACATCAGTATTGCCTTTGCTGAAGGAGGAGTAAAAGGGACGGCATATTCAGATAGCGTAAACGGAATCATCTTGGATGTGCTTCCCTGAATTACGAGACGCCAGGTGTAACTGCCGGGTTTCAGAGGCTCTGGAAGCCTCAGATAAGGGTGGATGGTTTCACACGAGGAAACCAAAAATCCATCCGAATCATATACTTCGATGAGATAATTATTGACAGAAGCGTCCTGCTTAAATAGGAATAAAGGTGGATTTTCTTCAACAATGTCCTCTGCCTGAGGATAAGTGAAGAGCTCAGAGGCGTTTAATCGAAGGGGTGAAATCAAGTCATCGGCAGATGAAACCATTGATATTCTCCTGACTTTGGTTCGATACATCCTATCTGCCTTGCTGGCACACCAGCCATGATGGCAAAATCAGGTGTATTTTTTGTAATGACAGCATTGGCACATATCAGATTTGAGTTGCCAATGATCACACCAGCGGTTACAGTAACATGACTCGCCAGCCAGCATCCGGTTCCGATGATGATAGAATTATGCTCAGTCGTTCTGGCTGAAAAATATCCGGTTTTAGAATCATACAGATGATGCCCGGCAGTGATGGCGCAATATGGACCGATAAGAGTATGTGCACCGATTGTAATATCACCGTTAAGATAGCTGTAGAGGCCTATCGTCAGATCTTCTCCCAGTTTCTTAGGATCTTTCACACGGATAATAGCGCCAGGTGCAATGCGTATATTGCGCCCTCCAAAACCTAAGAGTTCTGCTCTCTTTAGATTGTCTTCTCGATTGTCAGAACGATTAAGATATTCAGTAAATTCAGCAAATAGAGAACTGTCCACGGTTATTCCTCCTCACGTGCTTCTTCTGTAGCGCTCGGGGGTCATGACAAACTGAACTGGTTCACCATGAATAAAACGGCGAATATTGTCGATACAGATTTTCGATTTACGATCAAGCTGATGGGGATCAAAACTCCAATCATCATGGGAGATGCTATGTGAAGTAATAATCAGATTATCACACTGTCTTGCAGGATGTTCCGGAGGCAGAGCATCGTTTGGGTCCAATACATCCAGAGCAGCACGTAACCGACCTTGCATTACCTCTGCAAGCAGAGCATCCTGATCAATTAATCCGCCCCGTGCGGTGTTCACGATGATGCTGTGATCCGGAAGCAGGGAAAGCAGTTCCCTGGAGATAATATGCTTCGTCTCATCAGAAAGCGCAGCATGCAGGACAACCGCCCGAGATTCTGAAAATAAGTCACGAAGAGTGTGTACTGGATGTACAAAATCAGGAAAATCGGTAACATAGGGATCATAAGCCATTAAAAATGGATCAAAGGGACGGATCAGTGAAGCGAACTGTTTTCCAATTACTCCCATTCCGAAAATTCCTACAGGAAGCTGATAAAGAGAGCCAGGAAAAAGATTTTTCGGTTTTCCGGTGTTGCCGGTAAGTTGAGAAGTGTGATGTACACCAAGGCTTTTTAAAGCGTACATCAGAAGTGTTATGGAGCCCTCGGCAACAGAAAATGCAGGAGCATCACCCCAATTTGAAACAGTGAGGTACGGACTGCAAATAATGGTTTCACTTATAAAACGCTTCATTTCGCCGGTAACGTTGCAGATATATCGAAGGTTACCGGGGTTGTCAGCTAGTTCATCAGGAATACGGGGATTCTGCCACATGGTAAGAAGAATATCATAATGCCGAATAAGGCTGGCAAGACTGTGTTCATCCATGGAGGAATCGTAGGAAATATCATCCAATTCAGCAAGCTTCTTCAGTTCCTGGAAGAGGACAGAGTCCTTTCCTGGATGGCGGGGATTAGTGATATTCGCCGGTCTCAGATAAAGGATGCGCATGAAAACACCTCCTGAAGAAAATGACAGTCTCGGACACAGTTCAGATATGTTTCATCAGGAGAATTTCCATCTTCAGTAAATTCAATACTGGCACTGCCACGAAAACCCCATGACTGTAGGGCAAGAATCCGGTCTGAAGCGATACCTGGGTATGCATCCAGACGGGAACGCCCCTGCTGACCTGGATGGCGCAGTTGGCAGTGCAAATGAATGATTCTTTCAGGATATAGGGCGAAGCGTTTGGCATTATAACCGTTTTCCGGTGAAAGATGGACGATGGCTTTGAATCGATCGGCCGGCAATAAGTCAAGAAGCTTTTTGGCATTTTCAGGTTTTTCAGCAACCGTACCTGGATGGCATTCGCAGAGCATTGTTGTGTTTTCAGGTAGATAAGGGAGAAAGGCTAACAATGTCTCTATTTGAGAGGACTCTGCTTCCGGGTTCTTTCCAAAGTTAAACTTAACACCTGAGACATGCAAGTCATGAAGAATATCTGACAAACGCTTTAATGCATCTGTGATGCCATTCTCGAAACTTGCATACGTATTGAAGATGATGGTTCCGGGGAAAGAACAGATTTTCTTTTGCTCTTCTTTTGAGGCTAAAACGTAATGATTTTCCCACAACTCGATTCCACTGAAACCGTCATGCGTCAGCCGGTCAAGATAATCGCTGACCAGCAAGGAAGGAATACGAGAAGACCATCTGTTTTTTTCTAGTGCTACTGTAGAAAGATATGTATTCATTGGGTTTACCTCAAAAATCGGTGACAAATACATTCTTGATAAAAGCACGGATGTGTCCGGTTACAACGAAACGCACCTCCGCATAAGCGGCATTATCAGGTGCGACAGATGTAAAACGATCTTCCGTATAAGGACAACAGAATGTAAAAAACTGTCCCTTCGGTGCAGATGCTGCATCCGTAACCAAGGCATCATATTCATCGATAAAGGCCATTTGCAGATAACAAAAAGCATCGTCCGCGATTTCCTCAACATGAATGGAACCTGCAACCGTATATTCAATGCCTGGCTCAACACGAATGAGTTGACTGAGACAACAGACCCCGGATCTGTCATAAGCTATGCCAGGCATGGGACGCGGAGCAGCGTTAATATCCCAGATAAGGCTGCCTCCTCCTTCAGCAAGCCTTGTATGTAAAAACCAGCCATATGGAGAACCGTCATCATATGTATGCTTGAATGAGCCATTTTGTAATCTGTCAAAAAGCGGCTGTGTCAGTACAAAGTTCCGATATTGCCAAACTGTATTCCCGGATTCATCAATTTCGAGAACCTGGTGCCTTTGCTGGTCCGAAATGAGATAGGTTCCTGAAGATGTATAGTCTGCATCATAAAAATTCGCAAAGTAAGGTACATGATACTTCCATTTTATGATATTTTCCGGGGTAACAACGAAAGCGGTCGAACTTCGAGAACTAACAATAAGTGTATTTCCATCGGGTAGACGATCTGCATCGCGGGGCCAGGAGAGTTCTTGAGATGGAAGTCTTCCATATTCCCATACAATATTATGTGCCCGATCAACTTCCAATACCCGATTTCCGTCTGAATCCGCTATTAACACGTGACCGTTTTCGAGCATATCACAATTATGTGGATGATGGATTCCCTCACTAAATGACCACAGAATCTCACCTTTTCTCGTAATCTGTATACAGCGGTTGTTGTTTCTATCGGTGATCATTAAAGTATCGTCCGGCAGAAGATGCGCATCGTTCGGGTAGTGCAGATGAGACCCGTCTGAAAGCAAACCTTTGGCAATATCAACATCGGTTGAATAAACAGGGACACCTTCTGGAGAAACTTCTATTACACGGTTATGATTTGTATCTGCTATCAACGTATTACCATTTCGAAGACGTTTTGCACTGTGGGCAAAGGAAAGATTCTGACTGTATTGCCAGACGATTTCGCCACCCGAGGTTACCTCTATGACCTGGCTTCCATTTCCCAAACGACTTCCTGCATCGCAGATCAGGGTATTACCATTTTCGAGACGCTCTACATCGCACGGAAATTCTAAATTCAACATAGGACCTCCTTAAAAAGCCGGAGAATTAGGTATGTTCTCCGGCTGTTTTTTACATATAGCCCAATTCGCGCAGTTTTGCCATCAAGTGCTCTTTATCCTGACGACGTCCACCGCGTTCATAGGTGTTTTCAAGATCTTGTTCCCAGGCGGGAATACTGCTGTTTCGTGTTGTGGTAATACGTGCTCCTAAAGATCGATATCCTTGAGAATAAAGAGAGCAGACGGGAATATCCAGCATGAAATGAGCGTCCCATACATCACGCTCTGTAAAATGCAGAATCGGGCAAATGCGTACATGCGCCGGACTTAAAGATGTCTTTTTCCGAGGACTGAAATAGGTTTCGTTGGCGCGAGAAGACTGCTCATCCCAGCGAATGCCTTCCATAAATCCTGCTATGCCGGTTTTTTCCAGATATTCATTAAGGGTGACTGTTTTCATCAGATGGTTTCCAACAAAGGACTCTGGTTCATATTCAAAGGAGTCTTCTTCAAAGCCGAGACGTGCTATTTCAGCCTGATTTCGTGCATTTAAATCAGCTACGCGTATCGTTGCACCTAAGTGGCCGCCTGCGGCTTTTGACACATCATCATTATGAATCATTGTAAGGGAAACATGGTACTTGGGAGCATTTTCAGAAAGAAAAGCACGTACTTCATCAAACATGTCTCCTTCATCAATACAAAAACAATGAGGCATCGGGATGCCTCTGGCAGTGCATTCCATATATGCTAGATGTAGGACAAGCGTGGAATCCTTTCCACCTGTCCAAGCAATTTGGATGGAATCAACGCCATATTTATCAATTGCTTCGCCGATAACTGTACGTGATTGGCTGATTTTCTTTTGAAGCATTTCTGTTTTCATGTTATTTCTCCATTTGATCAACTTTGAAAGTTATGGATTTGCAGGTTTCATTTAAACAGATTTCTGGCAAAAGGTAAGTTCGAACAGGATAGCGAATGCGACCCCGCTCTATCATTTTAATAAGCTCTACGACAAAGAGGGAAATTGCTTCAGGCATCAGAGAAATTGTGGAAATCCCGAGATTGCTGCCATATTCTCCCTCGCGAATCCCGAAGCCAATAAGAGAAACATCTTCAGGAACTTTCAGATTATGACGAGATAAAGCATTAAGGGCCCCGTAGGTGATCATTTCTCCTCCTGCAATTAAAGCAGTGACAGAGGAATTCTCCTTAAGAAGCTGTTCTGTCATGATAATGCCTTCATCAAAAAAACTGCCTCCTTGGTAGAAAGATGCCAGAGGTGAAAGATTTAGCTCTCGAATGCTTTTAAGATACCCATTATAACGTTTTGATAAGGAGGCGTGTGTCTCTGAAGCTCCTAAAAAGCCGATTCTCCGATGTCCCATCTCATAGAGGTGATGCACAGCGAGGGAAGTGCCCTGCTGATTGTCAATAGAAACGGTATGAGCCGAAGGATGGTCGTTATCGATCAGGATAACCGGTTTGAACTCGCAGATCTGAGAAAGGGTATCGGGCGAAAAGGCGCCACCTACGCAGACGACAATATCCATTTCTTTATAGGTGCTTTTAAAAAGAGAACGGGCATCCTTTTCATCTTCCCTCAATGTCATGTAGGACAGTGTAAGACCTTCCTTGGCACCGAGCTGCCATAGCTCTTGAATAACATCGTGATAAAAATCATAAGCTTGCTTACTGGCTGGTGTACAAATCAGGACATTGATTTGCATTTTCTCGGTCTGAGAGTCAGAGGAGTTTATTTCAGAAATGGCTTGTCGAATCTTGGCTTTTGCTTCAGTAGAAACGTAAGTATAACCATTAAGATACCGGGAAACTGTCGCAGGAGATAAGTTGGCAAACTTGGCGATCTTTCGGACATTTGAATGTTTCATATCGTGCCTCCCTATTATGAAAACATTATAGGCTTGAAATAAGGAAATAACAACGTCTGTTTCACTTGTTTCATAATTCTGTTTCGGTTTTCTCTGTTTCATCTGTTTCAGACTTCAAATATGAAAAATGGATTTACATTCCAGGAAAATGGCCTCTATAATATACACAAAGGGATGCGTTGGCAAACCGCATTCGGACATGTTTAACAACAAACATAGGAGACAAAAAAGGAGGAAGAAATCATGAAGTTTATCAAAAAAGCGATAATGTTTATCATGTTGGTATGCTGTTTATCAGGACTTCTGTGCTCAGCAATTGCGGAAACTGTGACATTTCCTCTTGACAAAGAAATTTCCGTGACTTATTGGGCTCCAATGAGACCGAATGTGGCGAGGAGCATTGCTTCTTACAATGAAGCTGAGTTATATATTAACCTTCAGAAAATGACAAATATCAAGATTGATTTTATTCATCCCACACTCAACGAACAGGATACCGCATTTAATCTTCTTCTGGCAAGAAGTCCACTTCCGGACTTGATCGAATATAATTATAAAGGATATCCTGGTGGTGTACGGCAGGCTATAGAAGATGGGATCATCATGGACGTCAGTGATCTGATTCCGATTTATATGCCCAACTTCTGCAAATACTTGGACAGCATGCCTGAAATTCGGACAATGTTCGGCCTGCCAGATGGATCGTATGGTTATTTTCCCTTTATTAGAGACCCGAGTGTTTCTCTTGTAAATGCGGGACTTATTATAAGGGAGGACCTTCTGGCAGAAACAGGACTTGAGAAACCTACTACTATTGACGAATTGCATGAAGTACTGTTAGCACTCAAAGAAAAAACTAACGTCAAATATCCAATGCTCATCAGTGATACGACTCAGTCCAGGTCTATCTTTTCATCTCAAGGGCGCATTCTGACGGGTGCGTGGGATATTATTCTGGACTACTTCAGGGACAACGGCACTGTGAAATATGGTCCCTATGAGTTGGCATACCGCGATATGCTTGAAACACTTTCCGCATGGTATCAGGAGGGACTGCTTGAAACGGAATTTACAGCTATTAATAGCAGTACATTGTTAGAGAGCGGCATTTTTGGGGGAGATTGGGCTGTATTCACGCAGAATATAGGTCCAATGGAGAAAATGACTTCTGAAGGAAAGAAAATCAATCCTGCTTTTGCTGTTGGAGGCGTTGCACCTTTGACCCTTGAGAAAGGCGGTACCAACAGAATGCTTTCTGCTATGGCAAGCTTGGAAGAACTGGCAAATGGTATTTATGGACTGGCAATTTCTTCCAGCTGTGATCCGGCAAAGATACCGGCGCTGCTTGCATTTATTGATTATGGTTATAGTGATGAAGGAAGCAGACTGTACTCAATTGGAGAAGAGGGTACATGCTGGACGCGAGACGAAAATGGAAATCTTCAGTTTACTGATTTGATGATCAATAATCCCGCCGGCGTGGCAAAAACAGACTATTGGTATAGATACTGCAGGGGAAATGATGGTGGGCCTTTCGTACTGAAGAGTAAGGAATTTGCCAATCTATATTGGTCTTTGCCAATGCAGCAGAATGCTACGGAACTTTGGACATCTCAAATGGATGCCTATGTTCAGAATCCCTGGCAGCTGAAGGGGGTTCTTGCCCCCGAGGTGAGTACAAGTATTGCAGAAAAACAGGTGGACATTGACACTTATGTTCATGAAATGTTTGTAAAGTTTTTAACAGGAAAGGAATCTCTTGATCAATTTGATAAATACCGTGAACAATTAGAAAAGATGGGAATCAAAGAGATTCTGGCTGCTTATCAGGAAGCGGAGAATTCAGCGGAAGTGTCCAAATGAGTGACGAAAGGCTCGGTTGTACGGTGCCGAGCCTTTTTTCAATATGGAGGAAGAGAATGAAAAAGCAGAGAACGGGAATAGAACGTTTTGCACGGGACTTTCGTATGAACCGCATGCTTTACGTGATGGCAATTCCGTTGGTAGCATATTATGTGATTTTCCATTATTTTCCGATGTATGGCGTTCTCATCGCTTTTAAAGATTTTAAAGTGATTCGCGGGTTTGCAGGAAGTAAATGGGTAGGATTGAAACATTTTGAAAGCTTCTTTGGAAGCATATACTTTCCGCGTCTGATGAAAAATACTTTGATTATTAATTTCTTTCAGCTTGTTGTCGGATTTCCTATTCCCATCATATTCGCGTTGCTGTTAAATGAATTGAGAAGTTCAAAACTGAGAAAAGCAGTTCAAACGGTTACATATATGCCTCATTTCATCTCACTTGTTGTCTTTTGTGGCATGATCACTGCGTTCTTTACTCGGGACGGTTTATTTAATGACATCATGGCGCTTATTGGTATAGAACGCCACAGTTATATTACTGATGCGGATTATTATCGTCTTCTGTATGTAGGATCGACAGTCTGGCAGAATATGGGTTGGAATTCCATTCTTTATATCGCAGCGATTACACGTGTAGATCCCCAACTATATGAAGCGTGTACCATTGATGGAGGAGGAAGATTTACACGTCTACTTCATGTAACACTGCCAGAAATCCTTCCAGTTATTGTAACGATGTTTATTCTATCGGTGGGGAGATTGATGGGAGAAGGAGCCCAGAAAACAATTCTGCTCTATAACAGTGCCACCATGGAAAAAGCCGATATTATTGCTTCTTATGTTTATAGGCGAGGAATAGAAAAAGCGGAATATAGTTTCTCAACAGCAGTGGGACTCTTTAACAATATCATTAATTGTATACTGGTTCTGCTGACGAATCGTATAAGCAGCCGACTTGCTGAGGTTAGTCTCTGGTAGAGAGGAGGGAAAACGAAATGGTAGAAAAAAGAACGATTGCATCAAGAATCTTCGATGCGATGAACGTAATCTTTCTGATTGGTATTTCTCTCACAATGCTCTACCCTATGTATTATATTCTTATATGCTCTTTTAGCGACTATACGCTTCTAAATGCCCACGAAGGGTTGGTCTTTCTTCCAGTTCGCCCCAATCTGGTTGCTTATCGGGCTGTTTTTCGAGATCCCATGATTCTACCAAGCTATGGCAACACGCTGCTGTATGTTTCTGCAGGTACTCTGGTACAAATGATAATGACAATAAACGGAGCGTATATTCTATCAAGGAGGAAATCATTTTTATTTGCGAAGCCTCTTAACCTGATGATCACCATTACGATGTTTTTTTCAGGTGGATTGATTCCGACATACATGGTTGTACGCGACCTGCATTTGCTCGATTCCATGTGGGCGTTGATTTTCCCTTATGCAATTACTACGTGGAACCTTATTCTGTTGCGAAATTCTTTTGAATCGGTACCGGAGGCACTTCTTGAATCAGGAAAGATTGACGGAGCCAATGATTTCCAAACGCTTATTCATATTGTTCTCCCTGTTTCATTGCCCATTCTGGCAGTAATAACACTTTATTACATGGTTGCCAACTGGAACGCCTGGTTTCCGGCAAGCATCTACATTCAGGACAGGAAGCGATTTCCTTTGCAGCTTATCCTAAGGGAGATCCTTATCATTTCTGTCATGGATACCAGCGATGCCGGGTCTTATGGTGAAGTAGGGGACTTGCAGGAGGTCATCAAATATGCGGCAATTGTTATAGCTACAGCACCAATATTATGTATCTACCCATTTCTGCAAAAGTATTTTGTCAAGGGGATGATGGTGGGAGCTGTTAAAGGATAGGAGCGAATAACATGGATGTTTTTTTCGGTGATCTTCACAATCACTGTGGAATTACTTATGGATTCGGAAGTCTTGAGAACGCGCTCAAAGTTGCCCGTACTCATTTGGATTTTACTTCGATTACCGGACACGCCATGTGGCCGGATATTCCAGCTAAAAATGAAGACACAGCATTTATCGTGGATTTTCATGAAAAAGGATTTGAAAAGCTAAGAGAAAACTGGACTGATATCCGTAAACAGATCGCTCAGGCCAATACTGACGGACTCGTAACTTTTCAAGGATATGAGATGCATTCATCGGCATATGGAGATCACCATCTGGTTTCTCCGTCTGATGATCTTAAACTGGTCTATCGTGAAACACCGAATGAACTTGTCAGAGATTGCGGAGCACAGGCAATCGCTGTGCCGCACCATATTGCCTATGTTCCAGGATACCGTGGAATCAATTGGGATTCTTTTGATGAGACCATTTCTCCAATTGTTGAGGTATACTCAAAGCATGGCTGCTCTATGCATGCAGACTCGCCTTATCCCTATTACCACAACATGGGACCTAGAGATCCACGGAATACCGTTGAGCAAGGTTTGAAGAGGTTAAAATGTTTTTCTTTTGTTGCTTCCACAGATCATCATGCCGGGTTTCCAGGGTCATACGGGGATGGTCTTGCTGCGATATGGGCAGAAGAGAAAACAAGAGAGTCTTTATGGAACGCTATACTAAAAGGAAGAACCTACGCTGTAACCGGAGACAGGATACGGGGATTTCTTAAAGTGAATGATGCTTGGATGGGGGAAACGATTTCTACTTCACGACGGACAGTTACTTGCCACATTGAAGGGGATTCAGCTATAAAGCAAGTTAGATTATATCGCAACGGAGAATGCATTCGATGCGAAAATGGAAAGTTTTCAAAGGAAAAATCCACTCGGTTTAAATTGCGGATTGAGATGGGATGGGGTAATCACCAGGAAAGCTTTAAATGGGATGGAAGATTGCAGATTGAAAATGGAAGGATAATCAGAGGCTATCCTTGCCTGCGAGGAAAAAGTGTGCTTTCTCCGACAGAAATGAAAGGGAAGAATCCTTCAGAAGATATTAATGCGATGGACAATCAAATGCAATAATAGAATCCCAAATTGCTGTACTATAGCAGCTTATCGATAGGATTTACCGGATTCTTTCTGGGGCGCCCTCTTGGTCTTTTCGGTTTGTCTTCCGTGGATTCCTTCTTCTTACGGCCACGCTTTTTCGGTTCAGGCTTGGGAATCGGTTTGGAAAGACCAAGTGCTTCCAGTTCCTCAAAGACGCAAACATTAGTATGCACCCAACCTTTATCATTGGTTGAAGGTTCTTCCGGCGCATCCACCTTCCGCCATGCAGAGTTCAGATCATCCATGAGATCACCGTATGACATGAGCTTAAGGAGCTCTGCCTCTCTTGCTTTCCGAATCAGCCTGCAGGTAATGACCGTAGAGATGAAATTGATGAATTCGCTTCCTATCACGGAGAAGTCGCCCTGAACATTGGTTCTGTCTAGACATTCATCGTTCTTGTACCGATTAAAGACAAGTTCCAGAAGCCACCTGTCGTCATAACAAATGTAGGCTGTCCTGGGGTCCAGATCCTGGTCCGATTCAAAGACGATTACTCCGAAGACTTCCTTTTTCTTCTCATAGGTGCTTTGGCTGTAATCGTTCTTGTCCTCACGTCGAGCCAGGAACGAGGATTCTTCTGCTGCTGCTTTTCGTGCAGAACGATAGGCATACAGGAATCGCCCTCCTCTGATCGCCTTCTTTTTATAAAGAACGTGATCTCCGATACCTGTCAGGACACCCTCGAATGCCAGCATATTGTTATTTGCTATTCTGGCATCATTCCGCTTGATAGGTGTCAGAAAATGCAGGTCGGGGCGCTCTGCCAGTTCGGCACTGATCTGGGACGGAGGGAATCCTTTATCTGCCACAATGATCCCTTTGTGGATATTGTTATCACGGATGAAGGAACTGTAGGAAGTTGCATCTATACTGTTTCCTGGA
>CAMVHE010000027.1 GCA_947167215.1 uncultured Clostridia bacterium
AAAATGAGAAGCCAGGCAAAGGAAAGTAGAATCAAGCCTCCCGGGACAACAAATTAAAAAAATAGGGTTTGTTAAGCAGACACTAAGTATATCTGAAGCATTTTACGCTCTTCACTGCTGATATAATCATCCAGAATACTTTTGCATAAAATGGTTTTCTAATATAATAATCCATTCCCCAACGAATAAAAAATGTTTCACGTGAAACATTTTGGGGAATCCGATGACTGCTTCGAGTTTCATTGGATTCAAAACTGTTTTTTAATCGCATATTTCATTTTTTTGATCTTGGTATATTCATACGGTAGAAGCATCCTCTTCCCTACCGTTATTCGATATATCTGAAGCATCCTGGCTATCAGTAATATCTTTAAGTCTTTCCAGGTACTAGCACTCCTGTCACAAGAGGTTACTGTTCCTGCTTCTGTAGGATATTACTGATTTTTTTTGTACTGTATGTAAGCTACTTTAACCAAGGATTACAACAGGTTTTCCCGGAACAGGTAAGATACAAAAAAGAAAACTCCCGAAGGAGTTTTCACATATAAGGAACACAATGCCACTGTTCAGGATTACTTCTTTGCTATATGTTTCGTGTGACAAAAGCAGGATTTCTCACCTCACCATTCAGACCACTGAAAACAATCCAAGGTTATCTGTTCTATGTCTTATACATCAGTGGTACAGCCATCAGCCATCTGGTAAATGATTTTTTGACTGGAAAATTTCCATTTTGCAGGCAATGCAAACATATGATTGTTCAACGTGAAACATTTACACTTTTCTGACGTCCTTTCCGGTTAAATTGTTTCACGTGAAACATTTTTAATTTGCTGATCTCCGAAGGAACCCCAATTAAAGATTTATCATTTCCCAGAAATAACAAGCGGATGTTTCTTCTTCCTATGCTGCTTTCTGCTTTATCGATACTTTTTTAAGTAGAAACAACCTGCTCTTTTGGAATATCTGAATTGACATGATTGTTTCACGTGAAACATTTTGTCATTGCTTCAGACTTAAGAACGGTTACTACTGATTTGTTTTTGCCTCTATGAAAACACTTGTCTTGTCCATTTGTATTTACTCTCAGATAAATTTTCAATTCTTATAGAACACTTTTTAAAGAGCTAGACACTGCATAAAAGCCGGATTGATTGTTTCACGTGAAACATTTTCTGCCGTAAGTATTCTGTTGAACAAATCTTTTCTTTCCCTTTGAATTACAAAGATAGTAAGGTCTTTGCTTCCATGAAGGCTTATAGATGTTTTCATCCAAGAACAAATAGCACAATAAGCTTTCGGTAACACAGAGTTGTCCCCTATCAGCAACTTTTGCCGGTTCATAAGAATATTTCACGTGAAACATTTTTCCGTCTTTTTATCAAATACTTTTACAGAATTTGAGTCTCTGTTCTTCAATGTTGGTTCTGGAAATATTATCTTTTTAAAACTCAAAATGTCTCCCGCAGTTGAATTACTGTAAACTGATGCTATAGGGATTATTTTCTGTCGTCTGTCAGAGTTAAAATGTTTCACGTGAAACATTTTTATTTTCCCACACAGAATCGGGAGAATACTTCATCGATGATCGTATCGTTTACATTATCTCCGATAATAGAAGATATTTCCTGAAGAGCATTTTCCAGATCAACACCTATCAGTTCAAGCGGTAAATGATTGCTTATCGTTTTCTGCGCTTCCTGAAGAGCATCACAGGTCCTCTTTGCTGCCAGTATATGCCGATGCTGAGATAAGATGCCTGTTTCGATGTTCTGCGCTTTCACGATGTCATAAAGCGCGTTTTTGAATTCTTCGAGGCCCTGTTTCATTTCTGCACTGATCTGTAATATGGGGATACCTTCATACTTCTCCTGTAAAGCAGTAAAAGAAACCGGCCCGGTAATATCATTTTTATTAATCAGAATCAGATCAGGCTGGGTATATATATCATTAAGATCGTCAAAATTAGATCCATCAAGCACAAGGACTTTGACATTCGCATTTTGAATAGCATTCTGGGAACGTTCAATACCAATTTTTTCGACAATGTCATTGGATTCCTGCAAACCGGCAGTATCATAAAAGGAAAAGGAAATACCGTGAATTTCAATGGTTTCCTTCAGAATATCCCTGGTTGTTCCGGGAACAGAAGTAACGATAGCGCGATTTTGGCGAACCATCGCATTGAACAGCGTGCTTTTGCCTGCATTCGGTTTTCCGAACAGAACGACGCTTACACCCTCGTTTTCAACATATTCCTTTCTTTCATTGCATTCCTTTTTGATTCGGGTGACCAGTTGGTCTATCTGATTATAGAGCTCATCTGCGGAAATATCTTCATCCACTTCATCCGGAAAATCAATGACAGCAGCAACAGTTGAAATCATATCCAGAATATTCTCTCGAATTTCATAGATAAAGGAAGATATTCCCCCATTAAGCTGACGTAGAGCATTCACCCTGGAAAACTCATTTTTAGAAGAAATTATTTTCATAACGCCTTCTGCCTGTGCAAGGTCCAGCCTGCCATTTACAAAAGCGCGATATGTAAATTCACCGGCTTCTGCCGGCCTTGCTCCATTGGCAATAATCAGAGAAATGATCTGTCCGACAATAAACTGAGAACCATGGCAATGTATTTCCACTACATCTTCTCGGGTGTATGTCTTCGGCTTATTCATGACCACAGCCATGCATTCATCAATAGCTGTCTCTCCATCGTATATTTTCCCATAAACCATCATATGATCCTTCAGCATATCGGAAGGATGAAAAATGGACTTGGCGATTTTTATACTCTCCGGTCCGCTGATTCGTACAATTGCAATACCGCCCTCTCCGGGAACTGTTGCCTGGGCTACAATCGTATCATTTGTTTGAAAAATCATGGTTGTCCTCACATTCCTTGATTTTGTTTCCTGTATCCTGTAAAATACGCAATGCTATTCTAGGACAAGGGGGAATTTCTTTTTGAAAGGCATTCAGAAAATACTGGTTTTTGATTTTGGTGGACAGTACACACAGCTGATCGCCAGACGGATACGCGAAATGCATGTATACTGTGAAGTAGTTCCATATTCTGTTTCAATGGATGAAATCTTGTCACATAACGCACAGGGCTACATCTTTTCAGGGGGACCTGCTTCCGTTCTGGATGCAGACGCTCCTTCCATTAACCCTCGCATCTTTGAACAGAATGTTCCCATTTTGGGAATCTGTTACGGAATGCAGCTTACTGCCCACTTATTAGGAGGAACTGTTGAAAAAGCCGCTCATCGGGAATATGGAAAAGTCACTGCCCATTTTAATGTTTCTCCTCTATTTAAAAATATGCCTAAGGAATCCATAGTCTGGATGAGTCATACTTTTCAGGTAACAAAAGTCCCTGAAGGATTTGTTTCGATTTCAACCAGTCAGAATTGCCCTTTCTGCGCCATGCAGAACGAAGAGAAAAAAATCTATGCGGTCCAGTTTCATCCGGAAGTGACCCACACTCAGATGGGAAATACTCTTTTGCATAATTTCCTTTATGAAATTTGCGGATGTGTCGGAGATTGGACGACTCAGTATTTTATCGACCAATCGGTTGAATCCATTCGGGAAAGGGTTGGCGACGGCCATGTTCTTCTGGGACTCTCCGGAGGAGTAGACTCTTCTGTTGCCGCAGCGCTGCTGTATAAAGCCATTGGAAATCACCTTGTTTGTGTTTATGTGGATCATGGTTTCATGCGTAAAAATGAAACCGAAGAAGTCCGTGATGTATTTACCCGGGTGTTTCCTGTAAACCTTGTAACAGTAGATGCAAAAAAACGTTTTCTGAATGAACTCAGAGGGATCACCTATTCCGAAGAGAAAAGAAAGATAATCGGCAAAGAGTTTGTTGCCTGTTTTGCAGATGCAGCAAGACAGCTGCAGGATGTTACTTTTCTGGCGCAGGGCACAATCTATCCTGATGTCATTGAATCCGGTTCAAACAAAGGGAGCGCTGTCATCAAATCCCATCACAATGTAGGCGGTCTTCCAAAGGATGTAACCGACAAATTTACAGGCGGCATTCTGGAACCGCTGCGGATGCTCTTTAAGGATGAAGTACGGGAAGTCGGCACTGCACTGGGTTTGCCGAATTCGCTCGTATGGCGTCAGCCTTTCCCCGGCCCCGGCCTGGCAATTCGGATTATGGGAGAAATAACGGAAGACAAGCTTTTTATCGTCAGAGAAAGCGATGCAATATTGCGTGAGGAATTTGCCGTAAACGGTTTGGATCGCAAAGTAAATCAGTATTTTACGGTTCTGACGAATACGCAGACTGTCGGCGTTATGGGAGATGAAAGAACCCTTGAAAATGTATTGGCGGTCCGTGCCGTTTCCACTTCAGACTTCATGACTGCAGACTGGTATAAAGTTCCTTATGATGTACTGGAAAAAGTATCCACACGCATCATCAATGAAGTCCCCCATGTCAATCGTATTGTATATGATATTACTTCCAAGCCTCCGGCAACGGTTGAGTGGGAATAAGTGCCAGAAAGGCAAACCCCCTTATGCCACAACGCATTCATCCCTCTTCAAAGTGAATCCGATAAAGAAATGTAAAGCTTTCCAAGAATATTTTACATTGATCCTGCATCCAGTGGTTGTGGGGTTGAGAAACCGAAAACGAAAATAGAATCAGAAAAAACTACAGATTTGTATGTTTCAGCTCTCCGCTGTGGATTCCGAAACTCGGAGAGCTTTTCTTCGACTTCCTGTGTTCACATTCTTCTTTGTGTGCCCGGAGTGGAAAAGATTCATTATTCGTTCACATTTTGGGGATACTTCCTTTAAGGATCATTTTAGGATTCAGATGTATTCTCTGATTGTCGAAGGAAAACAGTGAGCTTCGACAGAAGAGGAGATGCAGATGAAGAAACACGCTCTGATCATAAATCTTCTGAACGATTTGCTGATAACCGTATAAACTCTGGTTGTGTTTTGTTCCACCATGTGCTGCTCCGGCAGCAGCAAGCTCTTTGCTTTCGTGGAAGCATCCGAAAACAAGTCCGCCACAGGCATCGTCGCTGCCGGATATGAACCCGGTGTTCTCTACAAGGGTCTTGGCACGGAACAGATTTTTTATCAAGCAATTGCACTTTATCAGAAAACCGCAGCGTATGAAAGAGGATGCCATCGATGCGCTTGTTCGGCTGAATATGACGAATGGAATTTCCAAGGAACTGGAGTGATTCTACATGACTCGATCCCGAAAAAATACCCTGCAGGCACTGTATTGTCTTCTGCTCTCCTGTGGAGTATTGACTATCTGTTCAAAAAATTCTTTCCTGTATCCGCTGAACGATTGGGTGGATGTCAACTGCTTTTTCACGATCGGCCGCGGAATACGTCACGGGCTCGTACCTTATCTGGATCTGTATGATCAGAAAGGGCCGCTGCTGTATTTTGTCTACGCGTTGGCAGCCCTGATTTCCGAGAACAGTTTTCTGGGTGTCTTTTTGATCGAAGTAATCCTGTATGCCTTCTTTCTCTTTTACAGCGGCCGCATCGCAGAGACGCTTTCCGGTTTCCCGGCGGCTTTCTTCCTCACAGCTGCCGGAACCGGGATCGCCGTTCCGCTGACGCCAGCGTTTTCTCACGGCGGAAGCGCGGAGGAGTTTTTCCTGCCTGTGCTTGCAGCTTCCCTGTACCTGGTGCTGAAAACCGTACGGGAGAGAACGCCCATGAACTGGAAGCAGGGAGTGCTGATGGGACTTTTTGCTGCAGCCGCATTTTGGACCAAATACACCTTCTGTGGACTCTTTGCCGGCCTTGCGGCTGCCGTGCTGATTATTTATCCGGTTGAAGGCAAAACCAAAGAGCTGCTGAGGCTGATCCTCTGCTTCCTGGCGGGATTCCTCTCCCTCTCCGCCGTCATTCTCCTCTGGTATCTGGTCCGCGGAGGCTTGCCGGCCCTGTGGAATGCCTATTTTATCGACAATCTGACCAGCTACTCCCATAATATCCGCGGCGGGAATTATCCGGATCCCCTCCCGAATCTGCTGAACAATCTTCCCTGGTCCATACCTCTGTTTCTGGGGCTGACGGCGCTGCTGCTGCAGATTCGGAAACAATGGCGTGAATTTCTGGCGGTTCTTCTCAGCTCCGTCGGGTTGTTTGTCTTCACTTACTGGAGCGGCAGAAAGTACCCCTACTACGCACTGGTCATGGCTTCCTTCGCACCCGTCGGATACGGAATGATGTTCCAGTTGATTCCGGACGCGGTGAAAACAAAGCGAGGATTCAGACGCGCCGTGGCAGGAGCGGCAGCGCTGATTGCGGTGCTTAGTCCATTCGCAGCCCGTGCCTGGAGCAGAAATATCTATCTGATGAAAATTTCCAAGGAAGACACTCCCCAGTACCGTTTCGGGAAAATCATCAGCGCATCGGAGGATGCAACACTCCTGAATTACGGATTCCTGGATGGCGGTTTTTATTTTGCTTCGGGTTCCCTGCCGGTCACCCGTTTTTTCTGCACCCTGAACAATGATCTCCCCGAGATGGAAAGGGAGCATAGCACTGCCATCGCGGAGGGAAAAACCAACTATGTCATCGTCCGTGGCAAACGAAAGGGCCTGGAAAACTACCAGCTGATTGATGAATGCAGCATGTTCTTCGAGGGCTGGGAATGGACCTATTATCTGTACCGCCGGCCCTGATCGGCAAAACAACGATGCCTCAGAAATTCATTGAGGAAAAGGCATATCATCCGGCTGCATTGAATGGAAAACAATATCTCAATCCCAGAATTTATGACTTCTGGGATTATTTTATTATTACATAAAAAATAAATAACCAAATAAATCATTTAAGAGAGCATGATCCCCTGCCGCATGCTGCACACAGACTGCTCTGTTTATTCCGATATAAAGATTCGCCATTGATTCATATAAGATTCTTTTTCTGCCTGTTCTCTGCAGGCACATGGATTCTATCAAATCTTATTTGGCATGTAAAGATGGATTCTTTTGCTTTTTTGTTGTATACTGCATTAGATTTCTTTTTTACACTTACAGGAGGAACTTCCATGTTTTCTCTTTTTAATGGATTCTTCGACCTTGCCCCGCAGACTACTCCAAGACTTCTGCTGCGGAAAATGACGATGAAAGATGCACAGGATATTTTTGCTTACAGCCAGGATCCTGAAGTTGCAAGACATGTGCTGTGGGATGCCCAGAAATCACTGAATGAAGCAAAAGACTATATCCGCTATATGCGCAAAAGGTACTTTTACAATCAGCCTTCCAGCTGGGGAATCATCTATCAGAAAACCGGCCGACTGATTGGTACCATCGGATATATGGATTATGATGAGAATAACAGCACCGTAGAGGTCGGATATTCCCTCTCCCGCCATTACTGGAATCAAGGTCTCATGACCGAAGCTTTGCAGAAAGTCATAGAAGTCAGCTTTGAAGAACTGGAAATACACCGTATTGAAGCACAGCATGAAATCGACAATCCTTCTTCCGGCCGGGTCATGGAAAAGTGCGGCATGAAGAAAGAAGGCGTCCTGCGGGAGCGTCTTTATAATAAAGGAAAATATGCCGATATGGTACTCTATTCCATCTTGCGTAATGAATATGACAGAAAGGCTTTATAATGCAAAAAGAAAAAAAGATTCTGTTAATGCTGCTGCCTTCTTTTGTTTTATCCCTCTGCTTTTCCTTGTTTTTTTTCTATTGTAACAGTCCTTTGCATCCCACCATTGGCAGCGATAATGCGATGTACCTGACCATGGGCACCGCCCTTTCCAGAGGATACGCACCCTATACACAGATTTTTGACCATAAAGGCCCTGTTCTCTTCCTGATAGAATGGCTCGCACAGGCCTTTACCTCCGGATACAGTCTTACTAGTGTATTTATTCTGGAAGTCCTGTCTCTTACCGCTTCCGGAGTATTGATTTATTACCTTGCAGATAAGCTTTCCATTTCCTACATTGTTCTCCAGACTGCTTTTTTTGCCATTCTCTCTCCCATGACCTGCGGCGGAAATCTTTCGGAAGAATATACCCTTCCCCTGACACTTTCAGGCTTTCTGATAACCTTTCTTCTGTTTAAAGAGGACGGATTTGAAAGATTGCCAAAGCGTTATTTCCTGCCTTCTTTGCTGCTTGGCCTTCTTACCATGACCTGCTTTCTTACCAGAGCTAACAATGCTCTCCCTCTGGCTGCCCTGACCGGCGCCTTAACCATTTTATTCTGTATAAAGAGAAAATGGCAGGGATTATTATGGTGCATGCTGGGCTTTGCTGCAGGGTGCCTGATCATCGCCGTGCCGATCATGCTCTGGCTTGCATCCAAAGGAGCATTGTCTGATGCATTCTACGGTGCTTTTATTCACAATTTTCTCTATTCTTCCACCAGTGATGACTTCGGAAGAATCTATTATCTGTTCCATTTTCCGTATGGCTGGATTTCCATGTTCATGGCTTTTCTAGTATGTCTTGCCGGTCTTCTTCTGACTATCCGAAAAAAGAAATTATCCTACCTTTTTGTCGCATTATGCATTGCCGCTGCAGGCTGCCTGGCTGGATTCATTTCCCATAAATTCTACTTTCACTACCTCATGATTGCCGTACCTGCAGCCATTCTTGGCATAGCCATTCTGCTGTCCTGTATACGGAATAAGAAAGCCAGATTTATCCTTTACGGAGTCTGTGTTCTTATTTCCTGCCTCGTTATTTTTATCGAAGGAAAAGAAACTAAAAAAATCATTGACAGTGAAACCGCTACCCTTCCCGAATTTACAAAGGATGCGCAGACGTTGGCTTCCTATGTGCCTGAAGAAGACAGGGATTCTTTCCTCGCTTATCGCGTAGAACCCAAATGGTATGTGGCTGCCGGAATGCTGCCCTGCATGCGCTTCTACTTTCTGCAGGAAATCCTTGCGGATGCCAATCCTGCTATTATGGATGAAATTGTCGACACCCTTCATTCCGAACCACCTGAATGGTTGGTGATTTATAATGAAAAGCGTGTTTTCAGTCCTCCATATGATCCCCGGGTTAGCGATATTTTCTCAACACGCTATCATTTTGTTGCTTCTGCCGGCGAATATCAACTTCTGAAATACAACGAGGAATGAAAAGATTGAAATTGAAAAATATATCCATCAGAAAAGGGATCCTGCTGACCGGCATGGCCCTGCTGCTTCCCTGCCTGCTGTTTACTGCAGCCAATATACTCTTTTCCACCTGGCCTCTTTATAATCGGAATCATCCTCTGCTGATCGGTCTCTATGCTCTGGCTTTGCTGCTTTTCTTTCTCCTGATGAAAGGAAGCAAGAAGTTTCTTCCCCTCTATTGCCGGCATGAAAAGACCGTGTTTATCGGTTTTATCCTTTTGTTTCTTATCTGCCAGATCGTACTCGGCATTCAGTTGATTCACGACCCCATGACAGATGCAGAACAGGTCTATACTGCCGCAAAAAATCTGTCTGCCAGCGGCCATTTTGAAAACTCTGAAAGGTCCTTTATCTATTTTACACGGTACCCTCATAATCTGGGTTCTGTATATCTTCTGGCACTGATTTTCAGACTGTTTCCTTTTGTAAATCCTTACATCCTCTGCATCTTATTAAGCAGTCTGCTGTTCTCAGCAGGTTATGCATGTACCGGAAGATGCGCCGGAATGCTGTCCGGAAAACTGGCTGAATTGCGTTTCCTCCTCTTTTCCCTTACCTGTCTTCCCTTCTTTTACTGCAGTGCCGAACTGTATACGGATGTGCTCGCACTTCCCTTCTCTTCCATCATACTGTACTTCTTCCTGAAGGCGGATACCGTTACCGGAAAGAAAAAATGGCTGTTTTTCCTTCTGTTCTCCCTTTTTTCCTTCATAGGTTCTTTTCTGCGTGTAACAACCGTCATCATCAGCATCGCCTGCCTGATTGCTCTTCTGTTTCGTCATCCAAAGCAATTTCTGCCGGCTGTCCTTCTTTTTCTGATGCTTTTCATTCCCGGCCGTTTCCTGAATCAGAAGCTCAATAATCATTACCTTGGAAAAGAGAATATCGATAAAAATGCTTTTCCGGTTTATCACTATATTGCCATGGGACTTCCGGTGCAGGAAGATGAAGGATACGGGCAATACGGCTATGGAGGATGGCTCCTTTTTTCCACATCTTTTGATAATCCTGTGGAAAGAGATGCCGCGCTTAAGTCCGAAATCAAGGACCGGATCTATGCCATGCGAAAACCCAGGGTAATGCTGAGTGTCATGTCACGGAAAAATCTTTCCACCTTCGGAAATGGCACATTTGATCTTGGTACCCTCATTGAAGCAGATAAACATGAAATGAACCTTTTCCTGAAAAAATGGATTTTCCCGGATGGTCCCTATTTTCCCTTCTATTATCATCTGACTACTGCCATTTTCATTGCCCAGATTACCCTGTGCATCTGCAGCGGATTTCTGATCATTCAAAAAAGACAGGAGGCTTCAGCTCCTGTCATGATTGGAATTCTTGGCGCATTCCTTTATTTATGCTTATGGGAAACCAACGGCCGTTACTTCTTCCAGTATGAGATGCTGCTGTTGTGTCTTGCTTCCCTGTTTCCGGATTCAAAGAAAGGATAGAGTTCTCTCTACCCTTTCTTTTTTATTCTGTTTCTGACGCAATCACATAAATATCCGACAATACAGGAAAATGCTATTCCCGTAATAACATAAAGGACAGCCCATTCTGCATGGCCGGCCGGCGCATAGGCGTATCTTTCCACGGTTCTGAGAGAATGCACGCTGAAATCAGAAGCCCCAAGCCCGAACTTATTCAGCAGCAGGAAAAAGAAATTCGTCATCCAGATTCCCATACCGTGATGCATCATGATATCAAAGGTATGGCGGCTAATGAACAGCATGGTACGGGATCTTTCCACAAAGGGTGCAATACAGCGGGAGATCCGAAGATAAAAGAGGATGGAAAGCAATGCTCCCGCATAGACGCCAAAGGCATCGCAGGGAAAATAAGTGCAGTTTGAAAGCAGATATGCAAGATTCTCGTAACGGGAAGAAAGCAGGAGACGCAGCAGAACAATAACAAGAAGATATGGAAAAGAAGGTAATGTATCATGCTGTTCAAGCTTTTCCCTATATAGAACGCCAAAGGCATAGCCAGGCAGCAGAATCATGCTGCGGACAAGGAAGAGCGGTAAGAACTCACTCTGTCCTTCATGGCATTTCTGCACGGCAATGACGCCCAGAATCAATGAAAGGAACATGTTTACCAGAGCTTTATGCTTCCCCGGAATAAGATTGATCAGGCGGTAAAGGCACTTGGTGAAGAAGAGCGCAGACAAAAACCAGACACTCAGGTTGTAAATAAAATGCTGGCCGTCCGTAACCGGAAGAAGAAAAAGAGAAGACAACGATATTTCAGCACCAAGGGATGCTCCAAAGAATTTTCTCAGAAAAGCGGAAATCAGACCATATACCAGGTTCCAGAAATACAGCGGCAGCAGAATCTTCCGGACATCATGCAACAAGCCTTTTATGATGGAATCCGAATGGAAAAAATATCCGGAACCAAAGGCAAACATCATCAGATGAAAGGAATAATAACGAAAGAGTCCTGCAAAATTCAGTATTTCTCCTTCCAGCGGGATGTGTCCGTCCACTACGAACAGGATAGCCAGAAAATAAAATGCCCTGAAAGTCATATTTTCTTTTTTCATGCTCTATCTCCTTCGCAGCCCCTTGGGATAATGATTTTTAATGACATGGTCCACACATTTTCCCCAGCCCATGGAAATACCATGATAACAAATCAGTACCCAACCGCGGCAGTTGCTATCCGTATGCAGTACCTCACCCTTGATATAATTTACGGCGTCTTCCTCAGAAATATCGATATGCGGATAATCATCGGGAGTTAATGCCATAGCCAGCGCATGATCCGGTTCAGGCGTCTTTCCCTTCTGCGAGGCAAGATGAAGCCCCTGGCGAAGGACCTTCAGTTTCAGAAGAGCACCCTCTGTATCCGCAGAAAGGGTTTTCGGCCATGCAAAAATCAGATCTTTCTTTTGACCGAGAGGATAATCCTTATAAACCTCCGGAACAAAATCCGGAAGGATAATTCTGCTGCGCGTCGTTTTAACGGAAAATGATGAAGCACTTCCTTCTTTTACCATTTTAGCCAGAAAATGCCCCTCACCGCGAATGACGTGCGGATAAAGGTGAAGTGAACCATTTTCGGAAATACCCGCACCGGGCAGTTCAAAATCGGAAACATGCATTTCCGGATGTGCTCTGCAGAAAGCCGATACGACATTTTCATTTTCTGTTGCATTAAAAGTACAGGTGGAATATACCAGCGTACCGCCATCTTTCAGCATTTTCACCGCGGACTCCAGGATCAGAAGCTGCCGTTCTGCACATCGTGAAGGGGCATTTTCGTCCCATTCAGAGATTGCTCCGGGATCCTTGCGGAACATTCCTTCCCCTGAACACGGTGCATCCACCAGAATGCGATCAAAGAAAGAAGGAAACGCAGAAACCAGATGTTCCGGATGCTCGTTCATGACGACCGCATTCTGAATTCCCATCCTCTCAATATTCCTTGAAAGAATCTGCGCTCTGGACGGATTAATTTCATTGGAAAAAAGAATTCCCTTTCCCTGCATTGCAATGGCAATCTGTGTACTCTTTCCTCCTGGAGCTGCACACAAATCCAGTATGTTTTCTCCCGGTAAAGGGGAAAGAACAGCAACGGCACTCATGGCACTGGGATCCTGAAGGTAATACAGACCTGCTTCATGATAGGGTGAAAGTCCCGGCTGTCCTCCATTGACATAATAAGCATCTTTGCACCACGGTATCTTTTCACCGATGGGAAGAACAGACAGATCAAAATCAGAAGGAACTTTCAGCGTATTCAGACGAAGTCCCTGTTCTGGTTTTTTATTAAAAGATTCAAGATATTGAAAAAAGCCTGCTTCACCCAGCAGACTTTTCATATTCAAAACAAATGCATCCGGTAATTGCACTGATTTGCCGCCTTTCAGGTGTTATTTTCCCCTATTATATCATTTCGAAGCAGCACAGCACAAATTCTTCGGCTATTCCCCGTCCCGGATTCCACCACATACATCTTTTCAACCATGCATGCAGAATTAAAAACGGATTCCTTTGTAGATAAAATACAGAATATATTCTTCGATGATTTTGAAATCATGTTCCGGAATATCACATTAGGAGGATTTAATCCTTCGTGAAACATTTTTTTAGCAAAACGTTTGAATGTCGTATTTGCTTTAGATGGATCATGAAATATCTCAGGAGACAAAATTAGCTTACAACAACCTTTTTCAATCGTACTGGATGTTTTATAGCGTCCTTCCCATTTTAGATTTTCCGGCCAAGCAATCACATCTACAGTTGTTTTTCCCGCCTCAATCGTACGCAAAGGTAACCCTCCCTTCATCTCTCAATCTTTTTTATTTGTTAAATAAATGGTTAATTAATTATATGATAATAATAAATCTTTGTCAATAAAATCTTTGTATTATTTTAAAAAATTATTTTTAGCAGATTTTGAAAATATTTGTTTTATTATTATATATATTGATATGCATAATAATTTCACTTCTGACGTACAGAAGTGAAATTTTTTATTCATATTTTTCAGCAAACTCCTTCACTGCTTGTATTATCACTTCTTCATTTTCTTTCAATTCGGAAAGAGTCCTTATTCTACCGTCATCTTCTGACATCGCTTTCATGATTTCATTGCTGATTTTCGTACTGTGATGGGAAAAATCAAAATATTCATCCAGATTCTGAATCCACGAAAGACAGGAAGAATAGTCAAACAGACGGACATTGTCATAGGAAAGCAGCTTTTCCGCCACGAGCTCCCTCGAATGAAACTGCTGGGTATAGAGACCTCCCCGGACAACCTGATACCAGTATGCCACCGAATACGGTGGAAAATAGAGATAAAAAGTGGTTTCGGGATGATCGCGGACAGCACTTTCAAGATGTCTTGTTATATTTTCAATGGTTCTTTCTTCCCTGTACAGCGGATTCATCGGTGTCTGCTGTGCTGAAAATTTCACGGAATTCAGAACACTCTGCTCGGAAAAAACAACATCCGTCCACATGTACATTTCATCTCTCTTGGAAGACAGGGATTTTCCCCTGTTTTTCAGCATTGCGGGAACCTTGACCAGCAGAACGTCCCGATTGAGAAGATAATAAACATCATCCATTAAATCATCATTCCAGAGGTAATCATATATTTCTTCCATGTCATCAACCGGTCCCTGAAGACTGTAGGCATCAATGGCAAGCACTGCCATCTTCAGATCCTGTTTTTTAAAAATATGGGAAAGCTGCCATCCCATCTGAGCTGTATGGGAACCCCTCATGGGAAGCTTGACAGTTGAAACGGAAAACAGCTGATCCACAACCGAAGGCATGCTCATTTCAACCATGGATGTTCCAAGAATGGCAGCGTTGTAATCATAGTTTCTGGCTATTCCTGGATTATTGTAGCTTTCCTGATCATACAGCGGCAAAATGGAAGATTCACGGTAATGTTCAAAAGGATCCACAAAAAAGGTCACCAATGCACAGGTTATCAACAATAGGTAAAACAGGAAAATGGATGCTATTACCCATTTTTTTGCGTTCTTCATCTTAACTGTTCCTTCGTTATTAACATTTGAATGTTTCAACAGTCTGTGGAAAACTCTGTTGGAAACTGTCGCGGGATAAAAAAAGAATAATCATTCGAATTTTCTCTTCTGTTTTTTACATTTGTTTTTATCTTTTTGTTAAAACTTTGCTTTTCACTGCACAATGGGTATATAATGAGGAAAAAAGCTGGAGGTATCCCTATGTCTTCCATTCCCACACCTCATATTATTGCCAAAAAAGAAGATTTTGCAAGAACCGTTCTTATGCCTGGGGATCCGCTCCGCAGTAAGTATATCGCAGAGCATTATCTTGAAAACCCGGTTCTCATCAATAACGTCCGCGGTGTACAGGGATATACCGGCGAATATCATGGAAAACGTGTTTCCGTGATGGCCTCTGGTATGGGTATTCCTTCCATTGGAATCTATTCCTATGAGCTTTACAACTATTATGACGTTGAAAATATTATCCGCATCGGTTCCGCAGGCGGTATCTCTGACAATATTCATCTGAGGGATATTGTCATTGCGATGAGCGCATATACGAATTCCAACTACGGTTCACAATTTGGCTTTAGCGGACATCTTGCTCCCTGCTGTTCCTATAATCTGCTGGTATCCGCCGTTGCAGCGGCAGAAAAAATAGGAGTCTCCCCAAAGGTCGGTTCTATCTTTTCCACAGATACCTTTTATGATGAATCCGGAAGTATCGGTACGATGAAAAAACTGGGCGTACTGGCTTCGGAAATGGAAACTGCCGGCCTTTACCTGAACGCTGCCCGTGCAGGTAAAAATGCTCTGACAATCTGCACCATTTCAGACCATATCTTTACCGGAGAATCGCTTTCGGCAGAAGACCGCCAGAATACTTTCACCCAGATGATGGAAATTGCTCTTGAAATTGCTTAAGGAGAAGGATTATGAACAAACTTTTCATTTCTTCCGATATAGAAGGAACCTGCGGCATTACTCACTGGGATGAAACCCAGCTTGGAAAACAGGAATATGAAAATTTCCGCCGGCAGATGTCCAGAGAAGTTTCTGCCGCGTGCCGCGGTGCACTTTCCGGAGGATTCTCGGAAATCCTCGTAAAGGATGCTCATGACAGCGCCAGAAATATACTGCCGGAAGAACTGCCGGAAGAAAATGTACGCATTTTCCGCGGCTGGGGTTCCGACATTCATTCCATGATGTCCGGACTGGATTCCAGCTTTTCCGGAGTCATGTTTACCGGATATCATTCCTCCTCCAACACGGACGCCAATGCCCTGTCTCATACAATGAATACCCAGAATACCTCCATCCGCATCAATGGCATTCAGGCCAGCGAATTTCTCATTAACACCTATGCGGCAGCCATGTACGATGTTCCCGTTCTCATGATCACCGGTGATCTCGGCGTCTGCAATCAGGCAAAAAGCCTCAACCCGCATATATATACGGTACCCGTCAATGTGGGACGCGGAAACGGAGTCATTGCCATCCATCCCGCAAAAGCAGTCTCCCTGATTGAAGAAACTGCTGCCAAGGCTGCTGCGGATTTTGCCGCTTCACCGGAAAAATTCTTTAATCCGCTTCCTTCCCTGTTTGATGTGGATATTGAATTTGTCCATCACAGCAAGGCAAGAAGAGCTTCCTTCTATCCAGGCGTCACCCAGACCGGTCCCCGCAGCATTCATTTCCATTCAGACGCCTATTATGACGTCCTGAGGCTGTTCATGTTCTGCTTGTAAGGAACGGATAATCTTACCGTTCTTCAGGATAAAACCTTTTTCTGCCAGAGATAGAAGTGGTCCGTCCGCCACATCATCATCCGTATACATTTCTTCAACCGGTACATTTCCGTACTGTTCCCGGATACGCCGGATTTTTTCCTGGCTCTTGCAGTTGCTTCCTATAATCTGCTTTTTCTTTTCATCCCATCGGGTGCAGATAAGGGAATCAGCTCCAAGCATCCGGAACGGATAAGCAAGTTCAAAATCCGGGGATGCCGAACAGATAATATTAATTCTGTCCGGTTCATGACGGATTAAATCCGGATAAAGCCTGGCGATGGTTTCCGGATCTTTCCAGAAACGTTCCGCCTCCCTGGAAAGATCAAAATGCCTGCACAGAATGCGGAATATACCGCTTTTCAGCCTGGCAAGATCCCGATGGAACAGGAATCCTGTCAGAACAGGGATCATCCTCCAGGCAGAAAGAAGAATCCTTTTATTTTCCGAGATGCAGTAAAAGATATAATCCCGGGTGGAATCTCCGCGATAGAGAGTCCCGTCAAAATCATAAACGATCAGTTTCTTTTCCAATTTTATTCCCACTTTCCGCGTTCAATAATATGAATCTCATATTATTCCATTAAATTGCATGATTAGAAAGGATGCATTCATCTCATGAAAAGTTTCTCGGTTGAATTTCTGGGAGGCAGTGGATTTTTTGTAACCCATAATGACTGTGGATTTCTATTTGATGCAAGCCTCAATGGAAACGATGAACGCATTTTCCCGGATCCAGAGTCTCTTTCCTCTCTCAATCATCTTTATCTCTTTATTTCTCACCATCACGGCGACCATTATGATCCTTCCATCCTTGACCGCTGCCCGATGGGGAGAACTACGATTTTTATGGGATTTGACATTATTGACCATTCCGAAGGCATTCGTCTGCGTCCGCTGGATCAATTTTCCTCCCGATACATTGAAGTGCGTGCCTTTGGCTCCACGGACGACGGCATCTCTTTCTTTGTAAAACATGAAGGATTGACTCTCTTCCATGCCGGTGACCTCAATCTGTGGCACTGGAGAGATACCAGCACCGTTGCGGAAATCGAAGAAGCTGAAAAACTGTTCACGGCCTGTGTGGAGCCCATACCGAAAGATGAAATAGACCTGTGCTTTTTCCCCGTGGATCCACGTCAGGGAACCATGTATGATGCAGGTGCCGGTTATTTTATCATGTCAAAAAGACCGAAAGTCATGATTCCCATGCATTTCCACGGAAGGACCGATGCCGCTCTTCGTTTTGCGCTTACCGGAGAAACCCCCTACACCAAAGTGATTGCCATGGAACATCCACAGGATACCGTTCAGATTACCCTGTGACATGCATCTTCAAGTATATCATAAAATGATGTTCTTCCCAATTTCTCGTTTTAAAACTTTTGTGCTATAATACGTAAATCTCCTTTTTTCAGTTTTAAACAGACTTTCTGAAAAGTACTTTTTAATCATTATTTCTTTTTTGAAAATCGTCTTTTTCCTTTTCCATTTTTTGTCCACAGCTGTTTTTTAATCAATATTGACTTTTAAACAGTTTTCCTAACTTTTCCACACGCCTATTACTCCTACTGTTTTATCTATATATACTTCTTTAATATCATGGAGAGGAGTCCGTCATGAAATTCTCTTGCTCAACTGCAGATCTGAATAACGCCATTTCCACTGTATCCCATTCTTTGCCAGTTCGTTCTCCAAAGCCTATCCTTGAAGGTATACTGATTGAGTCGCAGGACAATGAAATCAAGCTGACCTGTACGGATTTGAACCTCAGCATCGAGACGGTTGTTCCCGCAATCATTACCGAGGAAGGACGCGTTGTCCTGCCAGGCCGTTTCTTCGCGGAAATTATCCGCAAACTTCCCGGAGCAGAGGTTTCCGTTACGGTAGGCGAACGTTTTCATACTACTATTATCAGCGGTTCATTCAGGACCACCATTTCCGGCATGAATGCCATCGAGTACCCGGAACTGCCGGAAGTAGACGGTACCACCAAGATTAATCTGCCCCAGCATACGCTGAAGAGAATGATAGATGGTACGCTTTTTGCAGTTGCTGCAGATGAAAGCAAGCCTGTTCTGACCGGCTGCCTGCTCGATGTGGATCATGAGAAGGTAAACATGGTTGCGCTGGACGGATTCCGTTTTGCTCTGATTCAGCAGACGGCGGAAAATTCCGGAGAAACCTTTTCTGCCGTGATTGCAGGAAAGATGCTCGGCGAAATCGGAAAAATCCTGACGGACAGCGAAGAAGAAATCGCAGCGATTACGGTCAGCGCCAATCATGTGAAGATGATATTGAACAATACCATCGTCATTGTTCGGAAGCTGGAAGGCGAATTCGTCCGGTACCGCCAGATCATGCAGACCAATTACATCACCATGATTACGGTCAATAAAAAGGCCCTGAGTGATGCAGTGGACCGTGCAGGACTTATTGCAAAAGAAAACAAGAGCAATCTGATCTGCATGAAGATTGAAGATGACCGCATGGTGGTAACCTCAAATTCGGATAACAGCGATATGGAAGAAGTGCTTCCTGTCGTCATGACAGGAAAGGATATGTTTATAGCTTTCAACATTCGCTATCTGACGGATGTTATGAAAAATATTCCTGATGAAGAAATCAATATGCGCTTTAACAGTAATATCAGCCCGTGCGTTATTACTCCGGTACAAGGAGAAGAATATATCTACATGGTGCTGCCGGTTCGCGTATTCTAAAGCTTTGAGGAGCATATGTGGGTCAAATATCTTGAAATTAATCAGTTCAGGAATTATGAAAAAGAGTGCATCAAGCCCGCAAAGGGAATTAATGTCTTTGTGGGCGAAAATGCACAGGGCAAGACCAATTTCATTGAATCCCTAAACCTGTGCTGTGTCGGCAGGAGCCATCGCACCAAGCGGGATGAGGAACTCATCCGCTGGGGAGAGAGCTTTGCCAGAGTCCACGTGAAGGCAGAACAGGAAGACGGAGAACATGATGTTGCCATTGTTCTCAAAAAAGCAGATAAAAATAAGAAAATCATCAAGATATGGGATAAGCAGGTTTCAAAAATCGGTGAACTGATGGGGCATGTTTTCGGAGTCATGTTCTGCCCTGAAGACATGCAGATGATAAAAGGGGGACCATCTGAGAGAAGAAGATATATTGATATGCTGCTTTCTCAGATATACCCCTCTTATTTTTATGCACTGCAGAGCTATGTCAAGACTTTAAATCAGCGCAATAATCTGCTTCGGCAGATTGATATGAACAGAAGTCTGCTTCCCACGCTTGAAATGTGGGACGATATGCTGATCGAAAAGGGAGCTGTCATCTATTCCTACAGAAAAAAGGCCATTGAGGAGATCAATGCCATTGCTTCCGAGGAGCAGCTCCGCATTTCCGGCGGCCATGATCTGCTCAGCATCCAGTACCTTTCCGATGTGGAAAAGGATGAAGATCCGGAAAAGAAATATCGTGCAAAGCTTTTAAAAAACCGGGAAGACGATATTAGAAGGGGATTTACATCTGCAGGCATCCACCGGGATGACATGCATATCCGCATCAATCAGAAAGATGCAAAAGTATATGCATCCCAGGGGCAGCAGAGAAGCATCGTGCTCTGCCTCAAGCTTGCCCAGATGGAAGTCTATCGGAAAATCAAGGGGGAAAACCCGATTCTTATCCTGGATGATGTAATGAGCGAACTGGATGTAAACCGGAGAAATGAGCTGGTCAACCGTATTGACCAGATTCAGACTTTTATTACATGTACGGACATGTCCGATCTCGGCAATGCCAGAACGGACCAGGTATATCAGGTTTCCGAAGGAAAAATTATCTCAACAGCGTCGTAAAGAGGAAAAGGATGGACAGAAAAAGAAGAACAAGTTCATATATGAGGCCTTCTTCTGCGACGGCGGGAACATACCGGATCGGAGATCGCAAGAAGAAGCGGAAAAGGAATATCATTTCCTATCTGGTGCTGACAGTGGTGCTTGCAGTCATCGTTGCCGGTATTCTGTTTGCAGCCAGTTTTCTTGGGGATACCGGCCGGAAGGATATTGGAAGGGTAAACCGGATTGGCGCCACGCTGAATCAGAATATAACGCCATTTGGAAATAATGTCATTTTCTATGACGGCACTACCCTTCACTGCGTAGCAGCCACGGGCGGAAATGAATGGAGCTATCAGATCGGATCCAATGCAGACTATGATGCCACGGACAGCAAAGTGGTGGCATGGTCAGGAAATGATCTGTATATTCTGAATGAAAAAGGCCGTCTGATCTACAATAACAAGATGACCGACAACATTCAGTTCGCAAGCGCCGGCAATGAATATGCAGCCGTCTTTGTAGGAGAATCGGATAAAGGCGTGATATCGGTTATCAACAGTTCAGGACAGATTGTTGATAACGTGGCCGTTTCCAACCAGACTGTACTGAAGATCGGTTTTTTTGAAACCACAACCACGGGAACACAGAGAGTGGAACTCATGTGGGTGCTGGGAATAAACACTTCCGGAACCGTTATTTCGACGGAATTGCAGACTTTCCAGCCGGGGCGCCTTTCAACGGGAAAGAGTTCCCTGGGAGAACATATTGCCTATAAGGTCTATGATGTAAACGGGATTCTCAACGTGGTAACCACGAGACAGATACTTCACTATAACTATCGTGTGCTTGAAAATGGCAGCCCGACGCTGATCTACGGGTATACGGTGGAAGATGTGAAAAAGGTGGACAATACTACCTATCAGCTGCTGATTCCTTCGCAGGAAAAGAGCAACGGAACCCAGATCAGCAATATTCGCATCATGTACGGCGCCATGGACCGGATGATTCATCTTCCCAGTGAATGCCTGGCGGTGAAGCTGGGAACGAGAAGCATATATGGTTTTTCACAGAATAAGGTATATGCCTGCCGGTACGGAGAAACAACTTTTTCAGAGTTTCCCCTTTCAGTCAAAATAACGGCCGTACTTGGGATGATTACGGATAACCGTGCCGTGGTTGCCTCCGGATCAGAAATCTACATCGTAGAATTACCTATGTAAGGAATTATCATATGAATATAGTGGATATCATCATTTTGGTGATCATTGGCGTCAGCATCATTCTAGGGATGCACAGGGGCTTCATCAATGGAGTTCTGAGTATGGCAGCGCTGATTCTGGCACTGTTTATTTCCTTTTCGGTCAGCGGTGAGATCAATGATCGTCTTCAGGAAAACAAAACGCTGGTCAACACGCTTTCCTATTACACGGATGCTACCAGCAAAATCGGGGACATTGATCTTTCCATGACCGCTTTATCGGATGTCAATCAGAATGTTATTACGTCGCTTCTGGAAAAAGTGGATTTGCCTGAGGTCATTGAAAAGATTTTTGTGGGAGAAATCAAAGCAGTCGGCCAGAGGCGCGGAACTCTTGCCGATCTGTTAAACCGTACCATTGTGGATGTCACCATCGCGATCATAAGTTTCCTGATCTGCTTCTTTGTCAGTTATGTGATTCTTCTGATCCTGGTGCATATGATTGTTTACGTTTTTGAATTACCCATTCTGCGCCATTTTGACACCCTTATCGGCGGCATCTTCGGTTTTATCCGCGGCGTGCTGTACATTTTTATTATTTCCACCCTGGTTCCTGTTGTGATGGCGATTGCCCCCATCCCCCAGATTCAGGAAGTTTATGAAGGATCTCAGCTGATGCCTCTCTTTGACAGCAGTATCGTCATGATGATACTGAATCAGATTTTCGCCTGACAGGAGTAAGAAATATGGGAATTTGGATTTATACCTTGCTTTTTCTCTTTTTCGGCATCCTTTTAGTCAGTGCATTTACACAAAAGAAGAAGGTTACAGAAAAGATATGGCTTGGAATCGCATTCGGAATCCTTCTTGAAATGTGGATTCCAGCCATTTTTGCTTATTTTTTTGATTTTACCATGAAGGCACATATCGCTGCCCTGCTTTTTATGCTGGCAGTGACCATCCCGGTATCGATTCGGTTCAAGGATAGGATTCTTGAAAAAGATGCTGAAATGGAAACCAGAAAGTGGATCGCTGCACTTCTGGTATTGGGAATTCCTTTTTTAATCTGTTCCATATGGCTGCAGTATACCCATATGCTCATGCCCGCAGAAGACGGTTCCTACTGGTGCGGACAGTCCACCTACGGGGATCTCTGCATGCACCTGTCTTTTATGACATCCATTAAAAATGCATCTTTTCCTCCGGATTACAATCTGCTTTACGGCACAAAGCTGTCTTACCCCTATCTGGTGGATTCCCTGGGAGCAACTTTCCTGCTCTTCGGATCATCCATTCAGATGGCCGTGGCAGTTCCCGGCACGCTGCTCATGGAACTGACCTTTGTAGGATACATGATGCTTTGCAAAAAAGTTCTGAAAGAAAAAAACAGAGCTATTGTAGTTGCAACGCTTCTTTTTTTTCTGAATGGCGGACTTGGATTTATTTACGATTTTGATATGGCCTTCAGAGACCAGTTTATGAAAATCCGGGAAATCTTTGAAGGGTTTTATAAAACTCCCGCCAATCAGCCCGATTTCAATCTGCGGTTTTCCAATGTAATAGCAGACCTTATGGTTCCGCAGCGTTCTCTCCTTGCAGGATGGGCTCTGGTGCTGCCGGTTTTTTACCTTCTCCTGGATGCTTATGAACATCATTCCCTGAAGGAAACGGTTTTCCTGGCTGTCTGGGCAGGTGCGCTGCCGCTGGTTCATACACATACTTTTCTGGCTTTGGGGATTTTTTCCGGCGGCTATATCATAGGCCGTCTGATCGTTGATCCGGAAAACAGGAAGGACATCCTCCTGAGGTCTTTGATCTATCTCCTTATTGTACTTGCAATGGCGGCCCCTCAGCTGCTGGGAGGCGCTATCCGTCAGACGGTTGAAGGAGGCTCCCTGAGAATTCAGTTCAACTGGGTCAATAACAGCGGCGGCAGAGGGTTTATCGATGAATACTTCTGGTTCTGGATTAAAAATGCAGGAATTGCTTTCCTGCTGGTGATCTGCGGTATTCTTGCATGCAGGAAAAGAGGACGCCTTGATATTGTCCTTGGCATGATGAGCATTTATGCAGTGGCAGAGATTATCCTCTTTCAGCCCAATGAATATGACAATAACAAGCTGTTTTATATCTGGTACATGTTTGCCATGATCATCGCGGCAGATTATCTTGAAATGATGCTTGTAAGGCTCCAGGGACTGCCGGGACGCAACCTGCTGTTTGTTATTTTCATGGCTGTTTCTGTCTGTTCAGGTTCCCTTTCCCTGGCCAGAGAATGCATTTCCTCTTATCAGCTGTTTTCCAAATCCGCTGTGGAAGCGGGAAACTGGATTGAGGAGAACACAGAAAAAACGGATGTGTTTATGACGGGGCAGCAGCATATCAATCCTGTCTGTTCTCTGGCAGGCAGGCAGATTATCTGCGGAAGCAATCTGTATGTTTTCTTCCATGGGCTCAATTACAGGGCTCAGGAATGGGATTGCAGAGAATTCTATGAAGATCCGTTAAATCACCTGGATACGCTTCAAAAGTATAACGTCAGGTACATCTATTTAAGCGATTACGAGAAAGCAGAAATGGAAGTGGATGAGGAAGCACTGAGTGAGTCTTTTGACGTGGTTTTCCAGAACCGGGATGTAAAAATTTTCGAAGTTTCCACCCAATGAAAGATTTTAATCTTCCCAGTACTTGTGTTTTTGAAACGATTTGATATAATAAGGGCAGAATATGCATTTTGAAGCGGTAGCCCTTGTGTTGCATGCTTACATCAACAATATGGAGGAGTATATGAAGAAGTTTACAGTATGGACTTTGGCTTTTATGCTGCTCATCAGTGCAGTAGCCGCATTTGCGGAAGAAGAAGCACTTGAAACCACTACAGCTTATCGCTATTTTGTGAACAGCTATCGCAATGTACGCACTGTCAAGGTGATCTATTACGATAATGTATACGCTTATAATCATGGGGATTATTACATGACTCCCTTTGATTCCAATGTACCTGCAGAATACTTTGTAAAGGATGCAAACGGTAATCTGTGTATTGCACCTATCGTTCTGGATGTTACAGATGCAATGCGTATCCGCCTCTATGGTGAAGATGTAGGCGAGACAGCCATGTATTATGGACAGTACTGTGAACGGATCAATGGCAAAAGAGGAAAATCCGGATTTTCCGGTATTCACGAAGGCATTGATTTTGTAAGCTATAAGGGCTCCGACCTCCATGCCATTCTGGGCGGCGAAGTTACCAAGGCCGGAGACAGCAATGGAACTATCGGCATCTACAATGAGGATTATGACATTACCCTGCTTTATCTCCACTGCCAGAACATCAAGGTAAAGCGCGGTCAGGTTGTTGAAGCCGGAGATCTGATCGGAGAAGAAGGCGGAAAGGCTATCTATGCCGGAAGAGACATTAAAGTACTCTATATGAAGAACGGCTGGAAGCATGTACATACTTCTCATTACACCCATGTGGAAATGCGCATCGGACGGCACACTTCTTCCAACAAATATCGCAATGCCAAACTGGAAAGCGACTGCCCGTATGAAGTGATGAAAGAGGCACTTGAAGTTGTGGAATCCGGCCGTCAGCCCATCTCCGATGCTGCTGTTCGTGAAGCGCAGCGCATCCGTGAGGAAGAGCTCCTCAAGCTGGAAGCTACTCCGGAACCCACTCCTGAACCTACGCCGGCCATTACGGTTGTAGATGAAGTTCCGGAGAGTGCAGAAGGTTATGGATTTGCAGAAGAAGCTGCTGAAACGCCGGCTCCGGAAGCAACCCTTCCTCCTTCCATGTAAAGAACAATCAAAAAACAAAAAGAGATTGCAGCGCGCAATCTCTTTTCTTTTTACAGGATTCTTCGTTTTGATCAACTTCCGGCCTCCTTTCAAGTTTTTTATCTCATTCCATGAGGCCTGGTCTAGTGGACAAGTATTGGCGAGCATTTGTGCTTTCTTATCTTTTCCATTTTATTCCCGAAAAAGGCATGGTTTAGCCTTTGGTCTAGCTTTTGGAGTGGGAAAAGAGGCAAAGTAACGGAAACAAAAAAGAAAGCCATGACATTTCGATAATATCATGACCTTTTTATGGAGCTGATGGCCGGAATCGAACCGGCGACCTCATCCTTACCAAGGATGCGCTCTACCGACTGAGCTACATCAGCAACAGGGAGTATTCTATCAGAAAGCAGAAAAAAAAGCAAGAGGAAAATGAAAAGTTTTTTAATGAAATACAGAATGCCATAATTTTAATTATTATAATAAAAATGGAGAAAAAAACAGGAGATTTGGAAAAAATATTTTTATTTTTTTCGATCAGGCAAAATAATAGATGCCTGAAGGGCTTGTCTCTATCCTGTTTAAAGCACTGTTTCGGGAATTTAAATAAAACCTTAACAGAATATATCCGATGTGTTAAACGGAGGAAAAGGAATGGATACTTGACTTTTAAGAATCTGTTCGCTAGAATGAACGCTGTTTTGAATCGATCTTAATTGGATTTCAAATATTTTTTTGAAGCCATAGGATTACACAGGGAGGGATACGTGTGAGCGAGCCTTACAATCCAAAAAAAATCGAACCCAAATGGCAAAAAAAATGGGCAGATTCGCACTGCTTCGAAGCAGAGGCAAGTCATGACAAGCCTAAGTACTATGCTTTGATTGAGTTTCCATATCCATCCGGACAGGGATTGCATGTCGGACATCCCCGCAGCAACACGGCGATGGATATTATTTCGAGAAAAAGAAGAATGGAAGGTTACAACGTTCTTTTTCCGATCGGCTGGGATGCTTTTGGCTTACCTACGGAAAACTATGCGATTAAGAATCATGTGCATCCTGCTGGTGTAACGAAGGCCAATATCAATCATTTCCGGGAGCAGCTCCAGAAGATAGGTTTCTCCTTTGATTATTCCCGGGAAGTAAACACCACGGATCCAAACTATTTCAAATGGACGCAGTGGATTTTCCTGCAGCTTTACAAACATGGTCTTGCCTATAAGACTGAAATGCCGGTAAACTGGTGCCCAAGCTGTAAGTGCGGTCTGGCAAATGAAGAAGTTGTGGCAGGAAAGTGCGAGAGATGCGGTACGGAAGTCATTCGCCGGGTCAAAAGCCAGTGGATGCTGAAAATCACAGCATATGCCCAGAAGCTTCTGGATGGTCTTGACGATATTGATTTTATCGAGAAAGTCAAGACGCAGCAGCGTAACTGGATTGGACGCAGCGAAGGTGCTGAGGTGGAATTCCAGATTGCTGGCACGGACCAGAAGCTCAAGGTATATACCACCCGTCCGGATACCCTCTTTGGTGCAACCTATATGGTTGTAGCTCCTGAACATTCCGTAGTGGACGAACTGAAGGATCGTATCACCAACTGGGATGAAGTTGTGGCCTATCGGGAACAGGCAGCAA
This sequence comes from uncultured Clostridia bacterium, assembly GCA_947167215.1. Classification (GTDB taxonomy): domain Bacteria; phylum Bacillota; class Clostridia; order Christensenellales; family Aristaeellaceae; genus Ventricola. Next base: position 26,883 of record CAMVHE010000027.1, read on the forward strand.
AGAAGAGTGATTTTGAGCGCACGGAGCTGGTTAAGGAAAAAACCGGTGTTGAAATTAAGGGAATCAAGGCCATTGATCCGGTAAACGATAAGGAAATTCCTGTTTTTATTGCGGACTATGTCCTCTCAACTTATGGAACCGGTGCTATTATGGCAGTTCCTGCTCATGATAGCCGTGACTGGGAGTTTGCCAAAAAGTATAATCTTCCCATTATTGAAGTGGTCGCAGGCGGCGCCGATGTGCAGCAGGAGGCATTTACCGATGTAGAGACCGGAACCCTGATCAACAGTGGATTCCTCAACGGTCTTTCCGTGGCAGATGCAAAGAAGACCATCATCAACTGGCTTGCAGAGCATCACATTGGTGAAAAGAAGGTAAACTACAAGCTTAGAGACTGGGTCTTCTCCCGTCAGCGTTATTGGGGTGAGCCGATTCCGCTGATCTATTGTGAAAAGTGCGGATGGCAGCCTGTTCCGGAAGATCAGCTCCCGGTACTTTTGCCGGAAGTAGACAACTATGAACCTACGGATTCCGGTGAAAGCCCGCTCTCCAAGATCGAGTACTGGGTGAATACCACCTGCCCCTGCTGCGGCGGCCCGGCAAAGAGAGAAACAGATACGATGCCTCAGTGGGCAGGATCTTCCTGGTATTTCCTGCGTTATGCAGATCCTCACTGTGATACCGCACTGGCCAGATTCGAAGAGCTCAAGTACTGGATGCCCGTTGACTGGTACAATGGCGGCATGGAACATACTACGCTGCATCTGCTCTATTCCCGTTTCTGGAATCTTTTCCTCTATGACATTGGTGCCATTCCGAACAAGGAAGCATACCAGAAGCGCACAAGCCATGGAATGATCCTGGGCGCCAATGGCGAGAAGATGAGCAAATCAAGAGGCAACGTGATTAACCCGGATGATACCATTGATGAAATCGGAGCAGATGCTTTCCGGCTTTATGAGATGTTCATGGGTGCCTTCGATCAGGCTATTCCGTGGTCAACTGAAGGTGCAAGGGGATGCCGTCGTTTCCTTGATCGTGTATGGCGTCTTCAGGATATTCTGGTTGAGGATAACGGGGAACGTCATGATATGGAAGTAGCAGTCAATGCTATGATCAAAAAGGTTTCCACCGATTATGAAAGGATGAAATTCAACACGGCGATTGCAGCCATGATGAGCTTTGTCAATGAAGTTTATAACAAAGGCAGCATCACCGTGGATGAAATGAAAGGGCTCCTGCTCTGTCTGAATCCTGTAGCACCGCATATTACTGAGGAAATGTGGGAAGCCAACAACTTTGGCGCACCGATCTATACGCAGAAGTGGCCTTCCTGGGATGAGTCCAAGCTGGTGCTGGATGAAGTGGAGATTGCAGTACAGATCCGTGGAAAAGTACGCGGCAAGATCATGGTCTCGACTTCCCTGACCAAAGACGATGCAGATAAAGTCCTCGAAAATCCGAAAGTCAAAGAATTGGTTGGAAATGCCCAGATTAAGAAGGTTATTTTCATTCCTGGAAGACTGATCAATATCGTTTGCTAAATACAATTATTAGCACTCGTTTTAAACGAGTGCTATTTTTTTATTGACAAGCAGATTAAAGAGCGATACAATACTTATCGCATTCAACCTTAGGAGGTTTATGATTATGGAAAAAATAAATGGAAATGTGTCTATTGAGGCACAAAATATAATGCCGGTAATTAAAAAATGGCTCTATTCTGATAAAGATATTTTTATCCGGGAGGTTGTTTCCAACGGAAGCGATGCCATAACAAAACTCCGCATGATTGACTTTTCGAAGGCACAGAATTGCTCTATCCATGTGGAAGTGGATAAAGACAAGCGCGAACTCCGCTTCATTGATGACGGCATCGGAATGACGGCGGAAGAAGTGAAACAGAATATCAATCAGGTAGCTTTTTCCGGAGCAAAGGCATTCCTGGAGGAATACAGCAAAACAGAAGGACAGGAAGATGCAGGCATCATCGGACATTTCGGTCTTGGATTCTTCTCTGTGTTCATGGTATCCGATCAGGTAACCATTGAGACCCTTTCCTACAAAGAGGGATCTGAGCCTGTATGCTGGGAGAGCACGGACGGCATGTCCTTCTCCATGAAAGATGGTACCCGTACAGAACACGGAACCACCATTATTCTTCATATTGCAGAAGCAGAAGATGAGTTTCTGGATCTGTGGCGCGTACGTCAGGTGCTGGATCGTTATTGTTCCTTCATGCGTGTACCGATCTATCTGAAGGACTGCAGCAAGAAAGAAGAAGAGCCGAAGGATCAGGCTTCAGAAGAAGCAGAAGAGAAAGCAGAAGAGGAAACCAAAGAAACGCCGATTAATGATGTACAGCCGCTGTACGCAAAAGCGCCGCAGGATTGTACAGATGAGGAATATAAAGAGTTTTACAAGAAGACCTTCCATGAGTATGATGATCCTCTTTTCTGGATCCATCTGAATGTGGATTATCCTTTCAAAATGAAAGGCATCCTTTATTTCCCGAAGCTTCATGAACAGTTTGGCGGAATTGAAGGACAGATCAAGCTCTATTCCAATCAGGTTTTTGTTGCGGACAACATTAAGGAAGTTATCCCGGAATTCCTGATGCTTCTCAAGGGTGTTATTGATTGTGCTGATTTTCCGCTGAATGTTTCCCGTTCTTTCCTCCAGAATGACGGTTATGTAAAACGTATAAGCAATCATATTACCAAGAAGGTTGCGGACCGTCTTACCGGAATGTTCAAGACGGAACGGGAGAATTACGAGAAATTCTGGCCGGACATTCATCCGTTTATCAAGTATGGAATTATGCGCGATGAGAAGTTCGCAGAACGTATGAAGGATTATGTCCTTTATAAGACTACGGATAACAAGATGGTTACCCTGCAGGAGTATCAGGATAAGAATAAGGAGAAATTGCCGGAGAAAGTTATCTATACCACGGATCCTGCCCGTCAGACAGCAGCAATCAAGATGTTTACTGATAACGGCATGGATGTAGTGGTGCTGGATCAGGTCATTGACGTGAACTTCATTTCCTATATGGAATACTCTGCCGGTGAAGATAAAAAGATCAAGTTCTGCCGTGTGGATTCTGAACTGGACAGCCTGGTTTCCAAGGATGAGGAAGCAAATACTGTCAATTATGATAAGCTTTCGGAGATTTTCAAGGCAGCAGCTAACAATGATACTGTCAATGTGGAACTCAAACCGATCGCGGATGTGGATGTTCCGGTAATGCTGGTGGAAGAAGAACAGTCTCGTCGTTTCAATGATATGAATCGTTATTATGGCAGAGATTCGTTCAATATGCCCACTAAGTGTGATATTGTGCTGAACAGCAAGAATTCCATTATTGAAAAAATTTCGAACATGGATACAGAAGATGGAAAACTGATTGCAAAGCAGCTCTATGATCTTGCGGAAATGTCCAGAAAACCGCTTGAAAATGACCGGATGGCTGAATTTATTAAGCGTTCTTTGTCAATCGTAAATATGGCGATGGACAACGTAAAGGCATCCAGTGATGTTACCATTGAAACAGAATCAGCAGAAAAGAATGCTGAAGACCAGCAGGAAAACGCTTAATCGCTTGACATACGGTTAAACGTTGAACTATAATAAGCTGTCTTTGCCGAAAAGACAGCTATGGAGCGGTATCGAAGTGGTCATAACGGCCCTGACTCGAAATCGATCCATTCACGCGGCACACCCTTTTCGGAAGTCCTTGCACCACAAGGGCTTCCGGATGCCCCCGGGCGAAAGTGGGGCAAAGTTCTCTCCAAAAGTTCTCTCCATTTTCCAGGAGACGAATTTGGGGGGAAATCTACCTGGAGCGGTATCGAAGCGGTCATAACGGCCCTGACTCGAAATCAGGTGTACGGCAACGTACCGTGGGTTCGAATCCCACCCGCTCCGCCAATGCCCGACCCGCATGAACCCAGCGTTCATGCGGGTTTTCACGTTTTGGGGTCAATTTGCGTTTTCGAACTTACGCCCGGTAGTCGCTTTCTTTTTCGGCAATTTGGCCGTTTCAGGAGAGAACTCGCGAGAGACCCATGGAGAGAACTCACCATCGTCGGAAAGCGTTGCCCCACTTGGTTTTCGGACCCCGTCAGAATCTGCAGCCTGAACAGAATTGCTGGGGAAACAGCCATTTTCTTGCACTTTGAGCTGTTCATGCTCACGGCTGCATCTTCAGCCCGGTCAGGATCGCCTCCGCTGACGTGATCTTGGAGTGGTAATCCAGATGCGCGTACACATTGGCCGTGGTGGAGAAGTCGCTGTGGCCCAGCCATTCCTGGATCTGCTTCATGGGTACGCCGTTGGCCAGCAGCAGGCTGGCACAGCTGTGACGCAGATCGTGGAAGCGAATCCGCCGCATGCCGTGCTGCTCCAGAAAGTTGGGGAACCCCGACGTCAGGTAGCTGCACTTGATGCGCTCCCCCAGGGGATTGACGCAGATGTAATCCAGGTAGTCCGTGCAATAGCTCCGCCCGCAGACCCTGCGGTATTCCTCCTGCTGCGCCTTCTTGCGCAGCAGCAGCTCCTTGAACTGCGGCACCAGCGGCAGCGTGCGCAGGCTGGATTTGGTCTTGGTGGTGTCCGATGCCATCTCCACCTTTTTGCCGTCCATCTCCACGGCGGTCACGGTGTGGTCGATGGTGATGGTGTCCTTCTGGAAGTCCACCGCGCACCATCTCAGACCAATCACCTCGCTTCGCCGAAGCCCGTAGAAGGCTGCCAGCTTGACCGGCAGCTCCAGGTCAGTACCTTCCACCAGTTCGAACAGACGGCTGATCTCGTCCCCGTCGTAGTAACCGGAGAGGAACTTTTCCTTCTTGGGCAGCTCCACCCGATCCGCCGGATTGGCGTTCAGCAGTTCTACCTTCACGGCGTATTTCAGCGCCTTGTGGATTACGGCATGGTAGTGGATGACGCTGTTGGGAGAGACCCGCTCCAGCTGATCCGTGTAGAACTTCTGAATGTGCACCGGCTTGAGGCCGCCCAGGGTGAGCCCCTTCTCCTCGAAGTACGGCCTGATGGGAAACTTGACCATGGAAGCGTAGCTTGCCAGCGTGGCAGGGCGAACCGAACCTTTGACGATCTTGAGCCATTCCTCCAGGAATTCGCAGAAGGGCATGTCGCTGTGCATCGCGCCTCGCTCCACCGGCGGTTTGAAACTTTCGCGGGCTTCCATCAGCAGCTTCTCCGCTCGCTTCTTGTTCCCTTTAACCGGCAGATTGGTCGGAATCCACTTGGTTTTCCGCTTCTTGTCAACGTCCTGATAACTGAGTACGATATAGAAAAGACCTTTCTTTTCCTGCAGGTGTCCTGCTACCATATGTCCTCCTTTCGCAGCCGGATCCGAACCTGCCGTTGACAAGATCAGTTTACACGAATCTTGCCAGCGGCGCAAGGTTCGAACCCAAAGATTTACGCTGCGTTCGTCAGTTTCAAATAGGCCAGAACGTGCATCTTGGGAATCCTGTAGGCGCGGCCCACCTTCAACGCTGTGATCTGCCCGCTTTTAATCAGCTTGTAGCCGGTCTTTTCGCTGATGCGCAGCGCCCGGCACATGGTGCCGATGTCCATGATGTCCGGGTATTCCTTCAGCACCATGCTGTAGATTTCCCTGGCGGTGTAATTCATCTTCTATCCTCCTGCGGCGTCGTTTTGCTCACTCTGTTTGGTTTTCGGGAAAGCCTGTGACGCATATAGCGCTTTTTCCTCGTTTTGATGCGTCCATGCGTCCGGTGAGCCGGCTCCTTTTGTGTTTCTGCTGTCCGTTTCCGGACGCATGGACGCTTTGATTCGGAGAAAAGTTGCTTTATGTCTCTCTGAACGGATTGTCCTCAGGGTCTACTTTCTGCCAGCCTCCTGGTGTCATGCTGGACAGATGAACCAGCGACCCAATCCCCTTGAAACCTCTGACCTCACGGCCTGCACTGTTGATGAGATGCGTGGTGTATCGGATGCCGAATCTCTCCTCATTGTTGCTGAGAAACTCCACGAATGTCTTTCGCTTCATCGGCGGGTAGGCGTTCTCATCACACCAGGTGCAGTAGACGGCGTACAGATCCTTGGAGCTGATCGTCAGTTCCGGTGAGCAGACAATGTAGCCCTTCGACTGCAGGAACAGCTCCACGTTGTTGGCATCCCGCTTCACCATCTCTCGGTTATGCTTTGCCTGATCGCTTTCCGTGAATCGGAAGCTGTTGTTCACCAGACGCTGCAGCCCTTCAAAGGCCCAGAGAAAGATGCCGCCCAGTTCCTCACAGAGCTTTTCGGAGAGATCAGGATCGTCCTTTCTGTCCGGATGTCTCCGCTTCGTCGTCAGGATCAGCTGCCGGCGGAAGAAGCCGTCGCTGCGGTCGTAGAGGGAGATCAGATCGCCGTTGGAGAAGGCCAGGATGCGGGCATACATGTAGCCCTGATAGCTCTGCTTGCCCTTTCGCTCCAGATCCATCTTGCCTTTCGCGGTCACAATGGACTTCACATAGTTGGTCTGCTTCAGCGCTTCCAGCCGCATGTCATCGTCGATCATCAGGTGAATGTGCTCCAGGTCGGCCCGTGCAAAGGCGTTTTCCGAGACCTTGCCGACGCTGCCATCCTTGGCGTATGCGCCGAACAGTCTGGCCAGCACATGACCGATCTGGCTCTTGCCTTCGCCGCCATTTCCCTTGATCACCATCATTCGCTGACCGGCATTGCTGGGAATCAGGCAGTAGCCGATGAACTCCTGAAGGGTCAGGATATCCTCCGGCGAGAGCAGCTCAGAGAGAAACTGCAGCCAACGCTCCGGTGACTTTGCCTCCGGATCATAGCGCACCTGGAACCGGCTTCTGACAATTTCGGTCTTCTCCTCCGTGAATGTTCCGTCCAGGAACAGTGTGCCGTTCTGGACATGAATGCGGTCTGTCTGTGGCAGCAGCTCCTTCACCTGGGCCTTGATCCGCAGATCCTTGATGATGTCATCCACCTTTTTGCTTACACTGGTGACGACGAAGGGCTCAATCAGCTGATAGACCGCCGAGCGCAATGCGTTCTCATCCGTCACTTTTCCGTTCACGGAGAAGAAAGCATTCTCGGTGTAGGCCAGCTGATGCTTCTCCAGAAACTCCCGGCAGAAGATCGGCTCATTGACCGTCTTGCCGGTGAACCATTCCGGCCACCAGTCAAGCCTTGTGATCTTGTTCTCTGCCAATGTGCTTCACCTGCTTTCTTTCGTCCGTTCGGCAATGGATGGTTGTGGGGGTTGCTTTCCTGTTCATTGAATTCTTCTTCCTCCTGGTACTGTGAAACATAATGTGCTTTCCTGCCATGTGTCCGATCACACAGTCAGGAGGGGAAACTGCCGCTCTGCGTTCGGATCATGCTTCGCGACGGCATGACGCAGAGTGGCTTTATGTGAACGTGCAGGATAGCTTTTCCTGCGCGGAAATCTCATAAGTGCGACGATTACAGTTCCGGAGTGTAGTGGCAAGCAATGCAAACCTGCTAGGATTTGCAGAATGCTTGTTGGTTGGCGCCGCCCCCAAGCCCCTGAAAACCATCGCATAGCGCTGTGGTTGTGCAGGTTCCCTGCGTTTTGTCTTCGCCTTGCCCGGTGATAAAGGAGGAAATCGCAGTCATGGTCATACGAGCAAAGGCGAATCTGACGCATGGCACACCTTGCTGAAAGCACCGCATTGGCCGCGAAGCTGACGCCAGGGATTTCGCGTGCTGCCGTTCAAGGGATCTCAGATATGCGGTACAGCCGTTCAATCATTTGCCACAGCATTTCCGATATCTCCTGTTCATTCCGAATGATTTCATCCAGTTCCGTTTCATAGATGTTTCCCTTTTCGTTCATGCGCAGCGCGATCTGATTCACGTTGTTGGAAAGACGGCTGATCAGGCGAACGAGTTTCCGAAGCTCAGGGAGATCGAGCCGCAGGAGATATCCGTTCAATACCATGGCACGGAAGAAGGCAGATTTGTTTTTCAACCCGGCAGCTGCCATCTTCTGCTTGATGATATCCGCTTCGTCCGGCGTCACATCGAAGCTGCAGTGGATCGTCCGATTTTGCTCTTCTCTCATTTATTAACCATCCTTTCTGATCCCGTTGTGGACTGTTGAGGTTGCCCTCCAACTCCCTATGCAAAATCTCAGGTGTTTTGCCCAAAGTCATTGAGACTTTTTTGGTAAGCATCGAACGGTGTCATGATCATCGTTCACCCTCCTATGTCCAAATCAGCGGAAAGTGGAAACACTTTTTTGAGATTTCTGAAGCGGCTGTCAGACAAATCTCTGAGACACGGATCAGCCGCTCCATCTGCCTATGTAAAAATCAAGGCAATTTGGCTAAAGAATCAGAGATTTTTCTCCACAGTCATCGCTGAATGATCAATGCGAGCAAAAGAAAAAGCCTCCGAAGAGGCGCATAGAAATGGACGCTCCGGTACCAGCGCCAGGAGCGTCCCCAGTCATTTCATCCTGTCATATTACGTGTAAAGACGCGGTTGAATGTGATATACTTAAGCTGGTTTCTTGTTCAGCATAATCTTTGGAAAGAAATCTGCTGCATGCAAGAAATAGCATCTATGCTACGTCTTTATAATTGAACCCCAATAAACTCAAGGAGGACAATACCATGAAAAGATGGCTACT
>CAMVHE010000028.1 GCA_947167215.1 uncultured Clostridia bacterium
CTCCTGCCTCCTGCATCCGCCTTCTGCCCAATGCACGCACCCTTGCAAGCAGTTCCTTGATGGCAAACGGCTTCGGAAGATAATCGTCTGCTCCGGCGTCCAGTCCCTCCACGCGATCCTCCACCTCTGCTTTCGCTGTCAGCAGCAGAACCGGAGTGGCATTTTTCATGCGTCTCATTTCACGGAGCACTTCAAGTCCATTTTTGCGTGGCATCATAATATCAAGGATCACCACATCATAAGCGGTTTCTGCAAGGAATTCGGATGCTTCCACCCCGTCCAGGGCAGAATCCACAAGGTACCCTTCCCGGCTGAGTGCAGCCGTAAGCACGCGATTCAAATCTTTTGTATCTTCCGCAATCAGGATTTTCATAATACCGGTGCCTCCCCGTGAATCATATCGTGAATGGTCTGCATCGACAGATCCGTTGATGCCAGTTCGTCTGCACAACGCTTAAGTTCAGATACAATAAGCTCAACATTCTCGCCAAGCTCCTTCTTGTACTTGACCTGATGTTCCAAAGCCGCCCACGTATCCATGGAAATGGTACGCAGCTGGATTTCTGCAAAATAGCCATCTTCCAGTCTGAGGATAATATGGCAGCTGCGGTATCCGTTGGGCTTGGCATGTCGGATATAATCCTTTTCCTCCTCCAGTACAACGCCCGGAAGTGCAAGAATGGCATCCCGCATGAGATAAATATTGCTGATCAGCGGACAGACAATGCGAATTCCGATTGCATCATGAATAATATGAACGGCTGACTCCGTTGTCTCAGGCAGTCCCTTTCTGCGGCACTTTTCCCGCATGCTTTCTTCACTTTTAATCCGGGAAAGACAGTGCTCAACCGGGTCTTCTCCAGTTCGTGCCTTTTCTTCCATGCGAATCTTCTCGATTCCGGAAAGGAGCTGCTCCTGATTTCTTAAAAGCGCCTCCATATGAATTCCATAGATGCTCTCCATCCTGTTCACTGTCCTTTTTCGATATTACCGATCATTTTTTCAGGCCTCACCAGCCTGTCAAAGGTTTCTTCATCCAGCATATTCAATTCAAGGGCTGCCGCTTTAAGTGTCAGGCCTTTCTGATGTGCATATTTGGCAATCTTTGCCGCATTTTCATAGCCAATGGAAGGGCTGAGGGAAGTCACAAGCATTAACGACCGATTGAGGTATCCGGCAATCACCTCTTCGTTGGGGACAATCCCTCTGGCACAGTTTTTCTCAAAGGAAAGAATGACATCCGAAAGAAGCCTTGCAGACTGCAGGAAGTTGTAAATTGTCACAGGCATGAAAACGTTCAGTTCAAAATTTCCCTGAGATGCAGCAATCCCCATCGCAACATCGTTGGCCATGACCTGAACGGCAACCATCGTCACCGCCTCACACTGCGTCGGGTTTACCTTTCCCGGCATGATGGAAGATCCAGGTTCATTTTCAGGAATACGCAGCTCCCCTATTCCGCACCGGGGGCCGCTGGCCAGCCAGCGGATATCGTTTGCAATTTTCATCATGTTACACGCGAGGGCTTTGAGCGCTCCATGTGCAAAGACCAGTGCATCTCGGCTCGTCAGGGCATGGAATTTATTGGCTGCCGTAACAAAGTGTTTTCCGGTAAGTTCGGAAATCTTGTCTGCTACTTTGCGGTCAAAACCTGCAGGTGCGTTCAGTCCGGTGCCAACTGCTGTCCCGCCAAGGGCCAGCTGACGGAGGCCGGGCAGCGAAGCTTCTATCTGCTTCTCATTTTCCAGCAGCATGGCATGCCATCCGCTGATCTCCTGGCCAAGAGTAAGCGGCGTTGCATCCTGGAGATGCGTTCTTCCGATTTTAACCACACCCATATAACGCTTTTCCAGTTCACCCAGGGTCTGGGAAAGAACATTTACCGCAGGCAGGACGGCATCCTCCATGGCAATAACTGCAGCAATATGCATTGCAGTTGGAAATGTGTCATTGCTGCTCTGTGACCGGTTAACATGATCATTGGGATGCAGTTTCACCCTGTTATCGAGGGCAGCTGCACGGTTGGCGATCACCTCATTCACGTTCATGTTGCTCTGGGTACCGCTGCCGGTCTGCCAAACCTTGAGCGGGAAATGATCATCCAGGGAGCCCTGCAGAATTTCGTCACATACGCGTGCAATCAGATTTGCCCTCTCCCAATCCAGTACACCCAATTCTGCATTTGCAAGTGCTGCACCTTTTTTTAGGACAGCAAAAGCCTGAATGACCTCCATCGGTATTCTTTCCGTACCAATAGCAAAATTCTCATAGCTGCGCTGGGTCTGCGCTCCCCAGTAGCGATCCTGCGGAACAGCGATTTCACCCATGGTATCATGCTCGATTCGCATCTTATCTGTCATGCCGATTTTCCTTTCTTTGGTGCGATATTTCGATGTATTTTAGCTGATTTATTTCTGTCTTTCAACCCGGCGTTCCCGGTGTTTCCCGTGCGGGCCAATCCGGTTCATGGCAGCAGACAGGGCCTTTCCATAACGGCCGGGATTCATAATGGATTTTTACAGGCAATCCTTCCATCAACCGATCGTTTGGACAGGAAACCATCTCCGGAAGGCAGATAAACTCCTCCTGAGCAGTTGGAGACCTGATCGGACGATATAAATAGTATTCCCGTACCTCAGAGGATTTGTCCTTCAGTTCTGAAATAGAATGGACCGAAGGCGGGACAGCCTGCTTTACCTGACGGTTTTATTCTCCAAGACAAGGCTCCCCGTATTTAAACAAAGCAGTGTTGATCTCATACATATCATAGATACCATTGCTGACAAAATAGGTGATGATGAGGTCAAAACGGTTGCTGGGAGAAAAAGCAATTTCCGCACGCGAGAGCAAATCCATCATGGTTGGCATGTCCAGCCGGAGAGCAATGGCAAAAGCCACGGCAGTGCGCTTTTTCGGCTTATAATCCTTATTGCAGCGGATACGTGAAAATAGCTTTCGATCGATGTTTGCAGTCTTGTAAACCGTGACATCGTCCATCCCGCTTTCATCGATGAGTTCAAACAGGCGTTCCTGAAAAGATTCCCCGGTATCCCCCAGAATTTCCTCCAGGCTCTTCCCGGTAAGCGCAGCACCGAAGTTCGGACCGGCAGATAATTCTTCTGCCTCCATCCCGGGAGCAGAGGTCGGAAACGGCCTGCTGGAAGCATCCCTTGCCCCGCTTCCAACTGACGGTCTAATTTCGGTGTTCCGAAGCAGGGAGCGATCTGTGAATTGCTCCAGTTGTTCCTGCTTCACATTCTGCAGCGGTTCACGCGGAGAAGCTTTGGGCGCCATACAGGGAGGCGCCATTTCGTCCTCCAGATAAGCATTTCGGGCAGAGCGGAGCGGGGATTCCTCCAAAGTATGCCTTCTATCTGATTCCTGTCTTCTCCGCCTGATTTCATCCTGATAACAGGGGCCGTATTCTGCTTCTCTTGCCTGCCGAACCCCGTATTCATCGATAAAGGAATCAATTTCACCAAGGAGCTTTTCCGAAAGGAAAACTGTCCTGCGGTCAAAAACAACCAGCGTCACTTTCATCTCATTGGCAAGCAGGAACTGACTGATTTCCGACAGCGCAATCTGGAGTGCCTCATCTCTCGGAAAGCCGTATACTCCGGTTGCAATCATTGGAAAAGCAATGCTTTCTGCTCCTAACGATGCCGCAAGCCGCAGGGAATTTCTGTAACAGGAATGGAGCGTATCACGCTCGCCGCTATTCCCGCCCCTCCAAATCGGTCCAACTGTATGAATAATATACTTTGCGGATAGCGCAAAAGCGTGAGTAGCTGCTGCTTCACCGGGGAGAATATCCCCGATCATCTTTCTCTCGGAAAGCAGCTGCCTTTCTCCTGCTGCATGATAGATGGCACTGTCCGTACCATCGCCAATAACAGGATGCGGATTGGCTGTGTTTACAATGATATCCGCTTTTACCTTGGTAATGTCGTTCCGAATTATTTCGAATGGCATATCCTTTCACGCTCCATCTTATACTTTACTGTATTATACACCGCAACACTTTTTCGTGCACTCCTCCGCTAAAAAGAGTCAGTAAAGCATTCCCCGGAAGAAGCAGCAAGGTACAGAGCAATAACCCTTCCTCAAAAGTAAAGAACATAGCGTGCATTATACATTTCCGGTCTTCCAGCAGTTACCCTGCTGTTCGGTCTGAGGTTGACGAGGGAGAATGATGCTTTCCGTAGGAATGGTTTTACCGAGAGATTTTGTTCATTTCTTTGGGATTTTTGAACAACTTATGTAATAAATTGCAAGTTTTGCATTTCCATTATTCATTTGAATGAATTTTTTTCATGCTACAAATGAAAAAAAGTGAGGTTAAATGCTTGAATCGACTGTATAATTGCGGTATAATAACGGGCATCAGCAAAAAAGCTGAAAAAACGCTGAAAAGCGGCCAATTTAGAAGGAGGAACTCTCATGAAGAAAATGCTTGCTGCCGTTCTGGTTCTGGCGCTTGCACTGACTGCCACGTTGGCTTTTGCTGACGGTGCAATCAAGATTGGCGTTATCGGTCCAATGACCGGTCCTGCTGCGGACTATGGTCTGGCATGCCAGCGTGGTGCTATCATCGCTGCTGCAGAAATCAATGCAAAAGCCGGTGAAACTGTCATCGAACTGCTTATCGAGGATGATGAGCACGATGCTGAAAAGTCTGTGAATGCTTATCACACTGTTCTTGACAATGGTGCACAGATGATCGCCGGCACCACTACCACCAACCCCTGCATTGCTGTCAGCGCTGAAGCTTTCAGTGACCGCATCTTCATGCTGACCCCAAGCGCCAGCTCCACTGCTGTTACCGCTGACAAGGATAACATGTATCAGGTCTGCTTCACTGATCCGGCACAGGGAACTGCCTCTGCTGAATATATCAAGGAGAACGGCCTCGGCACCAAGATCGCTGTGATCTACAACAACGCTGATGCTTATTCCACCGGAATCTATCAGACCTTCGAAGCCGAAGCGAAGAACCTCGGAATTGAAATCGTTGCTGTTTCCACCTTTACCGATGAAACCACCGACTTCTCCGTTCAGGTTACCGCTGCCAAGGAAGCCGGCGCCGATCTGGTCTTCCTGCCCATTTATTACACTCCTGCTTCCATGATCCTGCAGCAGGCCAACAGCATGGGTTATGCTCCCACCTTCTTCGGTGTTGACGGTATGGACGGAATCCTTTCCATCGAAGGATTTGACAAGTCCTTGGCCAACGGTGTTATGCTTCTTACCCCGTTCGCAGCCGACGCCACCGACGAAATGACCGTAAACTTCGTCACTGCTTATGTCGACCAGTTTGGTACAACCCCCAGCCAGTTTGCGGCTGACAACTACGATGCTGTCTATGCGCTGTATACCGCCTGCCAGAACGCTGGCATCACCGGTGATACTCCTGCAGAAGAAGCGTGTGAACTTCTGATCGAGCAGTTCAAGACCCTCGAAATCACCGGCCTGACCGGCACGATGACCTGGAATGAAGACGGCTCCGTCAGCAAGACCCCGAAGGCTGTTGTCATCTCCGACGGTGTTTATGTAAGCCCTGAAAATCTTTAATATCTCTCGCGCATATCATGGCCCCGGCAGGCCCCGGGGCCATGTCCTTATATAAACGGTTCTCAACGGCAGCTGACAGGTAGGGCCGGTTGCCGTTGGGAACCGATTCCATCCTCCGTGAGGTGAAAAAAATGAGCCTTTTTCTTTCTTACTTGATTAACGGTATCAGTCTCGGCAGCGTTTATGCTATTATTGCACTTGGCTATACCATGGTTTACGGCATCGCTAAGATGCTGAATTTCGCTCATGGCGACATCATCATGATCGGCGCCTATGTTGCCTTCTGCTGCACGCAGTATCTCGGCCTTCCAGGTTTGCTTGCTGTTATACTGGCAATGGCAGCCTGTACCGTATTGGGAGTCACCATCGAGGCGCTCGCCTACAAGCCCCTCCGTCAGGCACCAGGTCTTGCTGTGCTCATCACAGCAATCGGGATGAGTTATCTGCTTCAGAACTCTGCCCTGCTGATCTGGGGCGCAACCCCGAAAAGCTTTCCTTCCGTCATTCACTTTACCCCCATCACTCTGATGCAGGGGCGAGTTATCGTATCCAGCGAAACCATCACGACCATACTCGCCAATATTGCCATTATGATTGCACTCACCTTCTTCACCAGCAGGACGAAAATGGGAAAAGCCATGCGTGCGGTCTCAGAGGACAAGGGTGCCGCTGAACTGATGGGCATCAATGTGAATGCTACGATTTCCATCACATTCGCAATCGGATCAGCACTCGCAGCCATCGCAGGAGTTCTTCTCTGCTCTGCCTATCCTACACTGATGCCTACCACTGGTTCCATGCCTGGCATCAAGGCGTTCACTGCCGCTGTTTTCGGCGGAATCGGTTCGATTCCGGGCGCTATGGTTGGCGGCATTCTGCTCGGTGTCATCGAAATCCTGGGGAAAGCATACATTTCCACCGAGTTGGGCGACGCGATTGTATTCGCCGTCCTCATCATCGTTCTGCTGGTCAAGCCAAGCGGCCTGTTTGGCAAGAACATCCGCGAGAAAGTGTAAGGTGAGCAATATGAAAAACAGAAGTACACTGATAAATAAGCTCATCACCTTCGGAATCGTCATTGTTGCGTTTATTATCTGTCAGGCAATGATCAAAACCGGAAACATGTCCCGTTCTTTAAAAGGACAACTGATTCCGATTTGTGTTTATATCTGCATGGCAGTCAGCCTCAACCTGACAGTAGGTATTTCCGGAGAGCTCTCCCTGGGCCATGCAGGCTTCATGAGCATCGGCGCCTTTTCCGGTATCGTCGCAGGAATGTGGCTGAATAAAGGCCTGTTAGTACAGAATCAGCTGCTGTGTCTGATCTTTGCCATCATTATCGGCGGTATATGTGCCGGCATTGCCGGCGTACTCATCGGCATCCCCGTACTTCGCCTTCGCGGTGACTATCTTGCCATTGTTACGCTTGCTTTCGGTGAAATCATCCGAAATGTTATGAACTGCGTTTATATATCCATTGATGGGGCCGCACTTCACTTTGGTTTTGTCAATCCGAATCTGCCGGGAAAACTTCTTCTGAATGGCCCCGCCGGTGCTACAGGCGTCGTAAAAATGGCAACTTTTGAGGTTTCCTTCATTCTTGTGCTTGTCACATTGTTTGTAGTACTCAATCTCATCGACAGCCGTTCGGGACGCGCAATCATGGCAATCCGGGACAGTCGAATCGCTGCTGAATCCGTTGGTTTGCAGGTCACCAAGTACAAGATGATGGCTTTCGTCACTTCCGCCGTACTTGCCGGAATGGCCGGTGCAATCTATGGTCTTAACTTCTCTACTGTAAGTGCCGCAAAATTCAAGTTTGACACTTCCATTCTTGTCTTGGTGTTCGTTGTGCTTGGCGGTATTGGCAACATTCGCGGCTCTGTCGTTGCTGCAGCTTTGCTCACGATCCTTCCGGAATTGCTGCGTGCTTTCTCCGATTACAGAATGCTGGTATATGCCATTGTTCTGATTCTCGTCATGCTGGCTACCAATAATCCGACCTTCAAGAATCTCATTACACGTCTTATTCCAAAACGTGCCAATTCAAAAGAAATCAGAAAGGGGGAATAATCCATGGCAAACTTTAAAAAAGAACCCACCAAGATGGTGCCTTCCCCCAGTTATGGTCTCATCCCGGAGCGGGATGTTGACAAGCGTCCTGTTCTCGAAACCCGCAATCTTGGCATTGACTTCGGCGGACTCCATGCTGTGGAAGATTTTAATCTGATCATCGGCCGGACAGAAATCGCCGGTCTTATCGGTCCTAACGGAGCAGGTAAAACCACCGTTTTCAACCTTCTTACCAAGGTATACCAGCCAACCATGGGCACCATCCTTATAAATGGCCGCGATACTGCTGGAATGAATACTGAACAGGCCAGCAAGATGGGTATTGCAAGAACTTTCCAGAATATTCGTCTTTTCTCCAATATGAGCGTCGAAGACAATGTTCGCATCGGCCTTCATAACCAGATCAAGTATGATATGTTCACGGGAATTTTCCGTCTTCCCGGCTACTGGAGAGGCGAACGTGCTCAGCATGAGCGTGCCATGGATCTCCTTTCTATTTTTGACATGGAAGGTCTTGCCTCTCATCAGGCCGGCTCTCTTCCCTATGGTGCCCAGCGTCGGCTTGAAATCGTCCGGGCACTGGCAACCAATCCCAGCCTCCTCCTCCTCGATGAGCCGGCTGCAGGCATGAACCCTCATGAAACAGAAGAGCTCATGGAGAATATCGTTAAAATCCGGGATCGCTTCAAAATCGCAATTCTTCTGATCGAGCACGATATGAAGCTGGTCATGGGTATCTGTGAAGGCATTTGCGTGCTCAATTACGGCAAAGTGATTGCCAAAGGAACAGCAGAGCAGATCCAGCAGAACCCCGTGGTCATCGAAGCCTATCTCGGCAAACAAAAGGAGGCTTAAGCATGGCATTACTGAAAGTCGAAGATCTGCACGTGTACTATGGCAGTATTCATGCTATCAAGGGCATCTCCTTTGAAGTCAATGAAAACGAAATCGTTACTCTTATCGGCGCTAACGGTGCAGGTAAATCCACCAGTCTGAATACAATCGCAGGTCTTCTCAGGGCAAAGCATGGAACCGTCACTTTCAACGATAAAAACATCACTGGTCAGAAAGCTAATAAAATCGTGTCACAGGGCCTTGCCCTCTGTCCTGAAGGACGTCGTGTATTCCAGCAGCTCACCGTCCGTGAAAACCTCGAAATGGGCGGCTTTACCCGTCCGGCATCTGAGCTGCAGGATAGTCTGGAGGATGTCTTCAATCGTTTTCCCCGCCTTAAGGAGAGACATAAGCAAGTTGCAGGCACTCTCTCCGGTGGTGAACAGCAAATGCTTGCCATGGGACGTGCCTTAATGAGCAAGCCCCGTCTGCTTATGCTGGATGAACCTTCCATGGGATTGGCTCCAATTCTGGTCGACCAGATTTTTGATATCATCCGTGAACTTCACGAAAGCGGAACGACCATCCTCCTGGTGGAGCAGAATGCCCAGATGGCTCTATCCATCGCCTCCCGTGCTTATGTGCTTGAAACCGGCCTCATCTCCAAATCTGGCACTGCTGATAATCTCATGCATGATGATGCTGTGCGTAAAGCCTATCTCGGATAATGGTTATTCTCCCCCTCCCTTTTCAGAACATATTGTTTGTTTTTCGGTTTTATTCCATCGAAATATAACAAAAAGAGGCTGTTCAAGCCTCTTTTTCTGTTGAATTTCTAAATTCTCCTCATAAATCCCAGCATAATGGAACAGACGGATTCCGAATAAAGTCTATTCTTATTTCATTTTTCCCGTGAATACCGTCCATTTTCCTGTGAATTTCAGTTTTTCAACAATATGTCGCTCCATGCCGCAATAATCGCAGTAAAACATTCCAATCCTGTCGCCTTTCATCTTATAGACACACTGTTTGGGTACAAGATGGACACCGGTCCGCACATTGATGCATCTGCGGCAAGCATGTCCCATCATCGTACGATAATCCACTCTTGCCGCTTCTGTGACTGCAGCTGGAACCGTCTTAGCCATCGATGCGACTCTTTCGGTCGGTTCGACTAGTTTAAGGTCTGGTGCCAGCTTATCATTCAATTGTCCTTCAACAGTAGTATGCTCTTTCTTGTTCTGCTCATTATCGGGCAGCTCCTGAACGATATCTTCAATCTCTCTCTGTCTTCTTTTTTTCGTATTCTCCAAGAAGCAACACCATCCTCCAGCATATGAACATCCATTTATTTATCACATCTATTATATCACGCATAGAATCCATCAGCAACTCAACAATAGTTATAATACAAACTTCGTGGCTTATTTCACCTGCCTTCATCATTGTCACGTTTTAATGGAATCCTGACTGTCTCTTATTCAATCTGAAAACGAAATTAGCAGCACCGCACAAACCAGAGGTACTTCCCTTTTCCCTGTCAAGCATTCTCCTTCGTTCCTCTTTCAAAACAGCTTTTTTCGCTGTGTTTGTGCAACAAAAAAACACAGCAAAAAGTGCTGTGTTTCAAAAAGCATCGGAAAAGCTGAGATTCACCTTTTTCCGCGTTATTCGTAAAATATGATGATGTGCAAAACCTCATTACTGCCGATGACGTACCCGAAAGAGAACTATCATAAGCAGTGTATAATGCATTATCTGCCAAAGGCTTTCTGGCTTCTCAACCGAGACACCAGATGCTCCATGCTCAGGTCACGCCATTCTACAACCTCAATCCCCAGTTCGTTCGCACGGTTATGTGCTGCAGATCGGTTTTGGGAAGCCGGTGCAGATGTCACAATCATTGCACGGGATCCCTTTCCACCGAACCGATCCCTCAATATTGCAAGCTCATTGAGTGCCTCTGTATGAATCTCACTTGTCTTACAACTGATAAAAACCGGATGGACACCGCTGATTGCCATAACATCAATTTCATTGGTGACCGTATCACGATTCCGTGCTTTATCATTCCAGTTAACTACAGCACTTAACACAACATCATCAAAGCAACCTGCCACCAGGCATGCTTGATAAACATGCAGTTCCAGAACAGAGCCCACATCTCTCAACCAAAAGCGAACGATCTCATCCGGGAAAAGGAAGGAAACTTCTTTATCCGTTACAGAAAGGGAACGGATAAGCCCCTTCCTTTCCAAGGCCTCGAGGAAATCAGAATCCGCCTTGATATGCCGGTTATCTGCCTTGACCGTTCTTTCTCCGTTCGCCTGCAGCTTCTCGTCATTTGCAGAGGAAATTCTCTGAATATAACTGATCTGGCGGTTCCAGATCGAACGGTATTTCACATAGACCTCATAAAGCTTTTCTATTTCCTCGCCTTTGTCTGCCAGTTTCCGATTATCTTCCCTTCCCGGAAGGAGTGTACCTCCTGCCATCAGAAAACAGGATTCTGCATCCTGTTTTACCGTACACAAGACACCCCTCGCAAATGGTGCATTCTTGATTTCAAAAAAACGGTTCTTGTTGTGGCTGTAAGTAATAACAGCGGCATCACCGGAAACGCTGCCGGCAGCAAAAAGAGCTGCATCTGTGCCACCTGAAATATCTACCGTACAATCCTCATGTTTGGAAAGGGTTTCACGAAGACATTGTTCCAGGCCGCCCGCATCCATCATATTTACACCAATAAACGATAACCTTACAGAAATTCCCCGATGTTTGAAATAATGTTTCAAAGATTCCCGGATGTTTTCATCTTTTGCCACCTCAGCAGGGCAGATAAAGATGGTCTCCTCGGGACGAAACATTTCAGTCCCAAGCACATTTTCGAGCGGCCGCTCGTCATAGAGTTCAATCAGTGTCTTCATTATCCGTTCTCCTTGCACTTAATTATCGTAAGAACACGCATTCCATAATTGTATTCTGTCATTGCCTGGTACAGATTAAAAAGTCAAAGCCTCTTCGTGAGGTTAATCTTTTAAACATTGTAATACCGTTGAACACTCCCCCGCAGCAGTCCGTCTGTCCTGATGTTATGACGTTCATTTTAAAAATGGTACATACCGGAGCCATTTTATGAATATTCCTATTCTCCTGTTTCCATTATGCGAAATGGATGCCGGCAATATTGCTCAACTGGGTATTTTTCTATTCATGCAGTAATCATAATCCATCTTTATTACCATTACAAGGTGTATCCGCAAGGAAATATGATATTCCAGCAAATACTTCCTTCTTTGGAGATCTTTAGGAAAACCCTTTACAGCTGTAGCGTCCACTCTCCTTTCAGGAATGCCTTTCTGCGAAACAGATCCGCCAAATACAAACTACAGCACAACCTTCATCAAATGGATTTTCCCGAAAGAGAAACACCGTGCTTCATCCACCAAATCGTCTAAAGTCTTCCGTTTTGCAGGAAAAAACAGAGCCCCTTTTGTGCCCTTCATCAGATTTGAAGACTGCTTATTGTCACTCTATTCTTTTTCTGCTATACTACAAAAGGTTTTCACGGTTTTCCCTGTGATGTAATGCAATAAACGCTGCCTTGAATTATCCGGGGCAAACAAGTAACTCCTGCACTGTTTTCCTTCGTAGCTGCAGACAATTGCAGGATGATTCCTATACTGACTTTGAAAACTGTCCGCCTGCATAATCCCGTTTCCGGTTGTGTCTTTTTTCGAGAGAATGCGTTGATCATTTTGAATCCTATCGTGTAATTTTTCTGTACTTATCTGAGATATGGAACCATTGATGCATATGCGATAAAGAACGCCTTTTCTCCAACTGCCGGATTCATTTCATTTATTGTTTTATACAGGCGTCTCATCCAATCGTGTTATTGCAGCGTTTATTCTCTCTCTGATCTACCGTGTTTCACATGGACAGGCAATTCCCCTTCCCTTCTTTATGATAAAAGAAGGCTTCTCTTCGACCACAAATCAGGAGGAATGACCATTTTGAATCTCGCAATCCTTATTGATGCAGAAAATGTGATGCCCTCTTTTGCAGATCAGATTTTCGAACACGCAAAATCTCTTGGTACAATTGTTGCCAAGGAGATTTATGGAACAGCGCAGGCATTGAACACCTGGGTTGCCCCTGTTCTTCGCTATGCAATCCATCCAAATCTGACTATTCGGGCATCCAAGGGAAAAAATTCATCCGATATCTCTCTCGTCATCGGATGTATGGATCTTATGACACGCAGTGATCTGAATGCAATGATTATTGCCTCTTCCGACTCCGATTTTTCTTCACTCTCCGTACGTCTTCGTAATGCCGGTATCGAAGTTATCGGAATGGGTACGGACAAAGCCAATGAACTGTGGCGTACCGCATGTACAAGCTTCGTTGTATTTCAGTCTAAGAGTACAGCCAAAGCCTCACCTGCCACTGTTATTCCATCCTCTCGGCCTCAGCCGGCCGCTCCACAGTCCTCTGTTTCTTCCAAACCCACGATTCCACAACCTGCACCGATCGCAGTTTCTCAAACAGTGCAGGTACAGCCTTCCAAGCCTGTACCGTCTGCACCCCTGAATCCTCCCAAGGAATCAACTCCTGCTGCAGGAAAGGCACAGGGCTCATCCGGTCAACAGAATGGACACCGCAAACCGATAGCAGACACGCATGCAGGGCGACTGCAAGTTATCAAACAGTTCATAACAGAGCAATTGCAGTCTGCAGGCGGCAGAATGCTGACCACCACATTGTTCAGTTCCCTGAACAGCCTTCCTGAATATCGTTTCGACCAGCAGAAATCAAAACGTCGTCCGCTCAATTATCTGACACGACAGTATAATGATGTGTTTGTCTTTGAAGAAAAGGAAGGCCAGACGTACATTGAGCTGCCCAGTTTTGCTGTCTCGGAAGCTTCAAAGCCGGATGCAAAGAGAACGGCTTCTGACAAAGCTGCGGAAAAGAAAGAAGCATCCATTTCAGCAAAAGAGATGGAGAAGGAAGCAGAAACTGCAACGTCTGAAATCGAATCCTTCCAGAATAAAGAGGAAAATGCTCTCCCGACCAATGAAGCTGAAGATCAGTCCTCTCAGTCCTCTCCTTCTGGGGAACCTGTAAAGGACGCCAGGGAAAGCGAGGATTCTGCCAGCATTCCATCTTCGGAAGAGGAAAAGACATCTCCTCTCGAAACTTCAGATTCAGAATTCTCTCAGTCCGATTCTTCTCCCGCTTACAGCAATCCTGTAAATGCAGAAGAGAATCCTCCCGTCGAAGAAGATAACCAGCTGGAAGAAGAGCCATTTGAGAATAGCAAGGCTGTTTCCGAATCAGGCTCTGCGGAAATCGCCATGCAGCCTGAAAATGCCGCAGCTTCGGTGGCAGAACCTCAGATTCCTGCAGAAAACGCAGATACAGAGCCGGCAGAATCCCACGAAACGGATCCGCTTCAGCTGTTACTGGATGCAGGTTTTCCCCCGGAAGATGCTCCTGTTGTCGTCAGTATCTTCAATGAGAGTTCCTCTCTGCGGGTTGCCTACAATAAACTCCGTTCTCGTTTCGGCAACAACCTTGGCCGTGATTATTACTATAAGGTAAAAGAAATTGCAGGGCAGCAGTGATGCTGCTCTTTTTTGAGCTTACTTTGAATAGCGATAAACGCACCTGTTAGCTTCTTACTTTTTGGTTGCTGGCTTACGAAGTGACGGAGTAATTCAGGGACAGTTATCGCCAGATATTCCACGTTGCACATCTGATATGTCATCGAATAATTGCCCCAGTTTCTCATCCATATTTGCCCACCTTCGCTCATGAATACTTGGTCCACCAACTCACAAATCCAAGGTCTTTTGACTTCAGCTCCTGTTCTTCGGTCTGATCAGAAGAACGTATTTCACGGAAAAACTGGGAGATAAACAGGGAGATTCTGAAACCTATATGATTATTTCTCCATTTCTTTAGAAAAAGGGTCCTGCCATGCAAATGACAAAACCCTTTTTCTTCATATTCAGATATAACTTTCCAGAAAACGGAAAACTTCGATGCGAGCATTTGCCCACCTTGCTTCGATGGGATAATTATCTTGTCAGCAATCTTTCTGATATCGCTTCCATCAGATTACCCGTTATGCCTTATCTCAACCTCTGTAACAGATCGCTTCTGCGACCTTGGCAGCTGTCTCATTATCTACCAGGACCTTTATCAATTCCAGTGCGAAAGGAATAGCAGCTCCAAGCGCCTGACCAGTAATAATATTGCCGGAAACGGCTACACTTTTTCCTGTTACATTCGCACCCGCCATCTTGCCTTCAAAGGCCGTATGACAGGTCGCATCTTTTCCTTCCAGCATTCCTAGCCCGGCAAGTATGCTCGGTGCGGCACATATAGCCGCAACATAGCGATTTTTCGCAAAAGAAAGACACTGCGATTTTACGATATCATGTTCTCCGAGGTACGCTGTCCCCGGCATTCCTCCAGGAAGAATCACCATATCTGCTTTACCATAATCCACGTTTTCCGCCAGCGTATCTGCCAGAATCGTAATATGGTGAGAAGAAACGATCTCTTTTCTTCCCATAATGGAAGCTGTAATAACTTCAACACCGGCACGGCGAAGAAGATCGACTACAAGAAGACCTTCACATTCCTCAAAGCCATCGGCCAAAAACACGATTGCCTGACTCATCTCGTCTTTCCTCCAATAGGTTCAATTCCATTTCCGCTCAGAAAACAACAGTGCTCTTACTGTTGATTAAGCGATGCCTGAGCTGCCTCAAGGGCTGCAAGTGCCTTATTGCGCCGTTCCGCAACAATCGGAAGTTCTACGAATGGCTCAACACCTTCCACCGCATCAGCGGGCTGAATACGGGCATCCATATGATCCACATCCAGAAGGATATACCGCCGGTTTCCCATGCCCAGCTCTTCCATATAGGAAAGCTGGCGATGTCCATGCCGGCTTTCTATTCTCTCACGCATCGATGCGCCGTCAGTCTCTGAGAGTGCATAGATCATGTCCACACAGGCCTGATCTACTGCAAGAATGTCCGTTGAAGCCAGAATGCCGATGTTAGGTGTTACCACCTTTTCCGCAAGGCATCCTTCACAGTCACAGGAGACAGAAATATTGCGCATCACATTCACAAAACAAATCTGTTTGCCAAAATGATCAACCGTTGCTTTGCAGGACTCCGTCATGCGTTCCATGAGCTCTTCCTCTGCAATACTCCATTGATCATCGCTGCCCTCCCGCTGATGGATTGCTTTCTTTCCAATTTTACCATCCGCACAGCCGATACCTATATTTTTATTACTTCCACCGAATCCGCCCATAGTATGCCCTTTGAAATGGGTCAGAACGACCAGGGAGTCATACGTCGGTAAGGTCTTGCCGACAGTCATATGGTCAAACCATTTTCCGCCTTTAACGGGCAATTCCGTTGTACCTTCTGAATCAGTGATATCCACCGGGCAGAAGGTCCATCCATTGACCTTCAGGGTTTCAAGATGCTTTTCCGTGGTATCGCGGTCCCCTTCATAGAAAGTATTCGTTTCTACAATGGTTGCATCATGGAGTTCGTTCCTTACCAAATACTCAATCCAGTCATGCGGTATAAAATTCGGACCATACTGCTCTCCGGTATGGAGTTTGATGGCTATTTTCCCTGTAATATGTCCGTTAACTCTGTCAACCATCTTCTTCAGGCCTTCCGGGGACAGATCTCTCGTAAAATATACAATGGATTCATTGCCTTTACGTTCATCATAGGTTACATAACGCTCTCCACCAGACCCTGGCATCACTTGATTCATTTTATCTCTCCTCTTTCCTTTTTATGACCTCGTTGGGACTCATTACCCCCATTGCAGGATAATAATCAGCATGCTTTAATCAGCGGGACTGCGTGCCCGACTTTATGCGAATACCCGACCTCCTCCTTCATTGCTGGCGCCTGTGATATTC
Organism: uncultured Clostridia bacterium; assembly: GCA_947167215.1. Classification (GTDB taxonomy): domain Bacteria; phylum Bacillota; class Clostridia; order Christensenellales; family Aristaeellaceae; genus Ventricola. The sequence continues at coordinate 16,454 of CAMVHE010000028.1, forward strand.
GCAAGAACGTGAGTAGAACATCCCCGGTCTCTGAATATTATAACATATTTGATTGATCCAATCAAAACACAGCAAATGCTGAATAACGATGAAAGGAGACCCTGAACGGTCTCCTTCCTGGTTATGTTCTTTCCAAATTATATGAATTTTGAAGCCAATCTAAGCCATTTTTCCAAGAAACGGCAAGGGAGGCATAAACTGGAAAAGCATGGGATAAAAGGCAATTTCCAAAATCATAATAATAAAGTAACGAAGTGTTCGGACCAGATTAGCAGCAAGTGTCCCGCTTTCAAGGAATTGTTTACTGAAAGGCATTTTCAATAGAATATTCAAGCCGAAGAATAATACTCCTCCGCCCAGTACCCTTAAAATCATACAGACTGGTATCCTTGTGTTTTCAAAATGAACAAAACGCTCTTCCAGCCATATTGCAAGCATGAAACCAAGGACCATCCCCACGGAAGTAAAGAAATCGGAACTCTTGCAGTAAAAGAAGCCAGGTAATATGGTAATCAGAAGAAGGGAATTAAAGATAGCCGTCTTCTTTATTTTCTTCCGGAGAAAAGGAACAAGGAACATCGCCAGAAGGCCGACAAGCCAGCCGACAAGTACATCGGTCGGATAATGTGCTCCAACAACGACTCTTGAAAAACCGACAAGAACGGACAGAACAACAGCTGCTGCCATCCAGATACGCCGACGTGTTTCCTTTGCAATGGAGCCATAGGTAGCAACCGCACAGGTAGAGTGTCCGCTAGGAAAGGAATATCCCTGTGCGGCAATATTCATGGGATCTTCTGAAGGAGCCACAACTCGGAATATATCGATCTTCTCATGAACCATATACGGCCTGCGGCGCATGGCTATATTTTTCATCATGGGATTCCATGCCGTAGCAACAAGAACGTTTAGTCCTAAGGTTTTCCCCATCTGCTTATCATAGCTCCAGTAAAAGAAGCCCAGAAGCATTACCATGATTGTCTCTTCTCCAAACATGGAAAAGGCTGAAATAATCTCGATTAAGGCTGGGCTCAGCTTTGTCTGAAGCATTTCCATCAGTTTGACTTCAAACTCAAAATAAAAGGAGTTCCCGGTAAGTAACATGAGGATACTATCCTTTCCATGCTGCTAAGCAGTAAAGGGTTTGCCGCAGTTGGGGCAAAACCTTGGTGGATTTGAAGGATCCGGAACCTGGTACCCGCATTCTGTGCAGAAACGCTTCGCCACCACAGCCGGCTTAATGGGTCTGGGCTTTCCGCATTCCGTACAGAATTTTCCTTTATTGATATGACCGCACTCGCATTTCCATTCTTCCGGATTCAATGAAGCTTCCTCGGGCTTTTTGGCTCCGCATTCCGTACAGAAGGCTGTAGTATTCGTATGTCCGCACGCACACTTCCAGACATTGGAATCTGCTGCAGGGACCGGCTTTCTGGCACCGCAGGCAGTGCAGAAAGCGTCTGTGTTGATCTGTCCGCATTCACATTTCCACTGGCCCGCCTGAAGTGTATTCTCTGTCACATCCTCTTCTACCTGAACGGACGGACCTTCCTTCATGATCTGGCAGATTTCACGTGCATAGCGATCATACTCACGATAATCCTGGCCGATCTTGTTCTTCGGGCGGACATCCGTCAGCTCAAAAGAAATACTCTGGAACCATGGCGTATCCACGGCAATGGTTATCAGAAACTGATAGCTGTAGGTATATCTTGGCGGATTGTAGGAAACATAGCGTCCCTCAGGAGTCTTGTCTTTTACTTCAGACCGGTTTTCAATCACTCTGTAGGTACAGTCTACTACACTATTCAGTGAGATAATATCCGGATTGCCAACTCGCCAGTCATTTCGATAGCTTACGAGAAATGCTCCTTTTTCCTCATCCAGATAGATTTTGGTCTTCATTCCCAGCATCAGCGTAGGATGAAAATCGACGAGCCTTTTAGCGTTTTCTTCTCTATAACGAAGCTGTCTCGCAATCTCTTCTACCGTACTGTTTCTCCGGTCATCGAAATAAGGTGAAAGCTTTTCTGCACAATGCTTGCAGAGATTGCCATCTGCCAGTTTCTTATTTCCAAGCAAACCAATCTCATCACCACAGATATCACATACCTTTTTGCTGAAAAGACCCATATTTGCCTTACTCCTTTCTCTAAAAAAGGGCATCCGGAACCGGATGCCCTTTCATCATTACTTTTTCTTCTTGGACTTCTTTGCAGGCGGATTGACAGCAACCTTCAGGGCCTTGCCCGGCTTGAAAGCAGGGGCCTTGCTGGCCTTGATCTTAATGGAAGCCCCAGTTGCGGGATTGCGGCCGGTGCGAGCTTTGCGTTCGCGAACCTCAAAGGTGCCAAATCCGATAATCTGCACCTTTTCTCCAGCTGCGAGGGTTGTGGAGATCGCATCCAACGAAGCATTGACGGCCTTAGCAGCATCAGCTTTAGTCATCTCCTGCGTTTCAGCGACTTTTGCGATGAGTTCAGTTTTGTTCATACAAGTGTCCCCCTTTCATATTATCCTAACGGACGAGCTTATGATACTTGATTTATAAAGGCTTGTCAATGCAGAAATGTTAAAAAACCCTATTTTCAAGGATTTTTTTTCGTAATATGCGTTCTTTCGCCGTCATTGGATGGAATCCCATTTCACCTGCATTCAAAATGTCTGTCGCTTTCCTGTCCAGCGACAGGTTTCACAAATTGTTTATAATCAAAGAAACACTTCCGGAATTTGTAAAAAGATCTTAATGAAACCTTAATATCCTGAAATGAAGATGAAAAAAATGTATGGTATACTGAATTTATAATGAAATATATAGGATTTTCATTCCAGGGGAGGTGTACAGCATGCAACGCAAACGTCAGGTTTGGTTTATGCGTCCTCGAGGTAAATGCCTATTCGTTTTACTTCCGCTGATTCTTCTGTTTGCCTTTGGTGTAAGGCATATGGAAAGTGCTCTGGCACTGCTGCTCCCGGATCCGATGCTTCAAACAAAGACACAACAGGCAGCTGTTCTTTCCCGGGATAAACGCATCTCCGTCAGGGAAGTCTGGTATGAGCTGTCTTCCAGCGTCGATGAACTCCCTGAGCCCAGACTCATTCTCTACCGAAATGGCAAGGAATTCAGCAGAACGCCTATCGCCGGACTCAATGGCTGGTATCATTTTGAAAACCTCCCGGAAGAAGGGGATTATTACGTAATCGAAAGCCCTATTCCCGGTTATGAGGTAACCTATTCCAATACAGGAAGCCATTCCTCCATCAATCGCTGGGCCTATCATGGCGGAGCAATCATTCACCGCATGATTGACAACACCTTTAACCGGGAACACGCCCAGCTTTACTCCTGTATTATCGGTTCTGTCATTCTCCTATTTATCAAATTCTGCATGCGCATGCGTTCTTCTTATTGATATTTTCGTGAACGGATTCACCCAAGATGAAAATCCTCCGAATCGACAGACGGACGCATAGTATGAAATCGGATCAATACACAGGTTTATTCTCTGCCTGTAACTTCGAATCCAGACGGGCAGAGAGCAGTGTCTCCGTGGTCTCCCCGGGGCATCTTCCTCCCCTGACCTGTATGGCTTTGCTTTTCATAAAATAGTGCATCCTGCCATTGGTTATATAAGCATAAGGACTGTGACTTTCATCACAGTCCTTTTTCTCATGGGTAGATAACCCGTCCCTTCTGATCGGGGATTCCGGAAAAACGATAAAAGAAGGTATTGATAATATCACACCACTCCCGGGCATTATGAAGCTGCATTTCCATGCGCTGATGCACTTCTTCTGCATCTTCCTCCGGAAATTGAACGGTGTCAAGAAGTCGTTTCATCTCTTCTACATCTGCCAGCCCCTGAAAATGATCTTCATAGATTCGCTGTATCAGTGTATTACCATCATGAAGGACTGCGTCGTAGGGAAGGCGATGGAAGAAAAGAACCAGGTTGTCCGGACACAGATCACGGTTTTCATACACATATTGAAGATGCTCAGGATATTGGAGGGTATATCCGGTTCCGGAGGACGTCCGGTCAATACCCACTCCGAAACGGTCTGCACGGTTGTAAGTTCCCCATACATCAAATTCGTATCCGTAAGGGCTGCATCCATAGTGTCCATGAGGGTTAACCATCCAGCAGAGTCCCAGCGGTGCGGTATAACGCTCATAGGCAATCCGGCTGTGCAGGAGGACGCTGTGCAGGATTTTTCTATCTCTCGATGACAAATCCGGATATGTATTGCCCAGCCAAAGGTCTGTAACAGCTTTGGAATCCTGTGTTCCATGGAAAGCGGTCCTTCCATAGGCAAAGAGGTTGAGTGCTGCAAAGGGATGTCCTGTCCAATTGGAATCACGTCCCAGATTGCTGACCCCTGCAATGGCGGATATGGCATTCTCAGGAATTGCCTGCATAACCTCTTCAAAAAGCGGCGGCATGGCATAAATATCCACCTGGTGTCCTGTGTATTCCTGCGTCAGCTGAAACTCAAGTGCAAGACGTGTATGCGGCATCCCATAGAAGAGCGGAGAGACCGGTTCCCTGACCTGGAAGTCAAAAGGCCCATTTTTTATCTGCAGAATGACATTCTCTGCGAACTGTCCATCCATTGGATGGTAAAGGTCATAGGCCGCCTTCGGCCGGTCGACGCTCTGGTCCCGCCAGTCCTGTTTGCAGTTGTACACAAAAGCACGCCAGACAACCACTCCACCATGAGGAGCAAGTGCCTTTGCCAGCATATTTGCCCCTTCCGCATGGTTCCGTCCATAAGCATTGGGGCCTGGACGATGCTCGCTGTCCGCCTTGACCAGGAAGCCGGCAAAATCGGGAATCGCTTCATAAATCTTATCTGCTTTTACTCCCCACCATGCCTCCACTGCAGGATCCAGCGGATCTGCTGTCGTCATGCCTTCGAGAATGGGCATGGCAAAGTCTATGCTTATCATCACGCGTACGCCAAAAGGACGCAGGATATCTGCAAATCCGGCGAGATCCGGGAGGAAGGTATCCAGCAGATGGCCCGCCGGATCCTGAACATTGACGTTATTGATACACAGCACATTGATATGAACAGATGCCAGGAGCCTGCCAAGCTGCCGTATACGGTCCGGATCATAAACAAAGCGGCTGCCTTCAAACCACATTGAGCGTCCGGCATACCCCCGCTCAATGCTCCCGTCCATATTGTCCCAGCAGTTAATCATCCGCAATGCATATCTGGGTTTTGCATCCACTTCTTCACGGCTGTTAACCCTTGCATGAAAAACTGCGTCATAGAAACCATACAGCAGGCCTGCACCGGATCCGTGTACCGTACAGTTTCTTTCTTCCCAATGCAGCGTATATCCCTCTCCATGCGTGTCGTCATGAATCAGTGTAATTGCGGATGAAGGATGCATGGACATGTAGCGGCTGCATTCATATTCTGCCACATCCTCCGGTGTCCGGAGATCTCCAGTCAGCTCCCACGGCAGTGCCTTCAGCCAGAGAGGATAGTCACGCCAGGTATTTTTACTCATTGTCTTTGCCTTCCTTACAATAGTATTGGTAATCGTACTCCTCGTCATATTCCGGGAGAACGGGCAACACGCGAACATGTACCACGGATTGTCCTTTCAGTGTAATGCAGAAAGAGGCACCTTCCTTGCCCATAACAGGCAGAACCGTTCCGGAGAGCGGGACAGCTGCATTCCGGAGAATCTCTGTCTGTTCCTGGGAAAGATCTGCAGGCTCACCCATCTGATGCCATACCCGAAGCGGATTTCCGTGAAGTTCATCCACACATTCAAATACTACCAGAAAGGACTTATCGACAGGTACCGTTATGTGCAGGGTAATCTGTTCCGTACCATCCTGAAACAGGATACCCTCATATCCTCCGTCCTGTCTTTTCGTCATCAGCACATGATCGTCCCGATAAACCGGAGTGCCCTTCAGTCCTGCATAGACTGCAAACGTGAAAAGCGTGGGTTTGGGAATATTTCCCTGGGCCATGAGGCCGAACCCGCCATGGAAAAGCCTGGGCGGGATCCCCTGCTCTTCAAAGACGTCACCAAAGGTCCAGTAGCTGTAAAGGTCGCAGACATCGCCCAAGCGGGAAAGCAGCCTGGCCATGACGGCGGCATTTTCCACCGTATCATGAATCGGGCAGAAGGGGTTATAGCTTGTATTGAATTCGGTAATGTAGAGCGGAAGATGCTTGGCATAATCATAATGCGCAATAACTTCCCGGGTGCCTTCAATCTCTCTGATAACGTCCTCCACCGTATTCATGCGATGGTACAGATATCTTCCCTTTTTTTCCGGAGACTGTCCCATATATACATGCCTCGAGATGAAATCAAGGGAAAGATTCTCCTTCCTGCAGAAGGAAAGGAAAGCATCCAGCCAGGGCAGTGCATTACTTCCGCCGCAAATCACAGGCCCTCCAACCTTCATTTCCGGGATGATGCCCTTGACGGTTCTGGAGACGGCTGCATACAGTTCCAGATAGGCATCCTGATCTGCATTTTCCCAAAAAGTGGTGAGGTTTGGCTCATTCCATATTTCGCAGGGCCAGCCTGCTACTTCCTGGTAGCCATACCGGTGGATTAGATGCTCCAGTGTTTTGGAAATGAGCGTCGTAAATTCCGACATTTCTGCCGGCGGAGTTACATTGGCCTTCCAGTAAAACAGCGTCTGTGTACCGCTGGCCATTTTTTCCGGCATGAAACTAAGTTCCAGAAACGGGCGGATACCCTTGTTCAGAAAACTGTCAAATACTCTGTCCAAGTATGTAAAACAGTAAGATACATGTTTTCCTTCGGTGTCTTCCCTTACCTGGTAGATTCCCATCGGATCGCTGAAAATACCATGTCCTCGAATCAGCTCAAAAGGACAGACGGAAAGCACTCCGGAAAGCTCATTCTGATATTCTTCCTGCAGTGCAAGATCCAGACGTCCTGTTCCAACACAGGCACAGGTGAGATTGCGGAATGGTGCGGTATCGCCCTGCCTGATTCTGATTGACTTCTCCATAACGGACACCTCTCAAAACTTATCACGGTCGAAAACCAGAACCTGGTCTCCCGCAGGATGTGCGGCAACGGTGTGTATTCCCATTGCTGCCCCTTCCCCTGTATCCTCTGCTCCTGCAAGAACATCGTCTGTCAGACCATCAGCGAACGCAACGAACACGCTTCTCGGATAGCAGGACCATCGATGCGAGCAAATCACATACTCAAAGGGGAGATTGAAAAGCCCGGAAATATTTTCACGATATTCGCGAACTGGAAGAGCCTCCGGGAAAAACAGCCAGGTACAGGGATTCCAGTCATCACCTGTCAAAAGCAGCTGATGCTGCGGTATCCATACCACCAGGGATCCCGGGGTATGTCCCGGTGCAGGACAGATAACTGCTTCCAGTCCTCCCAGGTCATGGGAGCCTGCCCTTATCGTAGCAAGGTCTGGCATCGCTGCTTTCAAATAGCCTTCATCCACAGGAACTCCGCGGAGATCTGCATCCTCAGCAGCCTTTTGGCGTCGGGCAAGAGTAGCATATGTGTTATAGACGGGGATATCCCCCTCAGAGACAGCAACCTGCTGGAACCAGCATGCCCCCAGCGCATGATCATGATGTCCGTGTGTCAAAACAACCGTCAGAGGAAGTGAAGTCAATGTTTTGATGAAAGCTGCGACATTTTGAACCCCGTATCCGGTATCTATCAGCATCGCCTGTTCATCTCCCACCAGCAGCGTCATACACACTCCCAGAGGATCTTCGATATGATAGATGCCAGGAAAGAATTCTTTTGCACGAAATCCCATCGTTATACTCCCTTCTCGGAAAGAAAGCGGAATCCGTAGAAATCAAAATCCGAACCTGGCAGAAACACAAAGGTAACAGTGCATTCACCGCGAAGGACTGCAATATCAAAATACTGCACTCCCTTTTCTCCACCGGAAAAAGTACATAGGGACGTCTGTGTCTCCCCAGACGCATTTGTCACACGAATAGTGACCGCATGCTTTTCCGTACGTGCTTTTCCATCCAGTGCGAGCGTCAATGTTCCATCTTCCGGGAATTCCATGTTTTCAAAGACCAGGGAGACATTGTTCCCGATCCCTGTAATTGCAGTGCCTTCACGATGGAATGAATCACCATAGATGGCATTTGCCTTTCCTGCTTCCGTGAATCGCCATGCTTTCAACTGCCTTGCAAAGGAAAAGCCCTTCAGATGGATCTTCCGGTCCATGCTGAAACACAGCGTATGAATGCCGGTAAGCACTTCCGGAAGATGATAGGTCTCAGGCTGATATACATTCCAAATGGAAGGCTTCTGATAGGGCAGTTCAGCCAGAATATGCCCGCCTTCATCGGGGACGCCATCCCAGAGGGTCAGCTGATAGGCCTTGTCATCCAGAGCAAATATCGGCAGTGTGATCTCATCCGATCCGACAGGGCCAAAGTCTACTGCAGAAAAGCCGGCCATGCTTTCTCCATCCCGGGCAAAGGCAATTCCCTTATCATTGCCGGCAGTTATCTCTCCGCGGCGTATATCGCTGAGCATACCTGGCACAAAACCATAAGGATCAAGGCCAACCGGCCCAAAGCCTTCAGCAGCTATTTCATAATAGGAAATGACACGGACATGATCGGCGCCGTTCTTCGCAGTAGCACGGAGATAGAACTGTCCGTCACCATTTACGCATACCCGGATCTGTTTTCCCGTCTTCTGAATAGCTGCCCCCGGGATCCTGACTCCCTGTGCATTAGTGACTGCAAAAGAGATTTCCTGCTCCATGGCATTTGCCGGAATAAGCGAATAGGAAAAGAAAGCTTCCGGCATTTCAGGCGTCAGCCGGGTTTCCGTCAGCGGTTTCAGCTCGATCCGACGGATATAGTGTTCATCTTCACCATGGTACTCCGGATGCAAATCCGTAAACATCCTCCGGTTCAGATACTCCCTGGGAGCAATTACGTTTAGTTCCACAGACGCGGGAGAAAGGTCTTTCCCGGAAACTGTCACTGTAATCCTTCCGGCTTTCTTTCCTGCGCCGATCATTGCCAGCGCTTTTCCGGAGAAAAGCCGCTTGCTGCTGGTCACGTAAGGATCCGGATCCGTGGGATCACCGTTGTCCATGCCAAGGAGTACCCCTTCTCCTTCTACCTTCACATGAACCCGGTTACATGCGTTTTCGACAGGATTTCCCTTCTCATCTGCCACTTCAATGGTCAGGAACGCAATATCCTGTTTTCCTCCCTGAAGAAGCTTGCGGTCCGCCTTTACTTTAATCGCAGCAGGTTCTCCGCTGGTTACCCGCATATCCGTGCAGAGTACATTGCCGGTTTCATCAAAACCATACGCTGCAAGGATGCCAGGCTCAAAGGGGATTCTCCAGTATGCGGTTGCATGTTCCGGATCCTTCCTGTCCACATCCTGCATTCCAAAGGAGCGCCCGTTCAGAAACAGTTCCACCACTGCTGCATTGGTCATGACCGGGACATCGATCATCTGCCCGTCATTATGGTCCCAGCTGACCCCGATATGAATCATCGGGCTTTCTGTCCAGATGGACTGATACCAGTAGTAGGAATCCTTTGCAAAACCGGCAGTATCAACCTGGCCGAAATAACAGCTTCTCGTATGATAAGGAGTAGGTTCCCCGATATAGTCCGAGCCGGACCAGAGGAATTGCCCGAGCGTATAGGTCCTTGCCTCTTCTTCGACCCCCATCGCATACACATTCTGGGTTCCCCAGCTCGTCAGGCTGTTCATCAGAGAAGAACACTGCAGGTCTTCCTCCGACAGAATATGTGCGGACATTGGAAAATGATATATCCCTCTTGACTGCAGATGAGAACCGGTTTCCGAACCATAAAGGACCCAGTCAGGATGCTCCGAATGATGGTCCTCATAATACTTTTCCGCATAATTGTATCCGGGAATCTTTACAATATCAGCACAGTTCTGGGATTCCTGCCAAGGCATATAGTTGCTTCCAAATGTCACAGGTGCGTGATCATCAAGAAGCCGGACGGCGTCCATGAGGCGCTTCACCCAGGGGGTTCCCCTCCCGTTTTCGGAAAGTTCCGGTATCTCATTACCAATTGACCAGAGAATCACGCAAGGATGGTTCCGGTCTCTGGTAATCCACTCGTAAACATTCTGTTCCCAGTTTTCTGCAAAGAACCGGGCATTGTCATAGCGTGTTTTGGGGATTTCCCACATATCAAAAGCCTCATCCACGACAAGCAGTCCCATCTGGTCACAGAGATCCAGGAATGCCGATGCCGGAGGATTGTGGGACGTACGTATGGCATTTACCCCCATTTCCTTCATGATGCCCAGTTGCCGTCTGGCCGCCGCTTCATTAAAGGCTCCTCCCAGGATGCCAAGATCATGATGAAGACAGACCCCATGCATCTTTATATGCTTGCCATTCAGGAAAAAACCATCTTCCGGGGAAAAGTCGATTTTTCTGAAACCAAAGCTGATCTCCTGCGAATTATTCCCGCAATTAAGGCAGATCCTGTATTTCAGAGGATATTCAAGGGACCATGTTTTTGCATTCCTGACTTCATACTCCCAATGAACATGGGTATCTGCGACAGCTGCTGTACCCTTCGTCAGCTCTGCTCCGGCAGGATCCAGCAGAATGATTTCCACCGGCTCTTCTGAAACATCTGATTTTTCTGCTTTCAGAGCAACATGCCAGTCATCGCCTTCCCCTGTGGTCGTCACCTGGAGCGTATCCGGCAGCAGATAGGTTCCTTCATAAACTTCCAGATATACGTCCCTGAGGATTCCGGCACCGGAATACCATCTGGAATTGGGCGACAGATAGCGGACATGCACTGCAACCTGATTATGGCCGGTATGAAGGTAATTCGAAATATTGACCCGAAACGCCGTATAGCCATAGTGATGCGTAAAAACCACCTGTCCGTTTACCAGGATATCTGCATCCATATATATCCCGTCAAAGGATAAAATCCGCGTCAGCTGCGCATCCTTCTCATCTTCAATATACAAAGGGTGCAGATACCATCCATCCCCAGTGGCATACAGATCTTCTGTATGGGAGATCAGCCAGTCGTGCGGGACATGGATGTCATCCTTTTTGGTCATCAGGAAAGTAACATAGTCACAACCAGGCTTTAGCTGTGCAAATGACCATTCGTCGTTCCATAAAATACTCATAAAAACTCCCTCGTGATATGAATCAAAAGCATGTTTTCTGTCCGATGGAAAAGACCGCTTGTCTTTCCGGACATTAACGTTAATTATATGCAAAGCCCTTTTAAACGCAAGTAAAAAATGAATCTTTTGCAGAATATATTCCTTCCTGAATCTTCTGAATATCAGAACTGCCTTCGTTCTATGAGCGGAGTGGAATAACATAAAATATATCTTTTTTCGCACAAAAAGCGAAAGAAACTATGTTATAAAGAATGTCAAAAATTATTAACAAAAAAGCAATTGTTTCCATTCCGGTTCGGTGCATATTGACTTAAAAACAAGAAATATCCTCTTGCATAATGACGGCATGTCATCTATAATATGTTACAATTCAGTTCAAAAGAATGTGTCGTTATTATCGTACTGTCTGAATCAATGTGAAATGGTACCATATTGAACAATCTCTTGAACGGAATAAATAATGAGAATGGAGGGATTACTCTTGAAAAGTGCCAAAGCTGCGGGAGTGGCGAAGAATAGCAGGCATACAGGAGGTTTTTCATGGAAAACCTATCTGCGCAGATACTGGACCCTTTATCTGCTGCTTGTCCTGCCTATTGCATTCTTCATCATCTTCCGATATGCGCCGATGGCATATATCCTTGGCGCCTTCAAAAAGAACAACATCATCAAACCACCGTGGCAGGTAGAATGGGCAAAAAATCACGGCTTCGAATTCTTTATCAAGGCTTTCAAGGACCGTGACTTTCTGAATGCACTCAAAAATACACTCGTGCTCAATCTTCTTGACCTGCTTTGCGGATTCCCTGCCCCAATCATTATTGCCCTGTTACTGAACGAACTTACTTTCAAGCGTTTCAAAAAAATCACCCAGACGATTCTCTACCTTCCGCACTTCCTCAGCTGGATCATTATCTCCGGCCTTGCTCTTCGCCTGCTGGCGGATAATGATGGTCTTCTGAATATTCTTTATAAACAGCTCAGTGGAGGAACTTCCCTTCCATTCCTCAGCAACACGACATGGTGGGTTGGCACCTATATCGTGCTGGGTATTTGGAAGGAAGCAGGATGGGGCACCATCATTTATCTGGCAGCCTTAACCGGCATCAGTCCCGAACTGTACGAAGCCGCTGCTGTTGACGGTGCCGGAAGACTCCGGAGAATATGGCATGTAACCCTGCCAGGACTTCGTCCCACCATTATTACCCTTTTGATCATGAACCTCGGACGGATTCTCGGTTCTGAATTCGACCGTCCTCTGGCTCTCAGCAACCGTCTGGTAACGGACGTATCAAATGTTATTTCCATTTATGTTTACCAGCGTGGTATCCAGGGCAGCCAGTTCTCTCTGACCACCGCTGTCGGTCTGTTCCAGAGTGTTGTCGGCGTAATCTTCCTGCTTGGTGCAAACAGCCTCGCCAAGAAAGTCGGCGAGCGCGGCATTATGTAAGGAGGGATGAAGGATGATTAAATCTAAAACAACAAAAGTCGGCGATATCATCATCGCGATCATCTGCTTCATTCTGATGTTTATCTGCCTTGTTCCCATGCTCAACGTACTGGCACGATCCTTCTCCTCATCAGAAGCACTTATCCGTAACGAAGTGCTGCTCTGGCCAAAGGGCTGGAATCTTGACGCCTATACTACCGTTCTGAAAGATGCAAAGTATGTCCACTCCCTGTGGTATACTGCACTTCTCACTGTCGGATGCACCATAATCTCCATGCTCATGACGATCATGTGCGCATATCCGTTGACGTATGACAATCTGAAAGGCGGCAAAATCCTGAACGGCATCATCGTCTTCACGATGTACTTCTCCGCCGGTACCATACCGCACTATCTGCTTCTGCGCGGTCTTGGAATGCTTGATACCGTCTGGGTTCTGGTATTGCCCAGCTGCCTCAGCGTTTACAACATGATTATCATGCGCAGCTTTTTCTACGGGGTCCCTGAATCACTTCGTGAGGCCGCAGAAATCGATGGCGCCGGTCCGGTTCGGACGCTGGTGCAGATTTATCTCCCGCTCTCTACTTCCGTGCTTGCCACCCTCGCACTGTTCTATGCAGTCGGTCGTTGGAACGGTTTCTCCGATGCACTGATGTACATCAAAAAGAGAGAGGATCTCTGGCCGATTCAGCTGCTGCTCTACAACATCCTGCAGAATACCACTTCCGTGGAAATCGCCACCCAGGAGGGCTTCTCTTCTCCAGGTGTTGGTGAAACCCTCAAGATGGCGACTGTCATGTTTGCTACGGTTCCGATTCTTCTGGTTTATCCGTGGCTGCAGCGCTACTTCGTTACCGGTGTTACCATCGGTGCCGTCAAGGGTTAATCCTGTTACCCAGGGCTTATGCCCTAAATAATAAAAGGAGGAAAATTCTATGAAACGTATCCTTTCCATTGGTCTGGCGTTGCTGATGCTGGCTATGCTGTTCACGGTCTCCGCATTTGCAGAGGAACTCGTAGACGGCAAATTTGCCACTCCCCACAAGATCACCGTAGAGGTCTTTGACCGTAAAAACGACGGTCATCCGGACCCGACTACCAGTGTCTGGGCTGAGTATATCAAAAAAGGTATGCTCGAAAAGTACAATGTAGAAGTTGAATTTGTTGGCGTTTATCGTTGGAATGAGGTCCAGGACCTGAACAACCTGCTCGCCGCAAATGATGCTCCTGACATCTGCGTAACCTATGATATGCCCACTATTCTCGCCTATGCGGATATGGGTGCCGTAACCGATATCGCTCCGTATCTGAGCCAGTACAAGGACCAGCTTCCTAACCTCTGGAATCAGCTCGGTGACTACAATATCTATTATGACCAGGATCCGGAAACCGGCGTTCTCTGGGATATTGAAGCCAAACTGGTTAACAATGCACGTATCAACACCTTCATCCGTAAAGACTGGCTCGATAAGCTGGGAATGCCGCTCCCGACGACGCTTGAAGAGTTTGAAGCCTGCCTGATTGCCTTCCGTGACAATGCAGAACTTCTGCTTGGTGCTGATGCCGCCCGCATGACTCCCTATTCTACTAGCTATGATGTTTCCTGGCGTAACAACACGCTGGCAGTCTCCTTCATCGACAACGATATTACCGATGAAGACCTGTATATCTACGGTTATGATGACCGTCAGACCCTGCTGCCCGGATTCAAAGAGGGCATCCGCGTCCTGAACAAATGGTATAACGAAGGCCTCATCTGGAAGGATTTCGCACTGTATGGCTCCGGTGATACCACCGAAGACAACATGATGAAAGCCGGCTTCGTTGGTGCTTTCATCCACAACTACGACTATCCTTTCCGTGGAGACCAGGATTCCATTATTGCCAACCTCAAGCGCAATGTTGGTGAAGATGCCACCTATGTTGCAGTCGACTGCTTCAAGAACAATGCCGGCGTCTATCGGAAGTATCTGTCGGATACCGTAGACCGCAAGGTATTCCTCCCCGCCACCAATGATGAAGTTCTGGCAAGCCTGCTTTACCTCGATTTCATCTCTTCTCCTGAAACCATTCTCTATCTGCAGACAGGCGTTGAAGGAATCAACCATGTCCGCAACGAGGACGGTGCCTATGTAATGCAGACAATCCCGACCGGCACTGAGAATTCTGATTACATCATCAGCAGCCCGTCCAACATCGACTTCACCATTACCAACAATGGTCTGAACCTCGGTGAATACACTCAGGTATCTTTCGCTTATACCTATCCGGGTATCGATCCTCAGCTGATGATTGATGCTTACAACATCGCCATGAACGAAGGCCGTGTTCCTGCCCACTTCAGCCTGCCGGCAATTGAAGCCGAGAGCGGCGTAGGCACCAGCCTTAGCGAAAAGCGCAACACCTTCCTGAACAAGGCAATTGTTGCTCCTGTTGACCAGTTTGACGCTGTATGGGATGCCGGTGTCGCCGACTACATGTCCTCCGGCGGACAGGCAATCATGGATGAGCGCGCTGAAAAGCTTGCCCAGTACTATGGCAAATAATCCTTAATCATTCTTTCAACTGTCACGCTCAGCGTGACAGTTTTTTTGTATTCTCAAATTGACATTCTTCCATATTGACAGTATACTTCTGAATCTGCGAATGCAAATGATTCCAGCGATCCGGTTCTTGAATCCGATCTATTCATGCTGATTAATTCTGCTTATCAACCTGGTCCATTTTCCCTCCTGACTTTTTGTTTTTCAAAACCATGGAGTTCAGATTTGCAGGCTTGTAACAATAGCTTTTTCTAATGTGTATTTCTTGTTCTCATTCACCCACCATGATCAGCAATCCAGCAGTAATCATTCTCTTCCGAAATCTGGTTTTTTTGCAGACAGATATTATACAGGAGGTTTATTTATGCCATCCATCTACCTGATCGGTGACTCCACCGTTGACAGCAATCAAGGGCCTATCCGTGGCTGGGGCTGGGCACTTCCTAATTATTTCCACTCAGACATTTCTTTCTTTAATCACGCCAAATGTGGCTGCAGTACCCGCAGTTTTTGGGAAGAAAAACGTTTCGAACCAGTTTACCGCGATCTTTCTGTCGGAGACGCACTCCTCATCCAATTCGGTCATAATGACGAAAAAGATGACGAACGCCACACTGACCCTGGCACGTCCTATACCGAGAATCTTCTTCGTTATTGTCATATGGCTGAAGAGAAGGGTGCAACCCCCATTCTTTTAACGCCTGTTTGCCGCCGATATTTCTCCGGCAGCAACAGTCTGCTGTACACCCACGGTGAGTACGCTCTGGCAGTTCGTACGCTTTCCAAGAAGGAAAACATTCCTCTTTGTGATCTGAAATCAGCTTCCCGGGAGCTGTTCCTCCGTCTTGGGCCCGACTTAACAGAACAGCTTTTCTGTTGTCTTGCTCCAGGAGAGCATCCTGCCTACCCCGAAGGACATATTGACTACACTCATTTTAATGAGACAGGCGCCTTTGTTATCGCCTATCTTGTTTCCAATCTTCTATCTGCTCATCCCTACTTTGAAAACATACTGCTCCACCATGACCTCCGGCAAAAAACGGTCCGCGAAAACACCCCCTCCGCTTTCCATCCATTCTTCTGATATCTGCATCATCTCCATGTTTGCAAATACCGGATTGCAATTTTACAAAAAAATCTGCAGGCAGATGCCATTACATCCGTCCTGCAGACAATCCAAAAGCTTTTAAACCATAAAGCCTGCCTTCTGAATTCATAAAGCTCTTCTACAGAGTAAGAATTCAGGAGTTTTCGTTTATGGATTATCAGCGGTCTTCATCCTCTTCTTCCTCGTCGTCCCAATCTTCATCGTCGTCCTCACCCCAGTCTTCGTCGTCGTCCTCGTCCCAGTCTTCTTCATCCTCGTCCTGGTCTTCGTCCACCTCGTCCCAGTCTTCTTCATCCTCGTCCTGGTCTTCGTCGTCCTCGTCCCAGTCTTCTTCATCCTCGTTCTGGTCTTCGTCCACCTCGTCCCAGTCTTCTTCATCCTCGTTCTGCTCTTCGTCATCCTCGTCCCAGTCTTCGTCGTCGTCCTCTTCCCAGTCTTCTTCGTCTTCCTCGTTCCAGTCTTCTTCGTCGTCCTCGTCCCAGTCTTCATCGTCCTCGTCGTTCCAGTCTCTATCGTCCTGTTTTTCCATAACGAATCCGGCTTGTTCTTCTTCGTTTTCCAGGTGGCTATTCTCTTTCCATAGCTGAACGATACCGCCCGTTCCGTCATAGAAGTATTCTGTGTACGTTGTCTTTAATGCTGTTCCATGCTTCTGCCGCGTTTTTTTCTCCGGCTCCGTTTCTTTGGTACGCATAGCAAATGTCCCTTCTTCGTTCAATAAAGAAAAAGTGCACTGATACCTACATTCCGGTTTAAGATACAGTGCATTTATTGTATTATTCCTTACGTTCATCGCCCCAGAAGAACAGCGCTACCGTTCCCGGACCTGTATGGCTCCCAATCGTTGTCCCAATACTGTTAATCACAACTTTTCCCTTCATATGCGGGAAGGCTTGTTCAACCAGATCAGCAACCTCCCGGGCGTCCTCATAGCATGCAGATTGAGAAATAAAACACTTTTCGGAATAATCCGCCCCATTCTCTGCATGTTCCTGCATTTTTGCTGCAATTGCACGAATTACCCGCTTCTTCGTACGGATTTTTTCCCTTGGAATCAGTCTTCCAAGATTATCCATGTTGAGTAAAGGACAGATCCGTAAGATAGTGCCAAACCAACCGGAAGCTCTGGAGATTCTCCCGCCTTTTACATAGAAACTCAAATCCGTTGAAAAGAACCAGTGATGGACATTCAGCTTATGCTTTTCTGCCCATTGATAGAGATCATCGATATTCATACCTTCGTCTCGAAGATCCGCAAGTTTATCCATTAAAAGGCCATACCCGGAAGAAGCCCCCAGGGAATCCACAATATAGATTTTCCGCTCTGGGAAACGTTCTTCCAGTGTCTGTTTTGCCAACATGGCAGAATTGATCACGCCAGAAATTCCCGAAGAAAGGCAAACGTGAAGAATGTCTTTCCCCTGCTCAAGAAATGGGGTGAAATATGCAACAAATTCATCCTCATTCACCTGAGATGTTTTTGTCTCCGCGCCTTCTGCCATATACTGATAAAACTTATCAAACGGGATACTTTTTCCAAGATCATCCGCATACGGCTTTCCGTTCAAATAAAAGTGAAAACAGATATAGTGTATATCCCTTTTATTGAATTGTTCCTGCGAAAGATCAGCCGTTGAACAACAGCTTAGCACATAATTCATTTTGCGTCCTCACATTCTACTTGTTTTATTTCACTTCGCCTGCAATGAAAAAGGGATACCGATTATATCCGCTGTCATAGATTCCACTGCAGATACCGTAAAATGTTACATAGTCATTTTCCTGTACACGAACGGTAGAAGAACTCTTATGAAAAGAGACATACCATAATTTAGAACCCCTTGTCCCTTCCCGGAGCATGTACTCACCATATTCTTTTTCATTTTTTACAACCTGGATGACATTTCCAGCAATAATGCCATACATTGTATCATATTGCGCGGGGGCTCGGATAACATCGTTATAGTACAGGCGAGTCAGTTGTCCCGATGCTCTTCGTTTCATCAATTCTTCCAGAAAAGTCGGTGTCCGGGAAGCAGTTTTTGTTTCTTCCTCCGGTGTTTCTTCCTCTGCCATGCGAGAAGGCTGTCTCGAACCAATTTCTGCATTGAGTTGCTCAATGGCATTCAGAATTTCTTCGTCCGTCCCCAGTTTCCAGCGGTTCGTCAGAATGGGAATCGTTTCTGATTCCTCATCGGATAAATCAGCAACTGCTCTGCCAATCAGCCAGGTACTTAAATGGTCCCGAACTTCAATCATCCTATCCAGCGGAGCATTCCACCAGCCCAGCTCGAGAATGTCTGTTTGAGACAAAGCCCCCAAAGGTGGTAGCAATAAAACCAACATGATAAACCCTGCTAACTCTTTCTTCATGTTGTATACCCCCTTTAAGTTATTCGATAAGATTTTACCATATTTGATCTATAAAAATCTACTTGAATCGTCAATTTCCGATAATTGATTTTTCATATACAGATTTCTAAAACCCTTTTCAGATATATCCTGCTTGCGTTCTGATATGCTCATACAATTATTTTTTCATAATAGATTACAGGTATTCATTGAGCACATTTCCTGTTTTTCTAAGCTGTACCGTTCTTCTTGTCCTTATCAGAAATGCCTCAATCCGTAAATGTGAAAACTCAAAAATAAAATTGGCTTCGGTCCTGAGTTTCCATTTTCCTCATCCTGCTCGGAAGAATCAGTAGCCGCGCCCGTGTGAATGCGTTGTCCATCCTATTGGGATAACT
>CAMVHE010000029.1 GCA_947167215.1 uncultured Clostridia bacterium
GAGTTATTTTCTTCTGGTGACCTCTATTTGCCAGTAATACTCAGACAAATACCGATTTTTATAGGTTAGTCTATAGTCCGATAATTTGGGAAAGTATTATTGTATATGGTCGTAATCACCATGGAAACCATCGAAGGAATGGCCAGTCGGATCGTAAGCTTTCTTATGGGTTCCGTGGTCATGCTTTCAAACTGATTCAAGATGTACTCCTCTCCCCTGCACACCGGCAGCCGGATCATACGCTGCGGTTCTGGTCCCGCCTTCC
This sequence comes from uncultured Clostridia bacterium, assembly GCA_947167215.1. Classification (GTDB taxonomy): domain Bacteria; phylum Bacillota; class Clostridia; order Christensenellales; family Aristaeellaceae; genus Ventricola. The sequence goes on from CAMVHE010000029.1 coordinate 266, forward strand.
TGTTTTACGGTACATTGTATGGTTCTTCCCTTCGCGGTGCAATCGGAATCTCCGTAAAACCAGCCCTGTTACATTTCAATTTGAAACATCGATTTTCTTGGAAAAACGTGTTTGTTCAGATTTGCATCATATCTGCACTACATTCCTTTCCCCCTGCCCAGGCATATTAAAAGACAGCCCTGCAGCAAACCTGCTGCAAAGACTGTCTTGTTCCATTTTACCGTCACAGAACACCGGGCACACCTGTGTCTCCTTTCCGGAAAGCAGCCGAAACACGACAGCTGCTTCAAAGTGAAACACCTTTCCCACGCTTTGCCGTATCTCTTTTTTCCGAAACAGCTTCCATTATTCTTTCCGAATGCCCGGATTCCCTTCAGCCGTTCATGTACCGGATGCTATTCCTTCGAAACCTTCTCCCATGGCTTTATTGACATCGCTGAGGGTGACAAACGCCTTGCCATCTTCCTCTGCAATAATCTTGCGCAGCCGGGGAGCTTCCACCCTGCTGACGACACAGATCAGAATACCGGTATCCCTGCCGGAAAAGGTTCCCTCGCCATACAGGCGTGTGCACCCGCGGTCCAGTTCCCGATGAATCCTGCGGAAGATATTCTCCGGGGCATCCGTCACAATGAGAAACTGCATTGCCGTATTGAATCCCCGGATAATCTTGTCCATGCATACCGAGGCAGCTGCCACCGCCAGGGCAGACCAGAGGGCTGACTGAATGCCGAAAACCGCACTGGCGGAAATAACTACGGAAGTATCCAGCAGCATGCAGAATGCACCGACGGACAGAAAGGGCAATTTGGTATGGAGAATCTGCGCCGCCATGTCGGTGCCGCCGGTCGTTGCTCCGCCCCGTACCACCATCCCCAGTCCAATTCCCTCCACCGCACTTCCGAAGAGGGCAGCAAGGAGTATGTCGCCGGTAGCATCATACACCGGCATCGTATCAAGAAAGAAGGAGAGCAGGCTCATTGCAATAAAGGATCGTACCACAAAGCGCCAGGAAATACTCCTTGCTCCGTAAAGAAACAGCGGCACATTAATCAGAAAGCTGATAACGCCCACACTCAGGGGCAGAAAAGACGCCAGTACCGTCGCGATGCCTGTCACCCCTCCCGGAGCAATATGATACGGAAGAAAAAAAGCATCAAAAGCGACTGCAATCAGCCAGGTCCCCGCAAAAAGAAGCAGATAATCCCTCAAAAGGGTTTTTCCTTCCCGCCGGAAGTCAATCCGGCGCAGATATTCCATGCTTTTCCTCCTCCTTCAGCGTTCTGTAGACCGGAATGCTGACAATCGGCAGCGAGACAAGCCATGCCATACAGTCTGTTATATAGTAGGCATATATGCCGATCAGCGACGGTCCCAGCGTAATGGTCAGAATCCGGATAATGAGCTGCCCCACGCCGGCATATGCGCCATACTGTGCCTTGCGCAGGGACTGAATGGAAGCACGGTACATATACATGGGCGTCATGATCAGCATGCCCAGCATGATGACCCTCGTAGACTCCATGGCCACCTCAAATGCATTCTGGTAAAGCGCCGCGTCTTCTTTGGACAGGAAGAGCCCCAGCAGGAAGGGACGGTTCAGAATTACCAGGGTGATCATCACAACCGTCAGCCCAAAGGTAAAGATAATGGTCTGATGTATTCCCCTGCGTATCCGTGCAATCTTTCTCGCCCCGAGGTTCTGTCCCACAAAAACCGAAAGCCCGGACTGTATCGCCATGATGATCGCCTCCAGCAGGCTGAAGAGCTTCCCCTGGGCTGAGTAGCCTGCAGCAAAAGCTGCCCCGAGCAGATTGCTCCGGCTCTGTACGATCAGGCCTCCCAGCGAGATGATCACACTGTTAAAGAACAGCGGAAACATCAGCCGCAGCGTTTCCATCATGACATCCTTATCCATCCGCTGTCGTATCCCGCGAAGCAGCCCCTCTCTCCGGCAGGCCAGCAGGCCGATGACGGCAGAAACAAGGATAGACAGGAAGGTGGCAAGGGCAGCACCGAACACCGCCCATCTGAAAACAAGAACAAACAGCAGATCCAGAAAAATATTCACAAGGGTGGATACAATCATTGCCGTCATGGTTACCTGACTGTTGCCCAGCGCTCTCAGCAATGCAGTTGTCAGCTGGAAAATCATCATGGGAAAAATGCAGAGTACATATACCGTCAGATAGATGCCCGCATCCTGCAGAATGCTTTCCGGCACACTGAGCGCGCTCAGAAGAAAACGCATCAGGGAAAGCAGAAGCAGAACACTTCCACAGGAAACAATAAAGTAGTACCACAATGCATTTACGACAATCGTGTGGAATGTCTTCATGTCCCCCTTGCCGACACAGATGGAAGCCTGAATGCTGAAGGCATTGCCGCTGTCCCGGCACAATGCGTTGATAAGCCAGCACATCCAGCTGGTACAGCTTACTGCCGCCAGTGCCTCCACGCCGCAGCCGACGCCGATTACACTGGCATCCACAAAATGGTAAAGCTGCTGGAACACGTTGCCAAGGATCAGCGGAATCGCGAATGTCAGGATCTGCCAGAGGGGCATTCCCCGTGTCAGATCCATATTCTCCCGTTTCATTTTTATGGGTTCCTCTCCCTTTCCTTACGGTGATCCGCCCAGGCAATACAAAGCACTGCCAGAATGGCCAGCACGCAGCCGAGGATGGTTTTGCCCGTCAGCTGATAATGATAGATCAGCGTGGAAACAATCATGCTGGTCATGGGTTCAAAAAGACTGAAAAATGAAGCGGATGTTGCACCGACTATCTCGACTCCCCGGGCAAATGCCGCCGTTGCCACGGCGAACATGATGCCGGACAGCAGCAGACACAGGAGATTGACGGGATCGGAAAGGCCCTGCATGCTTCCTCCGAAGAGACTGCCAATCACTGCCACCGTCAGTATTCCCAGCGCAATATATACCATCTTGACGCTGTCCCCTATGCCGTGGATCGGCAGACGGTCCATCAGGATGATGTAAATCACATAAGTCACGCTGGAGAGCGCTGCCAGCAGGACACCGGAAATGGCCAGACCTTCCATGCCCCCCGTAATGAACACAAGACCCGTAACCGACAGCACAATGGCCGCACCGTGCACCAGGGTCATCCGTACCCTGAAAAAAACCGCCATTGCCAGACAGACCAGGGAGGGATACATGAAGTGGATGACCGTCGAGCACCCCACCGGTATTCTTTCATAGGACAGTGCAAGCAGCAGATTGGTGCCCCCCATAAAAAGCCCCAGCGTCCACAGGTTCCGCATTTCCGTGCCGGTGATACGAAGCCGCTCATGCCGAAGAACGGCAAGCCCTCCGTACAGCAGAATGGTAAAGCCTGCGATGACGATCATCGCCTGCGTCTCTCCAATGCCTCTTGCCAGTGCATATTCCAGTACGGACGGTTCAATACCGTAAAGTACTGCGGACAGCAAAACCATTAAATACCCGTTCATACCCCTAAAAAGCCGCAGCAAAAATGCTGCGGCCCTTTCTTCTCATTTTTGTGTGTTTACGCTTTTGCCTTGGCTGCCTGATACTCTGCATAGGCTTCCTTGGGCGAGCGGTTTGTCACGCTGGCTTTATTATAGATGGTCAGGTCATCTTCGCTGTAATACTCAATCCAGACATAGAAGACCTCTTTTCCGGGTTTGGCCAGCAGCTTGTGATCCTTGCCGGCAAAGATGAAGGAGAAGTCGCCTTCCTTCTGCTCCGCCGTATCTCCTTCCACGTCCAGCGTAAAGTCTGATCCGGGAAGGCAATAGTTCCACTGGTGGACCTCCGGATGGCCTTTCTCGTCCGTACCGGCTCCAACCGCCCGTACAACACCAGCCGTCACATGGCCCAGCATCATGCCCTGGAGGATCGTCCAGGAGTGGGTTCCCGGCAGCTTGCATTCCTGTCCATACTCCACAGCCTGCGTATAGGGCTTGAAGAAAGGCAGGTGCTTATGCCAGTGTTTAAACTGATTACGGTCCCATTCGTTCATGGGGAAAACACCCATCACGTACTCAAGATCCTCAATCGCCCCTATAGTATACGCTATATGGTCAAATTCGGGAACAAAGAAAGAAAGTTCTTCCACATGAAAAGTTTCTTCACCGCAGCGGATATATCCGCGCCTGCCGTTAAAGACAAGCATGACGATGGAATCCGGATAAAGCTTCGGCATGACCTTTGCGCCGGCTTTCAGATTGCAGCGATAGAATTTGATGCCGTAATGCTGTATTTCCGCAAAATCGCGATCCAGCGGCATTTCTGTCTGGGCATACCCGTTTTCAAAGCCCTTTACCTCATCTGCTCTGCAGACATACTGATAATCCATGATCTCCATCCTCCTTATTGTCCGCGCTTATGGGTATTGAACTCAACCCAAGTGTAATGGACGTACTGTCCCACTTCGGCATACAGGGTATGGTCGGGGCCAGCCGGGATGAAGTCCCAGTCACCTTCCACGCGATCAAAATGATCAATGTTCTCCACATCGCCGCTGCCCACATTCATCCAGTAGTCTGCACCTTCCAGCGCATAATTCCACTGATGGACCTCAGGATGTCCCTTTTCCACGGTGCCGCCGCAGTCACTGGATTCACAGATGCCGCAGGTCAGGCGGCCAAGACGGTCAAATTCCCCATAAAGAACGGTTCTCGAGATGGTTCCAGGGGTCTTGCAGTCCTGATCGTACCGGTCACACTGTTCTTCCGTGCGGAAGAACGGAAGCGCCAGCTGCGTATCCTTTGCACACTGCCAGTCATGAGAATCCATGTGGGCAACCACCTGAATAAATTCAAAATCGGTCACGGCGGTGATGCAGTATGCTTCCTTATCATAATTGGGAGCATAGAAGCAAACCGTATCGAGATTATAGGTACGATGTTCATCCTTCAGGATGCCTTCTCCGCCATGAACGTGTCCGAACAAATACAATACACTGCTGTCTGCATACAATGCCGGAGTATAGGTGCTGCCGGCCTTCATATACACCTTGAATGCACGTACCTCATCATGGGTACCCGGGAGGAGTTCCAGCACCTCAACGCCGTCCGCGTTGTAGTTTTTGACGTGGCTGGCCTCATAAAAAGCATAGGCATTCATGTTCTATCATCCTTTCTGATAAATCCCACAGTCCCGAAGGACTGTGGGAAAAGTTAGCGGTTTACTCGTAGAAGCCGTCTGCATAATCCTTGAAGATCTGCTCATAGCGCTCTGTAAAGGCTTCACGTGTGAAGTCCTTCGCCACAAAACGTGCCCAGGCCTCTTCAAGATCGGTCATGATCACTGCAGGCATGAACTGGTACATGGACTCGGAGGCACGGCCTTCCTGCATCAGAGCGATAACGTCCTTGCCAAGAGCCGGCAGATTCTCGGATACTTCCAGGGTAATCACGGAAGTCGGGCTGCCCATGGTTTCCTGATGCCATTTGGCGGCTTCGGGAGAGTCAATGATAAAGCTTGCAAATTCCTTTGCTGCCTTTTCCTTTGCAGGATCAGCATTCTTGGTAACGGAGATGCCGATGGTCTGGAGCTGCAGGTTGTTGGCTGCAGGATCATTGGAAACCGGCAGCACGTCCTGCTTCACATGGTTCAGCAGTTCGGGGTTGGTATTGGCGATGTTCGGAGTTTCCCAGGAACCCTCGCCGACCAGCATTGCGCATTCTTCGAGGAAGAAGGCATTGCGGCAGGTCCACTTGTTCGTTGCAATGGCACCTTCCTGAGCATACTCGATCAGGATCTCATAGGTATCCATGAAGTCGTTCCATTCCTTGTCATTTGCCAGGTCCACATCCTCACCGGCAAGCATACGCTCGAGGAACTCACGGCCCTGTCCTTCCTTGTTGCCAAGCCAGGTCGGTCCAACCCAGTTGAAGAGGTTCAGATAGGTTTCTGCCCACTGATGCATGAACGGCGTGATTCCGGCAGCCTTGAGGTCTGCAGCCAGCTTGGCCAGTTCATCTCTGGTCTGGGGAGTATGGTCCCAGCCTACCTTTTCCAGAATGCCGGTGTTATAGAGAATGCCTGTGCCTTCTTCATAGACCGGTGCGATAATGAAGCCGTAGTTTTCATCCGATCCGATCTGGATCTGGTTTTCCGTCAGGTCAGCATATGCGGGGAAGTCGGTGCTCAGGTCCGCACAATACTGGAACCATTCCGAGTTCAGGCGGCCATAGGCAATGCTGATGATATCCGGCAGTTCTCCGGCTGCCAGGTCAGCCTTCAGCAGGTCATTGTAAACGTCGGAGCTGGGGAAAGTTGCGTCGATGGACTCGATTTCAGGGTGCTGTGCCATGTAGGCGTCGATAAGCACATTGAAGTTATCGGTCCACTGTCCAAGAGGCATGCAGACAGTCAGTTTGATGCCGTCTGCCATAGCCGTGCCCATCATCATGAGGCAAGCCAGCATAAGTACGATTGCGAGCGTCTTTTTCATTTTTCCTGTCTCCTTTTGTGTTTTATTTATAAACAATTCTCCTGAATTGTTATAACCTTATCCTTTCACAGATCCTGCCACAACGCCTTCCAGCACCTGGCGTTGGGCAATCACAAAGAAAATAAACAACGGAGTAATCGACAGCGTTACAGCTGCCACAGCAGTATCCCAGGAAAAGAATGCTTCGTTAAACAGCGACTGCATGGCGATCTGTATCGTCCTGTAAGCCGTCTTCGTAAGGATAAACTGCGTCATGAGGTAATCATTCCAGTAAGTCAGTACGTTCAGGGTTACAATGGTAAACATCGTGCCGCGGATCAGCGGAAAAACCACCCGCCAGAACAGGGACAGGGTTCCGCATCCGTCAATGATCGCCGCTTCTTCAATATCCAGCGGGATATTCTTCACAGCGCCGGTTACCAGGAAAAGGCTCATGGGCAGTGAGAAGACCCAGAAGCTGATGACGACGCCGGAAAGATGATTGCCAAGTTTTAAAATACCGATCATCTTGGCAAACGTGATCATAATGCACTGGAAAGGCACGCACATTCCGCTCAGGAACAGCAGATTCCAGATAGTGGTGAAGGGATTTTTGTGTCTGGCAATCCAGTAGCCTGTCATACCGGAGATTACTACGCACCCAAGCGCCGAAAAAATGGTAATGATCGCCGTGTTCTTCAGCACTGTCAGAAAGTTCAGACGCTGAAAGGCTTCCACAAAGTTGTGCAGTGTCGGTTCCTTTGGCCATGCGGCAATATTGGCTGCAATTTCTGCATAGGGCTTAAAGGCATTGAGAACCGTAAAGTACAGCGGGATCATCACAATCATCGCAGAGATGAAAATGAGAATTTCGCGGATTGCGACGTCTACCCTCTCACGCCGTTTCATTTACAGTTCCACCTCTTTTCTCGAGGTCAGCTTGATCTGGGCGAAGGAGATGGCCACCAGAATGATAACGAAAATCATGGACTTCGCGGCACCGAAGGACATCTGATTGCTCCGGAAGGCACTCTCATAAATGTTCATGGTGACACCTTCAGAGGTTCTGAAAGGATTGCCGCTCGTCAGGGAGATGTTCGTATCATAGAGGAGCATTGCCCAGTTAATGGCAATAAACAGACACCTGGTGAAGGTGGAGCGAAGCAGGGGAAGCGTAATGCGAAGCAGCTGCTGCCACTTGGAGGCACCGTCAATGACCGCTGCTTCATAATAGGTGGAATCAATCGCCGAAAAGCCTGCTGCATAGATCAGCATCAGGTAGCCGGAGAGCGTCCAGGTCATCACGATTACCAGCGCCCAGAAAGAGGATTCCTGCGTGGTGAACCATGCCTGTGAAAACCATGTCAGGCCGCTCCACTGACCAAACTGTACAAAAACATTCTGGAAAATAAACCTCCAGAGATAACCCAGAATGACGCCGCCGATAATCCTTGGTACATAGATCAGCGCACGCCAGAAATTCCGGAAAGGTATGTCCTTGGATAGGATGTAGGCCCATACAAAAGCAATGAAATTGGAGAAAAAGACAACGCATATCGAGAAACGGATGGTAAAGATAAGAGAAGTCCAGTAACGGCTGTCCCGCCAGGTCTTTATGTAGTTTTTCATGCCGACAAACTTAAAAGTCGGGTCGATGCCGTTCCAGTTCGTAAAGGAATAAAGGCATTCGCTGACCAGCGGAATCAGGAACAGCGTCGTAAACAGCACAATTGCCGGTCCCATGAAGATCGCATAGTCAACCACACGTCCCCTTCTAGCATTCAGTCTCCTTGGTTTGTGTCTTTCCACGACCAGTCCTCCCTTCAATCCAATCTCTTTTTCTGAGCTAATTGTACCGACCTCCCATTTCAAAAAGAACATGTAAAATTGACTTAAAAGTTGAATATTTTGAGGAATTTGACAACAGGGAAAAAGCACCTGCCATGCTGCCGGTTTCTGCGGATTCCTCTCCCGAAAGGAAAAGGACACAAAGGCATTCCTGTCCTTCATGTCCTTTCGGGAATCATCCGTTCGAACGGTATCCCCGGGGTGTCTGCCCTGTAGCCTTCTTAAACTGTGAGGAAAAATATTTCACATCAAAAAATCCGGTTTTCTCTGCAATTTCCTGAATCTGCATATCCGAGTTGCGCAGAAGCTCCTGCGCTTTGCGAATCCGGACATCGTTCAGAAAAGCCACCATGTTCACTCCGTAATACTCCCGGAAATGACGGCACATATAATCCTTATTGAGATGGAACAGATCCGCGCATTCCTGCTGCGAGAATTTCTTCCCGTAATTCATGGTCAGGTAATTTGCCACTTTCTCCACCCAGCTGTCATTCTTCTGCCGGTTCTGCATGAGGCAGAGGTCCCACAGGCGGTCCTTTGCATAGTTCATCATCCGGGTTACCGTGCTGGCAAACAGACCCGTGTAGAAGCTGGCAAACGCCGTGTGTTCATCTCCTCCCGTACTGCAGTTCATGGATTCACATGCCCGGCGGTAGAGAGACAGGAAATGCTCATACAAAGCGGAAAGCCCGCCCCTGTTCTGCTGGATATCACTGTTTATCGCTTTCCACCAGAGTGCAAACGCCCGGTCATAGCGTGTCTGGTCATTGATAAGCAGTGCAGAGAGAACATCCTCTTCTTTCTTGTGGTATTCATTTCCGGAAGGATTCGGCATATTCGGTTCATACGTACGGATGACTATCTCTTCCGAACACGGAAGCTGTCCGTACGCCTGAATGGCCTTCTTCCGTGCATCGTCAATCTCTTCCGGAAAAGCACAGATGCCGGAAGAGCCCATGGCCATCTGTCTGCCGGTTTCCCTTGAAAAGGTCCTGCAGCTTTTTTCGATCATCTGAAGTGTCTTTTCAATTCCGTCATACAGGAAGATCACCACGTCGGGAGTCGGCTCATTCCTCTGAAAAAGGGTGCCGACCTGATTCGTCTCCAGCGTATTCTGGAGCATATCCAGGAAACCGCTGAGGGCAATCACGTAGTCCTGGGAATAGATCGGCAGAAACTGGCCGGAGCAGAACAGCACACAGCACCGTCGGCTTTCCCCCACATGGGCGTTAACCATGCAGAGCTCGCGATATGCCACCTCCCGCAGTTCGCTGCGGAAGAGTTTCCGGAAAAGCGAATGCTGGTGGTCCGGAAAGATGTGCTTAAGCTGCCTGTCCACGCCGAAGGACGGGTCTGTCGCTGTTGTATCCGGCTGTACCAGGTCTACTGCCTTCCGGACCGCACCTTCAATCTCCTCCGGCACAATGGGCTTCAGAAGGTAATCCACCGCTCCCAGCACAAACATTGCCCTGGTGTACCGGTAGTCATCATGACCGGAGAGGACGATTGTCTGCGTCCTCAGGTTCTCTGTCTTGATGTACTTCAGTATCTCAATGCCCAGCATATCGCTGATAACCACGTCCACAATGGCAATTTCCGGCTGTTCCGTGTCCAGTACATCGCATGCCTCCGGCACGGAATAGGCTACAAAAGTCTGTGTGATTCCATATTTTTCCCAGGGTACCAGCAGCTGAACCGCCTCCACCACATGGCTCTCATCATCCACGATCAGCGCTTTCATAACTCCGCATTCCCTCCATTCCACCCTGTCTGCTCAGAGAAACGTACAGACCTACGGTTGTCCCTCCCCAGTCGTTCGCATTCACTTCCATTCTTGCATCCGTGAAACTGAGCAGCATCCGGTAATACACATTGGCAAGTCCAATCGTCGCATGCCCCTGCTCTTCTTCCACTTCCCGGATTGTCTCCTGTCTTGTCCTCTCTTTTACATACTGCTTCAGCCTGTCAAGGTCTTCCTGGATTTCCTTTTTCTTTTCCTGTGATACGGCCTGTCCGTTGTCCTTCACCGTAATCCAGAGATAGCCGTCCCTGCTGCAGGCGGAAATCCGGAGCCTGCTCCCGCTTTCCCGGAAGAGCCCCCCGTGATGGATCGAGTTTTCCACCAGCGGCTGGATGCACATCTTGGGAACCGGAAGCTTCAGCGTGTCCGGAGCCACATCATACTCAACGGGTTCACTGGAACGGAACCGCATTTTCTGGATGTTTACATAGCGTTCCACATATTCCAGTTCCTGCTTGAGCGAAACCATGGACGGATTCAGCACCATGGCATAATGCATCATCTGGCCGAAGTCGCTGAGCATCCGGTACTGTTCCATATCCTTCTGCTTAAGGGCATGGGTCGCAAAGCACTGAATCGCATTATAGATGAAATGCGGATTGATCTGTGCCTGAAGCATCCGATAGGTTGCCCGGTCATTTGCCAGGCGCAGTTCATACTGCCTGATGCGATACGATTCAATTTCCGCCATCATGCGGTCAAAGCTGGCAATGAGGTCGGCGATTTCGTCTTTTTTGGAGTACCCTATCGTCTCCGTCATGGGCACCGCCCTGTCCCAGGACTGCTCCCTCGTCAGTTTATCCATATACTCGGTTACCGTCCGCAGCGGCGAAAGATGCGCCGCAATATTGCTGGTATTAAAAAGAAGAATCAGACCCAGAAGAGCAAAGAAGAGCAGCAGCAGGAAAAGCATCATTTTCCAGGTGCTGTCATGGATGTGCACCATCGGTACCAGTTTCAGCAGACGCCAGGTGTCATACTGCAGCGTCACATCGTATGCCAGACACATGGTATTTTCGATAATCATTCCTTTCCGGCCGGGTAGTTCCATCATTTTTCCCGCTTTGGGAATGTCGGAAACCGACCGGTCCAGCAAAGACAGATCATTGGAAGCGATAACTTTGCCTTCTTTGGAGATGAGCATGACCACTTCCCCTTCACGGCTGACAATCTGCGTGTTGTTCATGAGAAAATCCACCGGCATATCGATGGCAACGCACGCAATAATCTCCGTATTCTCCGGAAGGTTGTAAATCGGCACCCAGATCGTGATGACATAATCATTCTGCCTCTGCCTGCTGTATGTATTCTGATGCCCGTAGGAGGATCGCAGATGCGTGGGCTCAATGACCACATCCATGAACGAATTGAACTGTGGGACCGTCTCCTCTGCCAGCTGCACATTCTCATAGGTCATATTCATGATGGACGGGTTATATACATAGGACTGATGCAGGTTCGGGCATGACACATAGATCTGCTCGGCGGAAGAACAGGCGTAGTGAACCGTCTTCATATAGTTGAGGATACTGTCCCTCTCACTCTGGTTTGGAAAACGGTCCATCCTTTTTTCAAGCAGGGACAGAAGCTGGTTATTCCCGTAAACCGCTTTCACTGCATTCACGCTGGAAATGATATAGTAATTAATGTTCTGTGAAAAAACATTGACCGTGGTCTGCGTATCCCGTTCATATCGCTCCTCTGCATTTTTCTGTGCCACATGGATGATGCTGACAATGAGAACAACCGCTGCCACCAGGAAGGAGACACACAGCGCCACAAGAATCCTCATCATCAGCTCGTTTTTCCGTTTTCTCATGACATTCTCCTTCACGGCTTTTTCCTACAGCCATCGCTTCATATATGCAATACTGCGCTTTGCCGCAGTTTCCTCGTCCGGGTATGGAGAGATTTCCAGTGCCAGAGCCCCATGATATCCCGTTTTTCTCAATGCCTGCATGGTTTCATCAAAATCATAATGGGCGCTTCCCGGATATTCCCGGTTGTTGTCAGACAGATGGATATGGCCGATCAGGCCCGCCGCACTGCAGATGGCCTCCCCGATGTTCCTCTCCTCAATATTCATATGAACGGTATCCAGATGAAGGCGAACCGCCCGGAACTGCTCCCGCCGCATCATGACAACCCCGTCCGCTATGGTCCGGAAAGCATCGCTTTCAAAGATGTTCATGATTTCAAAGCCCAGCAGAATACCGTATTTTTCCGCCATCTCATCCAGGATATGAAGGCTTTCCATCATCCTTGCACAGTGGTCGTGCAGATCATCTTCAGGCTTTTTTCTGCCCTGCACGCAGCCGAGTATCACCAGCGCGCCGTATGCTGCCGCAGTTTCCATATGCTTTTCAAGATGCCGGATACAGGCCTGCCGTACCCCGGTGTCGGGGTCAGACAGGCTCCACCTGCGTTCTGCATAAATGGATCCTGTCCCGATGGAAACCAGCTGCAGTCCATTAGCATCGAGGGCTGCATGCAATGCCTTTCTGTCGGTTCTGCCGGAATCGAGAATATGCATCTCAATGCCGGAAAACCCGTCTCTGCGGGCTTTTTCACAGATCGTTTCATAGTCTTTGCCGGAATATAGCAGGAAATCATTAGGCCGTTCGCCGACTTTTCCTGTCGCACACAACAGCATAGTTTTTCTCCTCCACTCAGCATTTTGTACTATTGATCATACCCTCTTTTATGATGCCTGCAAACGGACAATTTTGACCCAATAGTTCAATTTTTTGATGATTATTCTGACATTTTTCGCTTCCCTTCCGTAAACCGGCATATATGAAAAAAAGGAGCCGCATGATGCGACTCCCTCAAAAAATGAATCAGTTGTCATTTTGCTGCCGTCTGCGTCGGCGCGGTGCGCCGGCAGCGGTTTCCTCATTGGTGGTTTCCTCTTTTTCCTCTGTTCCTGCAGGTGCAGCCGCTTCAGGCCGGACCGGAGGAGTCGGAGGCGTCGGAGGTACTGGCGGGACCGGCATTTCCGGAGCCTTGGGCTCTTCGGTTTCCGGTGTCCGTGTGAAGGAACTGAACGGTTCCTCCTGCTTCCTGTCCGGTGCAAACGGACTCTTTTCTTCCGTATGCTGTGCCGTTCCGCCGGCTGTATCTTCCTGCTTTTTCTGGAAGGTCTCTTTCTGTACCGGCTGCGCCTTTGGCTGGTAGGTGCTTCTTACCGTACCGGCGGCCTGGGCATTCTTGAGGCGCTGCTCCCGGAGCTGTTTTTCCCGGAGATTGGTGACTTCTTCCTCGTCGTCATCCTCTTCCGCCTCTTCTTCCTCTTTCCGCTTCCGGTACACAAATGCACCATATCCCGCGGCGGCGGCGGCCACTACAATACCGCCAATCACAAAGGGTACAACATTGATGCTGTTGCTGGCGGGCACCGGTTCCGGCGTCGGCAGTACCGCCGCGGTAGGCACCGGGGTCACAGTCCCGTCATCATAATTAACGCTGTAGCGTGCCACTGCGTCGCCAGCCGTTATTTCCAGCGTGCTTTCGCCCAGCTGCGGCAGGCGGACTTCCATGGTGAAGGATCCGCTGGCATCCGAAACCGTATGTCCCACGGTCTTCCGGGTCGTGCTCTCCGCAAGGGCGACCGGAATCATCAGGGTTACCGTCTTTCCGGTAGCCGTCGCAGCCGTCACGTAAATCGCCGTGGCATTGACTGCCGTATATGCCGTAGTTCTGCCGTAGATCGTGAAGACACCGGTCGTGGTGGTCGCCGGCACGTTGCTCACCTGAATGTTTCCGGTGCTGTCCAGCAGCCTTGCCGGGTTTGCCACATCAGGCAGAGGAGTTGCCGTCGCCAGCGGGGCAATGGTGGCAAGCGTTACCGTAGGCGCCGCCGTAACCCGCACGCCGGCACTGCTCTGGGTACTGGTATTGCTGTTCCAGCTTCCGTTTACCGGCAGCAGGTCCTGCAATTGCGATCCATTGACGGTATTGACGGAGCTGATCGGAACCGCAGTCGCTCTCGTTGCTGCCTGCTGTGCAGCTCTCTCTGCAAGATAATCCTGCAGCTGTGCAATGGTCAGCATCTGCGTCGTATCACTGCGCACATAGCCGTCCCTGCCGTTATAGTTCACCTTGTACCAGGTGTACATGCCATCATTTTCCGTGCCGGTCACCAGAAGCAGCGTATTGATCGGAATATGTCCGAGGGATGTGCCGTTGGTACTGGGCGTCAGCCGCAGATTGACGGAATCCTTGATAAGCTTGGCATACGCACTGGTTGCTTCCGTAGACAGAGGTTCCGGCGTAGTAACCGGCAGCGGAGTGGGCGTTGCCTGGGCTTCCGCAAGCGCAGCCAGATAATCCTTGCTCTCCTGCTCTCCCATAATGCGGACCAGGTCAGCGCGGATGTATCCCCACTGTCCGGAATACTGGGCAAGATACCATGTCATTCCGTCCGCAGCCGTCTCACTGCGGTAAAGCTTCACTACTGCTTCCGAGGCGAGAATATTCTGCAGATAGGCATTGGGATCCGGGTTGCCGCGCAGCGGAGTCCCGTTATTCCTCACCCTTGCATAGGCATTCATGTCCATCGGCGCCGCCGTAGGCGTCGGGCTGGGCGTGGCAGTTACCTCGGGGGTCGGTGTGGGCGTCGGGGTTGCCGTCGGCGTAGGCGTCGCTTCCGGTGTCGCCGTTACTTCCGGCGTTGCCGTGATTTCCGGAGTAATCGTTACCTCGGGGGTTGCCGTTACTTCAGGGGTTGCCGTAATTTCCGGGGTAGGCGTTGCATCCGGAGCCACTTCCGGGTCTGCCAGGGTGGCTACATATGCGCGCTCCTCGTCCGCACCCATGAGTTCGACGAATTTAGCCATGACATAACCGTCGCCGTAATCCGTGCGTACGTAGCACCAGGCACTGTCCACAGCACCCTCGGTGCGTTCCATGACCCAGATAATCGTATCCTTGTTCAGCTTGCGCAGGCTTCCGGCATTGCGGTTGGCAGCCTTGCGCAGGTTCACCTGGCTATCCGTGATATATCCGTAATGATATACATTGCCTTCCGTCAGTTCCTGCGGAATTTCCGGTGTCGGCGTGGGAGTCGGTTCTGCAGTCGGCGTCGGAGTGGGTACCGGTGTATCCGTGGGCACCGGGGTCTCGGTCGTCACAGGGGGGATGACGGTGGGTTCCGTCTGTACGGTTGCCGCTTCCGCCTCTTCCTGGGTGACGATATCCACTTTTGCCGCTTCAATGAATCCGTGCTCGCCGGTAATCAGGTTATATGCCTGATACCACAGATTGCCGTTTTCATCCGTCTCTTCATCAATCAGCACCAGCGGCGTCGGTCTGCTGATATAGGGAATTGCGCCGCTGCTGGGCATATCGGCACCCGGCTCCGTGCGCAATACAATAACTGCGCCGTTTTCCTGCGCCCTGGTAATTGCCCACTGGGTCACATAGGGGGAAACGGGAGTTTCCTCTGCGCTCGTCTCCGCAGAAGGAGATGCTTCCGGAATTACCGTTTCTGCCTGCACCGGCAGCTCCGTCGGCGTCGTATCAACAGACTGCTGCGCACTTACCACCGGTACAGCGGTTTCAGTCACCACCGGCGTATTCTCCGGGATCTGTTCAGGAACAATGTTTTCTCCTGCTCCGGAAGGCGTCTC
Organism: uncultured Clostridia bacterium; assembly: GCA_947167215.1. Classification (GTDB taxonomy): domain Bacteria; phylum Bacillota; class Clostridia; order Christensenellales; family Aristaeellaceae; genus Ventricola. The sequence continues at coordinate 15,970 of CAMVHE010000029.1, forward strand.
TTCCGGTACCGCACTGTTTTCCGGTTCTGCCGGCTCCGTCGGTTCTTCCGTTTCCGCCGGTTCTTCCGGGGTCTCCGTATTCAGCAGTGCATCCAGATAAGGCTGCGCATCCTCTTCGGAAATGAAGGAAAGGAGATAATCCCTCATATAGCCGGTTTCCTGGGTAGACGGGATATCTATGGCGTACCAGACTTCTCCCTTGTCGTTGGACATTCCCTCGCCCACCAGGACCAGTGTTCCTTTCCGACTTTTCCAGTCACTTTGCCGTTGTTAATGGCATCGCGGATATTGTTGGTGTCCTTCAGGGTCAGCGCATAGGCAAATCCATCCGGTTCCTCTGTCTGCGTGGGGGCCTTCACCAGCTGCTCCATAATCAGGGCCGCAGCGTCTGCAGGAACTGCTGTCACCTCATCCGCGCGGACATAGCCGCTTTCCGCGGTCATGCAGGAACCTGCCTCATACCATACCTGTCCCAGTTCGTCCACTGCATATCCGGTAATCACCAGGACATCATCCGAGGAAATAATGGAATTCCTGTTGCCCAGAATTCCGTCATACAGACCGGTTTCCGTTGTGGCGGCCACTGCATATTGCGGCATCTCCACAACCGTGGGCTCCTGTTCTTCCACTGCCGGGGTGTTTCCGGCAACCTCCGGATTCTCCGATTCCGCAGGTGCCGGGGTTATGACAACCTCCACAACAGGTTCCGGGGTTGCAGGAACCGGCGTATCCGTGGGCACGGGCGTGCTGGTGGACTCCGGCGTTGCGGGAACCGGCGTATCCGTGGGCACGGGCGTACTGGTGGGTTCCGGCGTTGCGGGGACCGGTGTATCCGTGGGCACGGGCGTATCCGTGGGTTCCGGGGTTGCAGGAACCGGTGTATCCGTAGGCACGGGCGTGCTGGTGGGTTCCGGCGTTGCAGGAACCGGCGTATCCGTGGGCACAGGCGTATCCGTGGGTTCCGGCGTTGCAGGTTCCGGAGTATCGGTGGGTTCCGGAGTCACTTCTGCCGGTGCGGACGTGGCCAGCCACTGCTGAAGGACCGCATCTGCTGCGGCGCCGCTCTCCGGAGCCTGCAGATTGGCGAACATCAGATTGGCAGTGGTTCCATAGAGATCGGAAACCGCCATCAGTTCATTCGGCTTCAGCTCAAATCCGTCTTCAGACAGTGTTATCTCTGTCAGAAGATTGTTGTCATCATCATAAATGCTCAGGATGCCATTGCCCAGCATTTCCTGGATCGCAGGGTTCTGCAGGGCAATCTCATCAAGGTTGGCCCAGTAGACCACATCCCCCTGGGTTGTGGTCACCGTAACCAGCGGGACATTTTCCACGGTTTGGTCCGGCATCATTACCGAAAGCACCGCCGTATTGGCCATGGCAGACGCTGCCAGGCAAAGCAGCATTGCAAAAACCGCTACGATTTTTTTCTTCATTCTATGTTCCTCCTCGTTCATCAAGGATTTCATGCTTTTCTTTCCGATTTCCGTCGCTTCTTCCGCATTCCGGAAGGCATAACTGTTTCATTTTTCAAAGCATTGCTCATTTTATCCACGAAAAAAAGCGATGTCAACAACCCATCCGATCTCCTGCACCGGATGTCACAATTGTTGTAAACATTTGCTAAACAAAAAACGAATCAAATACGGGGATTTTTCCCTGCATTCCGATTCTTTGTGAATGAATTATTAATTTCTTGCATTTCCTGATTCCGGCCCCATTGGACAGCTTCGAAAGGGAATGGTATGATACACAGACAAGCACAGCTTGCTTTTCATTTTGCGATATACAGGAGGATACAGAAATGAAGGATTCCGAACTACGTGAAGTTCCTTTCTCCAGGGAACGTATTTTTGACGGTAAAATTCTGCATGTGGAACAATGGCAGGTCCGCTGCCCCAACGGACAGACTGCTCCTAGGGAGATTGTGCTCCATAATGGTGCTGCCGCGGTTGTCCCGGTATTTCCGGACGGCACTACCATTCTGGTCCGGCAGCACCGGGTCGCCATTGACAAGATAACGCTGGAAGTACCTGCCGGCAAGCTGGATTCCGCCGATGAAGATCCGCTGGACTGTGCCTACCGTGAGCTCCGGGAGGAAACCGGCCTGACTGCAGATACCATGACCCACATGACCACCATTGTAACCACACCGGGTTTCTGCACGGAAAAAATTGCCCTGTATCTTGCCACCGGTCTCACCGAAGGACAGATGCACCTGGATGCCGATGAATTCCTCAATCTGGTCCGCCTGCCTTTGTCGGAAGCCGTTGCCATGGTCCGCTCCGGACAGATTCAGGACAGCAAGACCATCTGCGCACTGCTGCTGGCGGAATCCCATATGGCACAGCGCCAGTCGGGGGCCGTATGATCCGCATCCCCCTGACGACACACTGGCTTTTGCACTCCACTCCGACTCCTCCTTCGGAAACCTCTGCCTTTTCCCTTCCCCATGCGGAAGAACTGGCGGCCCTGCTGGGAGAAACATCGGACAGTTCCGAGGCAAAGCCTGCCGCCCTTCCCTTCCGGGCACCTGAAGGTCCCTGCTATCTGTCACGGCACCTTTTCCCCGACTTTTCCTCAAACTGTCCGGGCATCCTGTACCTTTCCGGGCTCTCCGGAGACGTGCAGGTTCTGGCAGACGGCGTTCCGCAAAATGCAATCCACCGGACAGAGGATCATCTCTCCGTCGAACTGGACCGTATCCCGGAATGGCTCACGCTTTCCTTCCGGCAGGGTTCTCTGTCCGGAGCATTTCTTGACGTAATTCCTGATTTTTCCCTTCAGGTCCCCCGGCTGACCCTCAACGGGGAGGGCAGCACGCTTACCTGCCAGATCGGCATTTCTGCCCGAAGAGAAGGGAACGTTCAGCTTCGGGCACGCGCTTTTCATGAAGGCACACTGATCTCTGCCAGTCTGATGCCGCTTTCCTTCTCTGCCGGCGAAGAAAAGGAAGTTTCCATTATCCTCGGCTTTCCGCCGCTGACTCCGCTTAAAGCAGGACAGACTTCGGTTCTTCCCGTCCTGCTGCTGGAAATGGCGGATCGCTTTTCTGCCGGAATTCCCCACTCACTCATCGACCGTCTGGCGGTTCCCTTCGGCATGCATGCGGAGGATCCAGGTGAATTCTTTCCCCTTTCCCGGGAAGAAGCCGGTCTTTCCGTCCCGGAACTCCTTGCCCTGCTTTCTCCCCTGGGAATCTCCTGCGTATCCTTTCCCTGCGAATTGCCGGAACAGACCCTGCTGTCCCTGGCCCGTGCGGGGATTCTCGTCCGTCTTCCATGCGGGCAGACGGCGCTTCCCAATGTCTTCCCTTCCGATTGTTAAACTTTCATTAACTTTTTATTTCATTTCCTTTTCACATCCGCCGGGCTTTTTGCCATTTCTGTGCAAAAGGCCCGTTATTTACGCATTTTCCTTCTTTTTAGCATTGTTTTTTCTTACTATTATTACAATTGACACTTTCTCACCGCGCAAGTTATAATGGCTTGCTTTTTATTTTTGTGTATATCAGGAGCGTCTCCATGATCATAAAGCACAACACGTTTGACAGTTTCTATCGTTCCCCCTTCGGATCCGTTGCAGCAGGTGAAAATGTCCTCTTAAGGGTCAGCATTGCCGGCAACAGCAATCCGGATTCCGTGGAAGTCCGTGTCTGGGATGGCGATGAACGCCGTTTTGCCATGCGTTTCATGGGCATGCGCAATGATATGCGCCTATATGAAGTCATGCTGATCGCCCACGATACTCCTGCCCTGGTCTGGTACCGGTTTGAAGCCAGGGAAAACGGTACCACGTATACTCTCGGCGCACCGTCGGACAGCACCGGCTGCGGAGAGGGCATTATGGGCAGCGAGGAAGGTTTCCAGATCACCGTCTATGATCCCGCCTACAATACTCCGGACTGGATGCATACGGGAATCATGTACCAGATCATGCCGGACCGCTTCTATCACGGCAGGGGCACGGACCAGCTGCTTCATACCAAGGACCATCTTGGGGTCACCATTCACAAAGACTGGTGCGAGATGCCCATTTTCCGGCCGGGCGAGAAGGATATTGAGGCGGCAACGGACTTTTTTGGCGGCAACCTCGAAGGAATCCGCCAGAAACTGCCTTACCTGGCAGGTCTTGGAGTTACCGTTATCTACCTGAACCCTATCTTTGACGCTCACAGCAACCACAAATACGACACTGCCGATTACACACGCATCGACCCCATGTTCGGCTCGGAAAGCACCTTTGAGAAGCTGTGCCGGGATGCGCGCAAACGGGGCATCCACATCATCCTGGACGGTGTTTTCTCCCATGTAGGCGATGATTCCCTGTACTTCAACCGCCGGGGCACCTACGGGGAAGGCGTGGGCGCGTACCAGAATCCCCAGTCCCCCTACGCTCCCTGGTTTACCTTTCACCATTGGCCTGACGACTATGAAAGCTGGTGGGGCTTTAAAACGTTGCCCAACACCCAGGAAATGAATGAAAGCTACCGCAACTTCATTCTGGACGGCGATGACGCCGTGGTCAAGCACTGGGTCCGTTGCGGCAGCAGCGGCTGGCGCCTGGATGTTGCAGACGAACTGCCCATGGCGTTCCTGCGGGATCTCCGTCAGCAGGTCAAGGGAACCAACCCCGATGCGGTCATCCTGGGAGAAGTCTGGGAAGATGCCAGCCACAAAATCACGTACGGTGAACTGCGTTCCTACGTAACCGGTGATACCCTTGACTCTGTCATGAACTACCCGCTGCGGGAAGTGCTGATCAATTTCCTGCTCAACCGTAAAACTGCTTCCGAAAGCGCACATATCCTGCGCTGTCTCTGCTCCAACTATCCCAAGCCCTTCCTCTATTCCCTGATGAACCTTCTGGGAAGTCATGACCGTCCCCGCATTCTGAACATTCTCGCCTGCCATGACGGAGAGGATCTTGAGCGGCAGGACCGTGCAAACGTTCATCTCTCCCAGGATGAAAAGATGATCGGTGCACTTCGCGAGCATCTCATGCTCCGCTTTATTTTCAGCATGCCCGGCATTCCCTGCATCTATTACGGCGACGAAGCCGGCCTGGAAGGCTGTGCGGATCCTTACTGCCGCCGCACTTACCCCTGGGACAATGAAGACCAGAATATGCTCTCCTTTTACCGTTCCATGACCGCCCTCCGGAGGGAGCACCGGGTTCTGCAGACCGGAGAGGTTTCTTTCCTTTCCCCGTCCTCGGATGTTCTGGGCGTCGTGCGCACCATTCAGGACGGCCATGATGTCTTCGGCAAACCTGCCAGGAACATCACCGCCGTAACACTGATCAACCGCAGCTCCCATTCGGTTTCCTGCTATCTGCCCCTTTCCGATCTTCCGGGAACGGCGTACCTCCTCACGGAAACGGGAGAAAAATATCTTCCTCAGAACGATGGCTTTACCATTAAGATTCACAGTTTCCGTGGTCTTACTCTCTTCAGCAGGGAATCCCTGAATGCATAATATAAATCCCGGCACATCATTTTGTGCCGGGATTTCATGCTTTTTGGCGGTCAGCCTGAAGGCCGCTTCCGCCGTTTTCTACCATTCGATTCCTTCTCTGCCTTCCAGATTCTCGGTATCAAAGGGGTGGCGCAATCCTTTCATCTCGGTGAGGTAGTCCGCTCTGTCCCGAAGCCAGGAAGGCGCTTCCCTGCCGGTACAGACAACCTCGGCATAAGAAAGCGCCCCTTCCACCAGCCGCCTTCCCTGGCTTTCCTGAACCATTCCACAGGCAACAGCCACATTCAGCTCATCCAGAATCACCATATCAGGCCGTTCCTCGGAAACGACGCGCAGAATCTCTTCGGTAAATGCATTCAGTCTGGCTGCCGTCTGCGCCTTTTCCCGATCGTCCATCTGAAAAATAAATCCCTGGACCGCCGGCGAAGGAAGAATGAACACATTGGGAACCGCGGCCAGCGCTTTCAGCTCTCCGGAGGTTCCGTCTTTCAGAAACTGGGTGACCAGCACTTTTTTATCATGACCGGCACACCGCAATGCCAGTCCCATCGCCGCCGTCGTCTTTCCTTTCCCGTCACCGGTATATATGTGAAGTCGATGCATATCTGATCCTCCTTGACCGCTCATAAAATAAGGCATGACACGCACTGTGCCATGCCTTTGGAAATTACAGCAGTGTAATATCTGCCTGATCGAACAGTCTCTGGGTCTCCTCATCCCAGATGGAAGACTGCACTTCGCCAATGTGTGCTTTTCCTAAAAGCAGCATGCACAGTCTTGACTGACCGATGCCGCCGCCCATGGTCAGGGGCAGCCTGCCCGCGAGCAGCATCTTATGGAACGGAAGTTCACGGCGGTCATCGCATCCCGCCAGGGTCAGCTGCCGGTCCAGCGATTCCGGGCTGACACGGATACCCATGGAAGATATTTCCATCGCACATTCCAGCACCGGATACCAGAAGAGAATATCTCCATTCAGCTCCCAGTCATCATAGTCAGGGGCACGTCCGTCATGGGGTTTCCCGCTCTTCAGCTTTCCTCCGATGCCCTGGATGAAGACAGTGCCGTTCTCCTTGGCAAACAGGTTTTCCCGTTCCTTGGGGGTCTTGTCAGGCCACCGGTCTTCCAGTTCCTGGGCGGTCGCAAAGGCAACCTCATGCTCCAGCAGAGGCAGGGTCAGCAGATCCGGGTACTTGCCGCGCACTGCCAGTTGCGTGTCGCAGATAGCCTGCACAATGCTGCGGACGGTCTGGTGGAGCGTCATTTCCGTCCGGGTTTCTTCCGTGATGACTTTCTCCCAGTCCCACTGGTCCACATAAGCAGAATGAAGATTGTCAAGCTCTTCATCCCGCCGGATAGCATTCATATCCGTATAAATCCCCTTGCCCGGATGAAAATCGTAGCGATACAGCGCCATTCTTTTCCACTTGGCCAGGGAGTGTACGACTTCTGCTTCCGCCGAAGCCGACGGTATTTCAAAGCCAACCGGGCGCTCCACGCCGTTCAGGTTGTCATTAAGGCCGGATTCAGGCCGGACAAACAGCGGAGCAGAAACGCGCTTCAAATTGAGTTCACGGGAAAGCTGGTCCTGAAAAATTCTCTTAATAAGCGATATGGCGGCCTGCGTCTGATACAGGGACAGGTGCGGCTGATACCGTTTGGGAATATACGATTTACCCATTCCATCCTCCTAAATACTCTCTGCCACCAGGGTGCCCATCTGTGTACAGCCGACCTTGGTGCACCCTTCTGACATGATATCTGCAGTCCGATATCCCTCATTCAGCACTTTCTCCACGGCTGCCTCAATGGCTGCAGCCTCTGCCTCCAGCCCCAGGGAATGGCGCAGCAGCAGTGCTCCGGACAGAATGGTTCCCAGCGGATTTGCAATGTCCTTGCCTGCAATATCCGGGGCGGAGCCGTGAATCGGCTCATACAGTCCGCGGGTCCCCTTTCCAAGGCTTGCCGACGGCATCATTCCCAGCGAGCCGGCAATCGCCGCGCTCTCATCCGAAAGAATATCGCCGAAAAGGTTGCCCGTTATAATCACGTCAAACTGGGACGGACGAAGGATCAGCTGCATTGCCGCGTTATCCACATACATGTAGGAAACTTCCACTTCGGGATATTCATGGCTCAGCTGGTCGACCGTCTCCCGCCAGAGGCGCGAGCATTCGAGTACATTGGCCTTATCCACGGAGCACAGTTTGCCGCGGCGCTTTTTGGCCATTTCAAAGCCAATCCGGGCAAGGCGTTCCACCTCTTCCCTGGAATAGGCCATTTCATCCGTCGCCTTTGTCCGGTCTTCGGAGCGCCAGCGTTTGCCGAAGTAGATATCTCCCGTCAGCTCCCGGAGGATCATGATATCAATGGGCTTGCTGATGATATCGGGACGCAGCGGGCATGCACCTGCCAGCTGCGGGTGAATGGTGCACGGACGCAGATTGGCAAAGACTTCCATCCCCTTGCGGAGGGCAAGCAGGCCCTTTTCCGGACGCTTTGACGGTTCCACATGGTCCCACTTCGGGCCGCCCACGCTGCCCATAAGTACCGCATCCGCCGTATTGCAGGCATCCAGCGTCTCTGCCGCCAGCGGCTCCCCGTACACATCGATGGAAGCTCCGCCCATGGGGCGCTCATCGAAATGGAAGGAATGATCATACTTTTCCGCGACCGCTTCCAGCACTTTCACGGCTTCCTTGACAATTTCCGGTCCGATATAATCTCCCGGCAAAGTGACAATCCTTGCTTCCATGGTTATTCCTCCTTAGCAATCTTTGCCCTTACAAAGGACTCAATGCCGCCGCAGGATATTATCTGCTGGATAAAGGGCGGAAACGGTGCAATTTCAAACTGCTCGCCGGTAGCCTTGTCACAGATAACGCCCGCATCCAGGTCAACAGAAACCGGATCGCCGTCAGAGATGGCGGCAGCAGCTGCCGGGCACTCTACAATTGCCAGACCGATATCAATGGCATTCCGGTAAAAAATTCTTGCAAAGCTGTCTGCGATGACCAGCTGCACTCCGCTTTCGCGGATAGCCAGCGGTGCATGCTCACGGGAGGACCCGCAGCCAAAGTTGCGGCCGGCTACAATGATCTTCCTCTCTGCCACCTTTTCCGGGAAAGAGGAGTCCAGATCTTCCATGCAATGGGAAGCCAGTTCCCTGCCGTCTGTTGTATTGAGGTAGCGTGCGGGAATGATCACGTCCGTATCCACATGATCACCATACTTGATTACCTTAGATTCCACTTTCATGCCATTACCTCCTCCGGTGTTGCCACACGGCCACAAATTGCTGATGCTGCTGCTACGGCAGGGCTTGCCAGAATCACTTCGCTGCCTTTGGCGCCCATGCGCCCCACAAAGTTCCGGTTCGTCGTCGATACTGCGCGTTCGCCGTCTGCCAGCACGCCGCAGAATCCGCCCAGGCACGGCCCGCAGGTCGGCATGGTAAAGATGGCGCCACTGTCAATAAAGATATCCACAAGGCCTTCCTTCAGGCAGTCCTTGACTACCTGCTGGGTGCCGGGGATCACAATGCAGCGGATACGCGGATCCACTTTCTTTCCCTTCAGAATGGATGCAGCCATACGCATGTCTTCAATGCGTCCGTTGGTGCAGCTGCCAATCACCACCTGGTCAATCTTCATGTCCCTGCAGTCTCTGGCCAGTTTCGTGTTTTCCGGCAGGTGCGGAAGGGATACCGTAAGATCCAGCTTGGAAAGATCGATAACCACTTCTTTGGAATAAACAGCGTCTTCGTCTGCTTCAAAGGCGGTCCATTCCCGGTCGACCCGCTCTGCCAGATAGGCCCGGCAGATGTCGTCCACCGGGAAGATGCCATTCTTTGCACCTGCTTCGATCGCCATATTGGCAATCGTCAGACGTCCGTCCATGCTGATGTTGCGGACCCCGTCTCCCACGAATTCGAGGGACTGGTACAGAGCTCCGTCCACTCCGATCTCGCCGATAAGGTGCAGAATAACGTCTTTTCCGGTCACGTAAGGCTTGAGTTCGCCGGTCAATACCACGCGTACCGCCTCCGGAACCTTGAACCAGCATTCACCGGTTGCCATGCCTACTGCCATATCCGTAGAACCCACACCGGTCGAGAAAGCACCCACGGCGCCATAGGTACAGGTATGGCTGTCCGCACCGATGATCACCTCACCCGGTGCAACCAGTCCTTTTTCCGGGAGCAGTGCATGCTCGATGCCTACACGTCCCACTTCATAGTAGTGAACAATTTCCTGCTCATAGGCGAAATCACGCATCTGCTTGGCCAGCGTTGCCGCCTTGATGTCTTTATTTGGCACAAAGTGATCCGGGATCAGGGCGATCTTTGCAGGGTCAAAAACACGGGTTGCCCCCATTTTTCGGAACTCATTAATCGCCACGGGTGCTGTAATATCATTTCCAAGCACCATATTGAGCTTACACATAAGAAGCTCTCCCGGCTGGCAGCTTTCAACCCCGGCTGCTCTTGCCAGGATTTTCTGGGTCATCGTCATTCCCATTTTCTACTTTCCTCCTGTTTCTATTGAAACAGCTCGTTTCCGTAGTATATCGCTGTCTTCAATTTGATGGCGTCAATTATATGACGAATGCCTTCTTTAGTGCAAGACCCCCGCCTAAAGAAATCTCATGAGTTTTCCGCCGACATTCCATCATTCCTTCATACGGGCCTCTCTGTCCTGCAGATACCATGAATTATCCCGGTGCATGCCGCCATTTTCCTCCGGAAACGGAAGCAGCAGGGGATTATCGGGTCACGCTGTCAAGCAGCTGCTGGGTAATGCCATAGGCAGCCATGGTCTTTTTAAGCACATCCAGTGCTTCCTCCGCACAAAGCGCATTGGATGCAAACATAGTGGTATGTATATTGTAATCCGTCTCCATCTGGAGCGGCATGGTAAAAATTCCGCCCGCCTCCCTTACCAGAAGCGATCCTGCGGCCACATCCCACGGCTGAAGATTCAGCTCAAAGAAAATATCCTGCCTTCCGCAGGCCACGTAAGCAAGGTCCAGTGCTGCAGATCCTCCCCGCCGAATATCCGCACAGCGGCGCAGGAAAGCAAGTGCTGCATTCAGACTGGCTTCCCCCAGTTCCGTCTGGTAGGGTGAAGTGCCAAATCCCACCAGGGCGCGCTCCATCGGATTTTCACTGACCCGCATCGGTCTGTTGTTCAGGAATGCCCCTTTTCCCTTTTCTGCACTGTATGTTTCCCGCAGATAAGGATGGTAGACACATCCGAGAACAGGCTCCCTGTTTTCCAGAAGCGCACAGGAAATCGCAGACATGCCGTACCCATGGATGAAATTGGTTGTTCCATCAATGGGATCAATAACCCAGGTCGGCCTGTCCGTCAGCGGCTGGTTTTCCTTTTCCTCGCAGAAAAATTCTGCAGAAGGGCACAGCCCGTAGAGCGCTTCCATCAGTTCATCCTGCAGATGTTTGTCCATATCCGTAACAAAGTTTGCATGCCCGCCTTTCTGTTCCACATGAAAGTGTGCCGGCATGATGATTTCCTCCCCTGCCTTGCGCAGGATTGCCTCCAGTGCATTACGCATAATGTTTTCCTCTCTTGCTTCTATCTTCCTGCGCCACCGGCGCAGCTCACTGCCTTTGGTCCGGCAGGGATATCTCATTGCGAATCATAGGGATCCACTGTTTTATACAAAAAAACGCCGTCTCTGTCAATCCGGATAAAGTGGTTTCCTTATCTTTTCATTAAAGACGGTTTACTTCTGTCCGGACGTCTGCGCGCCGGAAAAATCCCCGGAGTATAAAAAAAGATGCCCCTTGCAGGCATCTTTTCTATTCAGACTGTTATCCCTCGATCATAATGTTCTTCTTCTCGGGGATTTTTCTGGATTTCTTCAGCACATTGAGGTGCAGCACGCCGTTCTCAAACTTGCCGGCAATATCTTCCTCCGTAAGGCCATCGCCCACATAGAAGCTCCTCTGCATTGCGCCTTCATAACGCTCTTTCCTCAGTGTCTTGCCCTTCTTCTCGTCCACATCCAGGTTCTTGGATGCGCTGACCGTCAGATAACCGTTCTCCAGCGTCAGCTTGATATCATCTTTCTTAAATCCGGGTAGATCAATATCCAGTTCGTAATGATCATCATGCTCATGCACATCGGTTCTCATTTCACGGTTTGCATGTTTACCATACAGTTTCCGATCCACATCGTGCATCATCGGGAAATCAAACCAGTCATCAAACAAATTCTCAGCATAAATACTCGGCATCAACATAATTCTTACCTCCTTAAGCTCTTTCCCGAACTGACTTTCATTGATCATTTCAGGAGAAAGCGTGAACGTTATTTTTTGAAATGTCCTCGGAACTTTTATATCTGTTGTTTTCCTGTTCCTTTGAACAGCTATTATTATACTCAGATTATTAGCACTGTCAACGGTTGAGTGCTAATTTGGTTCTTTGTGTGTTTCTTGGCTCTTCATCATCCTCAATAAATACGGCAATACAACAATTCCTCTTCTGAGATCAGAAGAGGAATTTGTGTGCAGTTTTCCCAAGGTGGTTTCCCGGAAGTTCTGTTTTTGTCTGACCTTCTTCCTTTTTCGGAGATGTCTCCCCGGAAAACCATCCTCCAGCCTCAAAGATCCAATCCTTCGAAACCGGTCCATACCGGTCTGCCGGCATAGGTATGGATTTCCCTTTTCCCGGTGCATGCTTCAAATACCGCTACAGCCAGCGCTTCCTGTTCCATCTCACCGGGATAGACAGAAATCGGTGCAATCCATTCACACATGTCTCTCAGGGTTTCAATCAAATCCTGAAACCGCATATATCCGCCCGTCAGCAGGATTCCATCCACTTTTCCATGCAAAACAGCCGCCATTTCTCCTATCATTTTTCCGATCTGGTAAATCATTCCCTCCCAGACCAGCCAGGCTTTTCTGTCTCCTGCCAGAACGCGGCGGTGAATTTCGTCCCCATCCGCAGTGCCGAACATGCTTACAAAGCCTCCGGACCGGGAACACATTCTGCGAACGTCATCCGTGGAATGCGCATCGACATAATCCATCAGGGGAAGAACCGGGACTGAACCAATGCGCGTCGGTGTATAAGGGCCGTCCCCGCCTGCCCCGACATTTCCGTCCACCATTTTTCCCTTCCTGTGTGCATTGACCGTAATGCCGCCATCGATATGCGCAACAATAAAATTGCAGTCTTCATACTTTTTTCCCAGGGATTCCGCGTGCTTCCGCGCAACCGCTTTCTGGTTCAGCACATGGAACTGCGCATTCCGGTACACCCCCCGGATCCCGGTGAGCCGTGCAAGATCATCGAGTTCATCCACATTGGTGGGATCCAGCGTATAGGCCGGCTTTCCATATTCCTGCCCCAGCTCGTAGGCCAGCATCACACCGAGCTTGGCCGGATGATCGCTTCCGCCTACTGCATCGACCGTATCCTTATAAAGGGTTTCATCTATAATGGTAACCCCCTCGTGCTGAGAATAGGCGCTTCCTCCTCTCCCGACAAAACAGTCTGTTTCATGCAGGTCATATCCATGCTTATTCATCAGGGAAAGAATCAAGTTCTTTCGGAACTGCATCTGATCATTAACAGTAGGGTAGCGCAGCAGTTCAGGCGCATCGTGAAATATATTCGCTTCAAAAAGACTCTTTGTATCTTCAAAAAGACTGATCTTTGTGGAAGTGGATCCGGGATTAATTACGAGCAGTTTCATCCGTATAGCTCCTTAACATGAAATGGAGGCACCACACATTATTATACCGTTTTTTGATTAAAAAGAAAATCCAAAAAGAGGCTTCTTCTCCTGCACGTCCCACTTCCGCAGCGCGCCTTTGCATCTGTCATCGGGTCTTTCCGGCGGAAGGTTTCCCTTTATCCTCCCGGTTATGCAATATTAATTCTTTATGTGTTCATTTTGCCGTGTTATATTCGATATTTTTCGGGAATAATTTGCATTATTTGCAAGTTTTGCTTTTATGTCTTGCACTGTCATTTTATTCATGATACACTATCAGGGAAGAAATGGAATCAAGTGCCCAAGTGCTTCCTTCTTCTCAATAATCTGTGAGGTGAATCATAATGGAACGCGTTTACAATTTTGCACCAGGCCCCTCCACGCTCCCCCTTCCTGTTCTCGAAAAGGTTCAGAAGGAGCTTCTCAATTGCAACGGTACCGGAATGTCCGTCATGGAAATGAGTCATCGATCCAAGATGTATCTTGATATCTTCAATCAGGTCAAGGCTGATTTCAAGGCTGTCATGGGCATCCCGGACAATTATCATATCCTGTTCATGCAAGGCGGGGCTACCGGCATGTTTGCGGCCGTTCCAATGAATCTTCTGGACGGCGGCAAGGCAGACTATGTAGACAGCGGAAACTTTGCACACAATGCCATCGTCGAAGCGCAGAAATACGGTGAGGTCAACGTTGCCGGTTCTTCCCGCGATGATGCATATACCTATATTCCGGATTACACCCTGTCTCCCGACGCCAAATATGTACACATTACCACGAACAACACCATCTACGGCACCCGCTATACCAGCATTCCGGACACCGGTGATATTCCTCTGGTTGCCGACATGTCTTCCAATATCCTGAGCGAAGTCTATGACGTTTCCCGTTTCGGCCTCATTTATGCCGGTGCGCAGAAGAACATCGCTCCTGCCGGTCTGGTCATCGCCATCGTGCGGGATGATCTCCTTGGACACGCCATGCCGATTACACCGAAGGTTCTGGACTTCAAGAAGATGGTAGACGGCGACAGCATGCTCAACACCCCGAACTGCTTCGGCATCTATGTGGCCGGTCTTGTTTTCAAATGGCTTCTCGATCTGGGCGGCGTCTCTGTCATGGAAGAGATCAACAAGAAGAAAGCTGCCATGATCTACGATTTTCTTGATAACAGCAAGCTCTTCAAGGGAACTGCCGTTCCGGAATTCCGGAGCCGTACCAACGTGACGTTTGTGACCGGAGACAAGGACCTGGACGCTGCCTTTGTCAAGGAAGCTGCGGAACAGGGACTTGTCAATCTGAAAGGGCACCGTATTGTCGGCGGCATGCGTGCTTCCATCTACAACGCCATGCCCGTGGAAGGCGTAGAGGCACTGGTTGCTTTCATGAAGCAGTTTGAAGCCGCTCATCAGTGAGTGCAGAAAGGAATTATCGATGGCTTTTCGCATCAAGACGCTCAATAAGATTTCTTCTTCCATTTATCGTGAGCTGAACGACACCTATGCAGTCAGTGACACAATGGATGCACCTGACGCCATTCTGGTCCGTTCTGCCGATATGCATGGCATGGAGCTTCCGAATTCGGTTCTGGCTGTTGCCCGTGCCGGTGCCGGTGTCAATAACATTCCCATCAAAGAGTACAGCGCAAAGGGCATCTGTGTGTTCAATACCCCCGGCGCCAATGCAAACGCCGTCTGCGAGCTGGTCATCGCCGGAATGCTGCTTTCCTGCCGTGACATCGTCGGAGGCATCAACTGGGAAAAGACGCAGGCAGGTGCCGGAGCCCAGCTGGAAGCGCTTGTCGAAAAGGGCAAGAAAGCTTTTGTCGGCCCCGAACTGCGCGGCAAAACCCTGGGCATTATCGGTCTGGGCGCCATCGGTGTCCTGGTCGCCAATGCTGCTGTTGCTCTCGGCATGCATGTTGTCGGTTACGATCCCATGGTTTCCGTGGAACACGCCTGGGCTCTTTCCCGCAGCGTACGTCGTGAGAATTCCCTTGATGCCCTTATCGGGGAGTGCGATTTTCTTACCGTTCACGTTCCTCTGACCGATAAGACAAAGGGAATGATCAACAGCCGCATTCTGTCCCTCTGCAAGCCGCAGGTCCGTATCATGAACTTCTCCCGTGGAGGGCTGGTGGATGAGTCTGCCCTGATCTCCGCCATCGAAGCTGATCATGTTGCATGCTATGTCACCGACTTCGGTTCCGATGCTCTGCTCGGTACCAAAAACGTCATCTGCATTCCCCACCTCGGCGCTTCCACGCCTGAAAGTGAAGAAAACTGCGCAATTATGGCCGCGGCAGAACTGCGGGACTATCTGGAGCACGGCATCGTCCGGAACAGTGTGAATCTTCCCAACGTGGATCTTCCTCCCGTCTATAAGGGACGTCTCCTGTGCATCCATGATAACATTCCCAATGTACTGTCTTCCATTACCAGCAGCGTAGGCGAGCTCGGTCTTAATATTTCCGACATGGTCAACCGGTCCCGCGGTGACATGGCGGTCTCTGCCCTCGATATCGACGACGTCCCAGATGCTGCCATCCCCGGACTTATTGAAAAGGCCCGTAGCCTTGCCGGTATCCGCCTGGTGCGCTTCCTCAAGCCCTGATCAAAAAAAGAAAAACCGTGGTAATTCCACGGTTTTTTTTAAGCCTTTGTGAAAGCATCTTTTCCAAGGCCGCAGACCGGGCAGACCCAATCCTCAGGAATGTCTTCCCATGCCGTTCCGGGAGCAATACCACCCTCGGGATCACCAACTTCGGGATCATAAACATAGCCACAGGGGCACTCGTACTTATCCATAGCTGCTCCTTTCCGCGCTTTGCGCACACCTTTCACTTCCGCCTTCCGTGCCAGTCGAACCTACCTATCCTTCACCGGAAAGCACAAGCCAATGATATCATCTTCAAGACTTCCCCGCAAGTCTCTTTCTGATCTGCGGTTCATGCTGCGGCAATTTTTTGTGACATATGTCGCTTCTGCGACGGACACTGTGCTATCTCAAGCATGTAGAACAAACAAAACAACAGCGATCCGAAAAGAGATCAAAAGTTAAAAAGTCCGTAGCAGAAGTGTTGGTTGTGTTAGGCAGAGAAAACGTTTATATTAACACATAACTCATTAGGAAATGAATACTATTTATGCTAATAATTAATTAAATAATGTAATATTTCGATTCAAATACCTTGACTTATCCGCCATAATACGTCTACAATTCATTTAGGCAAATATGTAAATAACAAATTTAACGGGAGGACTATACTATAAGAATTATTCTGGATACCGACAAAAAACTCATTACCGGCCGTGGAACTATCGAGACAAGTTGGTGGAGATTAACAGGATTGCCGAGGAGTTTGGCGGGCATGGATTTCAACCGCAGACTTTTTTCGGGCTACATTGACATCATTTGGAAAGAGTGTATGGATGTCACCAACAAGCACCTGAAAGTTGGCGAGCTGCCAAAGAAGAAAGGTTGATTGCTATGACATCAAGGTCAAACCCGATTAGATTGTAAGGATGAGTCAACTTTACAATAAATACGAGTACTGCGCTGATGTCGCCCGTGAGGTTGGACATTCACACTCAACAGTTGCAAAGTATGTTAAGATGCAGGGCACACCGAGGATTGTGGCACATACATTCGAGGAAGTTGTGAAAGACTTTTGACAGGAGGGTTAGAAAATGGCAGTATGTTCTATGTGTAGAAAAACAAAAGACGCTCTGAGTGATTTCCTATTAGAGGACAAGCCTATTTGTGAGGAATGTGCGAAGAAACTGAACGATTTAGTTGAAAGTGATGACAGAAAGACTGTCAATGATGCTTTCAACTATATCTATGCGTGCAAAAAGCAAGCATCTGACCCCGAAATAGAGAATTATCTACAAGATGTGTTAGAGAATAATGCATCAGCGATTGACGATTTTGAACAGGCGGAGAAGGCAAAAAGAAAAAAAGCCCCTGTAGACTTTGAAAAACAGGCAGATTATTTTGCGGATAGGAAGGAAGAACAGCAAAGAGAAAGTAATACTCCTGCAATCAGCACATTATTTGCCGTATTTGCGTGGATTATGTGGATAGGCGGGCTAATTGTAGCAATAAGTATATCAATACAAGTGCCTAACGGGTTTGCGTGGTTTATCGGAATCGCTACAGCGTATCTTGTTTTTGGAAGTTTACCAATGGCAGTTTCTTACATAATCAGATACTTATCTCAGATTTCAGATAACATCTATGCAATAAGAAAACAAGTAAAGAAATAGAGTTTTCAAGGCATCTATCTATCAAATATGTTTGATGCTAATGAGAAAATACAAAAATGGCATTCATCCATTTTTGTATTTTTTTGTTGAGAGGTGTTAAAGTTTTTTGATTTTGTCACCCCTCCAACAAATGAGTAGTTTATCGTAAATTCCGGACCAAGAACAACACCTTCACGGTCAAAGTCATGACCACCACTTCAAGTGGTGGTTTGATATCGCCCCTATAAGGGGCAA
>CAMVHE010000030.1 GCA_947167215.1 uncultured Clostridia bacterium
GTTTCCCCTATCGCGCTTTCCGCATCGCATCTGCAACGATGTGCTGCATTGTGCGTTTCATGGTTATTATGAGCAGATCCATGCCCACATAGATGAGGCCAAAGAATACCGGTTCAACACCAAAGTGAACTCCATCCGGTGTACCCATCAGTGCATTCAGCAGGATATTGACCAGATTGTACACCCAGAAAACCAGAAATAGTACAACGCCTGAATGGATGATATTGAGAAAAAAATTCACGTATTTCTTTTTCGGATACATCATAAAGGCATCATTGGCACCAGGTGTCTTTGCGAAGAAACGCAAGGCATTGTTAACCAGAATATCATTCATGATTCCCAGAGCAATCCCGAGAACCACCATCTGGTCCAGTGTATTGTCCACATAAAATCCAATGCCCCAGAAAAAGAAGAAACAGGCTGCGCCGCAGAACCACCATTTGATCAGGATGGAGCGCACCGTATTGGAAAGGTGGATTCCCTTTCTGGAACGGTATTTCCTTAATTCTTCTTCAGAAACCTTTGGGGAGTTTTCTTCATTGGCTTCCACAAGGTCCCGAACAGCATCTGTATGCAGGTGATAATACTCTGCCGCACTTTTCTTCTCATCCTGTGGCTCTGCCGTTTTTTTTCGCCCGAAAGCCATTCTGCCCTCTTCCTTGCAAATTTGGGCGGCCAACTCCGGCCGCCCAAAGCAATGATTCTTGTAACCGGTTAATTCTCGCCGGAAATGTCAATCTCTGCCAGTCCGCCGTTATCTTCCACATCAATAGAAGTCTTGATGCTTCGAAGCATCTTCGCATAGACCGGCATCAGGGCGGTAAGGACCACACCAACGATCAGAATCACAATGTGATTGCGCAGCATGGCGTACGCAGCTTCGATATAGACTTCCGAAGCAATGGGGTTTTCCGCCCGGTGAAGTGCGGTAAAGATCAATGAACGATACTGAATATCCGAAAAGATGATTGCAGCAATCATCACCAGCATCAGGATGAGCATCGGTTTATTGACCGGTTTGCGGACCGGGAATGCATTCAGGTAGCACACAAAGGACAGCATGGAAAGCAACATGGTGATAAAACCAAACAGGCCCATGCCAGCGCCCTGAATACGGCTGGTCGTATGAGAAATGTGAGTCAGATTCAGCGAATAGACCAGAAAAGCAAGCACAAATACCAGCATGGGAATGGTCTGCGGTTTACGCTTGAGGTTTACGATGATCTTTCGGAGAAATTCAGGCATATTGCTCGTCTTTGCATTCTGGCTCATGCTTTATCCCTCCTTAATCGCATTCGTGGTATCTTTGTCGAAGAAGTGCATCCGCTTAAAGGAAATAGCCACTTCATCTCCATTATGGTAATCACACCAGCCACGAAGTTTCGCGGATATCTTGTTGGCGACATCCGTGGCATTGCCCAGATGACCATGCACCAGAGTATTCATGCCAAGGTTTTCATTGCTGACAACCTTCATGATGATATCTCCGCCCTCAACGATGTTCTCAGGACGGACACCCAGGGTAATCTCTTTTCCGTTGTAAGCCTGAAGCAGATGCTTATCCTGATCAGAAAGCTTCGTCCGCAGCTGTTCACCTACGAGCTCTCCGTCCTGGACACGGACATTGAAGAAGTTCATGGGCGGCAGACCAATGAAGCTTGCAACGAAAAGGTTGGCAGGAGAATCATAGAGTTCAAGCGGTGTTCCTACCTGCTGGACATGACCCATGGACATACAGACGATACGGTCTGCCAGTGTCAGAGCTTCCGTCTGGTCATGCGTCACGTACATCATGGTTGCCTGCAGGCGCTTGTGCAGCAACAGGATCTCCCGGCGCGTTGCGCCGCGCAGTTTTGCGTCCAGGTTGGAAAGCGGTTCATCAAAGAGGAACAGCTTCGGGTTCCGGACAATGGAACGACCCATGGCAACACGCTGACGCTGGCCGCCGGACAGTTGCGAAGGTTTCTTGTTGAGCTGGCTGGTAAGACCCAGAATCTCAGCGGCTGCAAGCACTTTCTTATGGATCACGTTCGGATTTTCCTTGCGGAGTGTCAGGGAAAATGCCATGTTCTCATAAATGGTCATGTGGCCATACAGTGCATAGCTCTGGAATACCATGGCCATGTCCCTGTCTTTTGCAGGAGCATTCGTGATATCCTTGCCGTCCAGGAATAGCTTGCCATTAGAGATATCTTCCAGACCTGCCACCATACGGAGCGTTGTGGATTTTCCGCAGCCGGAGGGGCCGACCAGGACGATAAACTCTCCGTCCTTCACATCAAGGTTGAAATCGAAGACGGCCTGGACATTGTTGTCATAGATCTTGTCGATATGTTGTAAACTGAGCTGTGCCATGCTTGTCCCTCCTTAAGCAGCAGCCTGTTGTCCGAGGGACGCCAGGTGTTCATTCAGCTCGCGGCTCTTGCGGATACCGATAACCGCTGACGCAAAGCAGCAAACGGCTGAAATGACCAGATAAACGATCACTCTTATAAACTGGGGGTCTTCCATGACCCGGTTGGTAACTCCACCTACCGTCACTTCCGCAGCATGTGCCTGCATCGGAAGAATGAAGATGCGCACAATCTGCAGGATTCCGATGATGATCAGCACATAAGAGAAATTGATCTTATAGTTCTTCACACCTTCGGAAGACAGGAATGCTGCCAGCATGAATACCAGGTTGTAGATGATGGATGCTCCAATGCGGATCTGATAATAGAAGTTTCCTACATTGTGACCTATATCCGATTTATAGATATTGATGAAGTAGAAAACGTTGAAGAGGATCGCCAGAAGAACGAGATTTGCAGAGAGCGTGTTTCTTGTAAAACGCATGCGGTCTCTTTGTATGGTGCGGTCATCACTCATGCTGCAGCTTCCTTTCCCGCATCAATCAGATGCTGTTCTTTCTTCATCAGACTGAATTTCCAAATCATATTGGCAACCAGAAGCACACAGCCGAGGATTGCCAAACCGAAAACAAGATTGTGAATATCAAACCAGAAAGTTGATTCCGTATAGAAGGTATGACGTCTTTCACTGAACTTTTTCAGTGCCTCAAAATCTACCTGTAAATACTGAGCCTTGAAAGCAGTAATCTGTGCGTGTGCCCAGAAAGCAACATAGAAGTTGGCAATCACATTAACAACCACTGCAATGATATTGCCAATATAGTAGCGCCGCCTTACGTGTGTATTAGTAATAAAAAGCAGAAGGCTCGTAAGAATCAAACCAATGGCAAGATGCAGGAACGTCTTGTTGAAATCCTGCATGTCATAGTAAATGAATGCCCCTGCCACGGAATTGCGGCGCGTGTTTTCCCTATTTGCCGCGTCTGTGATGGTGTAATACAGGGAATCAAAAAGGTCAGTCATAATCCCCAGGGAATAAATGAACACAATTACACTGGTGCACAGCACGAACAGACAGACGGCTTTCTGGATCGTCATCTGCTTTTTATACATAGTGACCCTCCCGAAATGTTTTGAGAGAACGCCTCCCCGAAAGTCCCCTTTCGGGGAGGCGAAATCATGTGAATCGTTTATAAGCGTGAATTACTGAAGAGAATTGTAATAGTCAAGAATGTCTTCCCAAGCCCATTCCTTGATCTCGAGGTAAGGAATGCCATTCCAGGTATCAGCAACGGTGCTTGCAGCTTCCTCAGCAGAGGAGAAGCCTTCGAAGGTCAGACCATTGGCAATGCAGTCAACCAGAACGTTGACCTGATCATCACCCTTGGCGCTGCTGAACTTGGTCTTCAGCTCGGTGTAGGTATTGATCGTGTCATTGTCGATCTTCGTGGTGGGCAGCACGGTGGGAACAGAGGTGTACCAGCCGTTCTCGGTCACAGCCAGTTCGGGATGCTTGATGGTGCCAAGACCGATAGCCGTGGAGATATGTCCTGCACCCTCGCGGCCGGCCTCAGAAGTGCACTGATATTCGAACGCCTGAGACTTTGCGAAGGAAAGGGTGGATCCCAGATACATACGAGCATAGTTGGTATAGTTGCCGCTGGCCTTCTCCCAGAGTTCTGCACGGGTAGCGTCAGCGATTTCAGGCATTTCCTGACCGTTGAACATGAAGGTTGCATAGCTTCCGTCCGCATTCTTCTTGATG
Organism: uncultured Clostridia bacterium; assembly: GCA_947167215.1. Taxonomy (GTDB): domain Bacteria; phylum Bacillota; class Clostridia; order Christensenellales; family Aristaeellaceae; genus Ventricola. Next base: position 4,120 of record CAMVHE010000030.1, read on the forward strand.
AACGCGTCAGGACCATAGGACATGAGGATCATGCCTTCGGGGCTGTAAGCATAGTCAATCAGCTTGAGAGCTGCATTCAGCTTGTCGGGATTGTTGGCAACAGCAGGAGCAGAGATTCCCCAACCATCGGTCTTGACAGAACGCCAGGACTCGGTAAAGCGCATGTAAACGCCATCCTCGTTGGTGCCGTCATACCACCGGGCAACAGGAACCATAACTGCCATGTACTTTTCGCCTTCCTGCAGCTTGGTCTCATTGTAGATGGTCTGGGTCTGGTTGTAGTCATAGTGCATGAAACCGAGATCATTCTCAAGATACTTTGCAGTGTTCTCAGCTTCTTTGTTTACGAAAGCTTCGGAGATGAGGCCTTCGGTAACCAGCGTATGCATCCGAGCGAGAGCTTCATAGGTGCCGGCTTCCTGACGGGCATCATGCAGCAGGTTGTCGGTGCCTACATAGAGGTAATCCTGACGGGACTCAAGGCCACGAACGCCGAAGAGGTGTCCGGCAAAGCGGAACATATCAACGCGGCGCTGATTGTTGTCATCCTCACGGGTGAAGAGGCCCTGAACCTTGTCAGTTCCGTTCAGCGTGTAAGCATTGGCAACTACGCAGCGGAGCAGAGCAACCAGCTCATCTGCATCCCAAGCAGCATTCTGTCCAACGAACAGATTGGAGCGCTGGGTGCCATAGTAGCCATTGTAAGCTTCGTCGATGTACTTACGCAGCATGTTGACAGCAGCAACGCCGTCCACATCGCCAGCAGCAAGAGCATCATTCATCGTTGCGATGATGTTGCCTGCAGCATCATAATTCTTGGAAATGGTTTCCACTGCAGTGCCGTCGAGCGTGACAACGTCAATATCGACAGAACCGGCGGTAGGCATATAAGGAGTATAAGCGGCAGGCTTGAGGGTTCCGCACTTCTCAGCGGTGAATTCGCCTTCGCCGTCCAGCAGCTTTGCTACCCAGTCTACACGCATGAGGGGCATTCTCTCGATATCGTTGACACCGTCAAAATACGGAGAGAAGTAGATAGCGCCGGTGCTTACGTTACCGGTAATGGAAAGACGGACGATGGGGTTTGCTTCAAGGTATGCCTTGAAGTTCGGCATCTCGTCAAGATACTCGGCGATATTGACAATCGCTCCGCTCTCACCATACTCAGACAGCTTTGCAGCGGTACCGCTCAGCATGTCAACCTCGGTGAGCTGCTCTTTCCAGTACTCGAATTCGTTGGCTGCGCTGTTGCCCTGATACTTGTTTTCAAAGACAACCTTCAGCACATTCTGCACTTCAACCCAGGTGGGTTTGAGGTCGCCGGAATGATAGGTATTGCCATCTGCCAGGGTGATTCCTTCACCGGCAGTCTGGTCATCAAAGAAAAGACCAGTCTTCGCGCTGTTATAGCCTGTTGCCATGCGCAGTACGGTGCCGTCTGCATACTCAAGATCAGCAAAAGCTGCAGAGCAGACGAGAACCATCATGATGGCAAGCAGCCAAGACAAAAGCTTCTTGTTCATAATACTCCTCCTTGTGTAAAAACACATTCTCTATGGTGAAGCGGAAAACCGCATCAACCCTTATTCTTTTACGCCGCCAACGTTAACGCCCTTGGCGAAGTATTTCTGGATAAACGGATAGATAATGAGGATCGGAACAATCGAACAGACAATCAGAGCGTAGATAACAGAGTCAGAAGCATAGACTTCATTCCAGCCAGCGATGAACTCTGCATCACGGTACTGCTCCAGGAGCTCACGGATGAAAACCTGCAGCGGCTTTTCAAAGGAATTGGAGATCATCTGTCTCGCCCAGAAGTATCCGTTCCAACGGGAAATAGCGAAGAACAGGGCCACCGTCGCGATGGTGGACTTGCTCATGGGAATGTAAACCGTGGAAAGAACCTGGAATTCTGTGGCGCCGTCAACGATAGCGGCCTCTTCAATCTCGGAAGGAACACCCTCGAAGGCGTTGCGCAGGAGAATGATATTCATGGCTGCCATACCCATGGCAATAACGACCAGCCATTTGTCATCCATGATGCCCACGCCGTTAAAGACAGCCTTGGTTGCCAGATAGTTGAGGTACTGCGGGACAATACCTGCAGAGAACCACATGGTGAAAACCAGGAAGAAGTTAAATGCCTTACGGAACAGAAGACGCTTCTTGGACAGGGCGTAAGCGCCGAGAATCGAATAAAGCAGACTCCAGATGGTTCCGTACAGTGTCAGGAACAAGGTATTCGAATAGGAATTCCAGAACATGTTGTCCGTGAACATCCGGTGGAATGCTTCAAACTGGATGTCCTTCGGAAGCAGGACGATCTCATTGTAATCGACTGCCTTCGCTCCGCTGATGGAAGCCGAAACGGCATACACAAAGGGATAGAGACAGCCCAAGGCAAAAATGGTAAGCAACGTATAGCTGATAATCTTAAAGATCAGCTCCGTTACTTCAAGCTTTCTTTTCATGGCAGCCCCCTCTTAGTACAGTGACGTGTCGGATGCCTTGCGGGCAATGGTGTTCGCTCCGATAACCAGCAGCATGCCGATGACGTTGTTCATCATTTCAGCAGCGGAGGCAATACCCTTCGAAGCACCCTCAAGGCCGTAGCGGTTGGCAAAGGTAGATACTACGTCAGCGGTAACAAAGGTATTGGCATTATAGAGCAGGATAACCTTCTCATAGCCGATGTTCAGCAGCGAGCCAATCCTCGTGATCAGCATGATGACAATGGTGGACAGGATGCTGGGCAGAACCACATAACGCATCTGTGCCATCTTGTCAGCACCGTCGATCTGAGCCGCTTCATAGCTGGTCGGGGAGATGGCAATAATGGCAGCAAAGAAAACGATACTGTCATAGCCGGCACCTTCCCAGATACCGCTGATGATGTAGATGGCCCGGAAGAAGCCGGGATTGTTCAGCAGACCAGCCCTGGCCGTTTCCTGAGAAATGAGTCCGATATTGGCCAGCGCCTGAGAGACAATACCCATGTTGGATGTCTGGGCACCCTGCTTGACCAACATCATGACCAGAGAGGTCATAACGACGGTAGACATGAATTTGGGCAGGTAGGTAAGTACCTGGTAGACCGAACGCGCACCGTTAGAGCGGACTTCATTGAAGAAGAGAGCCAGAATGATGGGCATTGGAAAACCAAAGCACAGACCATAGAAGCTCAGCACAAAGGTGTTGCGCAGTGCTCTCCAGAATTCAATGGACAGTGTCTCCTTGCCGGAGAGCAAAATCTTGAAATTGGAAAATCCTGAGAACAACTGATCTGCCACCGGCAGCACGTTGTCCGCAACTTTGAAACATCCCAGAAGTTCATACATCGGGAAGTAACGCCAGAGCAGGAAAACGATCAGCATGGGTATCAACATCAGGTAGAGACGCCAATCCTTGGCGATCGTCAGCCCGACGTGGTGCCAGTAATGCTTCTCCACATCGTCTCTTACCACCTGTTCCGGGTTTTCGTGATACGATTTTGTCGCCTCATCGTACACGAGGAAGTCTGATGCAACTGCTTTCATCAATATCCCCCTTCATTCTCTTCCCGCTCCTTTTGCGTGCGAAGAAGATATGTTTTTTGATCCTCGAGCATTCCATCGAGTCTCGCTGCAATCCAGACCACCACCATCGTGAACAGTCCGGACAGTGCATCCGTAGTAAAGAAGTTCAGACAGGCAGACAGCCCTGCACCTGTAAGCAATGCTACCAGTGCCCGTCCCAGCTGCATCAGCAGCTGTGTGCCCAAAGCATACAGAAGCGTTATCAGGGTTTCTTCCCGGATCCGTTTCTGTGAAAAAAGCCGAATAAGAAAAAGTGCCACCAGCGACATCAGATTGCCGATACCGTAAATAAGATACTGTCTTGGAGTTCCGCCGCCTGCCAAGCAGAAAACCAACCCTGCAAGTACGGCGTGAATTCCTCCCCATTTCCCCCATCGCATCATAACAATGGCTGTCACTGCCGCTGCTGCCGAAACCGTATACAGCTGATCCCGAAACCAGCGGCTCCCCGCCGTGATGATCAGAAATTCGGACAGCACCAGAATAATGGCAAAAAAGAATAAATCCATTCGGCGATACTGTTCAAAAGTCAAATGCCGATTCATTGTATTCCTTTTAGCAAAATGTAAAATATGCCCAAATAGTCTGTTTGTCGTTCAATCAATTGACTCTCATTTTATCCATGCGGCCGATGCGCGTACATACCTTAAATAAATCGATGCATGGACAAAACAGTTCTTGTCACGATTCGAGACCCAGTTCGTGCATCCTCAGATTGATGACTTCTTCGTCCGGTTTCATTGCCTCCAGAGTACGCTGAAGAAGGTCATCCAGATCCCAGGATAACATCTCCGCGCCTTTGGCAATAATCTCCCGTGAGCATCCTGCTGCAAAGCCTTTTGATTTATACTTCTTTTTCAGACTTTTGAGATCCATGTCCGTTATGCTTCCAGAAGGCCGCATCTTTGCACATGCACCAATCAGTCCTGTCAGTTCGTCCGTTGCAAAAAGGATCTTCTCCATTTCATGCTCGGGGGCAACATCGCTGCAGATGCCGTAGCCATGGCAGACAACCGCATGAATCAGTCTTTCCTCTGCCCCGCCTTCCTGAAGAAGCTCCACGCATTTCACGCAGTGCTGATCCGGCCAGCGTTCAAAGTCGATATCGTGAAGCAGCCCGACACAGGCCCAGAACTCCTTTTCCTCCCCGTAGCCGAGTTCTTCCGCGAACCGTTTCATGACCTGGGATACGGTAATGCCATGACGGATATGAAATGCTTCCTTATTATATTCCCGAAGCAGATTCAGCGCTTCCTGTTCGTTCATTTATCCTCCCCGGTGACCCGAACGCGGGAACCCGCATAGGTCATGTGAATATTCCGTTTTTCCAGTTCCTGCCAGATATTATCCATCAGCAGATAATAACAGTCCCAGTAGTCTGCATTGGGAACGTACATTCTTGCAATGTAATAAATGCCATGGTCCGCATATTCCTGCACTCCGGAAAAAGGAGGGGTACCACCGTCATGCCCGACATTGGTCAGGGTTGCCGCGGCGAGCAGTGCCTCTTTCACCTTCGCTGGGTCCTCTTCATAAGGGATCAGCACCTTGACATCAATCCGGCGGGTCTTCTGCACGGAATAATTGATAATCCGGGATGAAGCAACCTCGCTGTTGGGAATCATGATCTGCTTATTATCCGCAGAAAGCAGGTGCGTATATACCAGGTTGATCTCGTAAACGGATCCGGAGGCATTCGGTGTTTCAATCCAGTCCCCCGTATTGAACGGTTTACAGATCAGAATAATAAAACCGCTGATCAGATTGGAAAGCAGATTCTGAACAGACAGAGAGACAGCAAGAGCAAACAAGCTCAGAATAGCAACCAGAGAGGTAACCGCAATGGTTGCCAGGATAAAATACAGAAAGGCCTTCATGATGGCCTTCAAAAAGGAGAAGGCAGCACGATTCTGCTGCGGAAGCTGTTTTAAAAGTCGATCAATCAGCTTCAGAACGGCACGAATCACTACCAGCCCGATAATAACCGTGAGAATTGCGCGAATGATTTCGCCGGCCTCAATATTCACCAGTGCAGAGACAACGGCCCCCACTTCCGGCTCCTTCTCGGAAACAGCGCTTGTAACTTCTTCGAGGGACATTCGATTCCCTCCTCCGCTTAAATCTAAAAGGAATTATGCACCTTTTTAATATTTTTGTCAAGATTTTATGACATATTCTTTAACAACCCATATGATCTAGTATTGATAACCAGATGTCAATATTTTCCGCTTGACATCACCTTGCTTATCGCTTATACTATATCTGATTTTTGAAATCCATCCAAGGAGGGATTCCCATGAACAATATGCATATTCTCGTGGACAGCTGCTGTGATCTGTCCGCCGAAGTCCGCAAGGCCATGGACGCTTCTGTGGCCCCTCTGACCATTACGGTCGACAATGTGGAATATATCGATAATGGAACCGTTGAAATCGTGCCTTACCTGGAAGCCATGAAGCTTTCTGCTTCCCCTGCACGTTCCGCCTGCCCCTCCCCATCTCTTTATATGGAAGAAATGCTTGCAGCACCGGGGGACTGTTTTGTCATCACGCTCTCCTCGCAGCTCTCCGGCTCCTATAATGCTGCCATGCTTGGCCGCGAAATGGCGCTGGAAGCCGCCCCTGAAAAGCGGATCCACGTTTTTGACAGTGAAAGTGCATGTGCCGGGGAAACTCTGCTGGCAATGGATCTGAACGACGCCATTCAGGCAGGCAAACCCTTTGACGAAATTGTCCGGTTTATTAATGAAAAGATTGCAAACATGCGCACCCTTTTCGTGCTCGATTCCATCGACAACCTGGCAAAAAACGGCCGGCTGAACCGCGCTGTGGCTGCCATTGCCAACGTCCTTTCGATCCGTCCTGTCCTCAGTGACGACGGCAAAGGCGGAATCAAGATTCTTTCGAAGGCCCGCGGCACCAAAAAGGCGCTTGCCCAGCTGGTGGAAGCCATCCGCAAACAGACCGATCACTGTGCAGAGCGCTCCAAGCGGCTTACGCTTTCCTACTGCAACTGTCTCGCCCGTGCCAAAGAAGTCCGCGAACAGATTTTCGCCAGATGCCCTGCCATTCGGGAAATCATCATGACCCCGACTTCCGCTCTCTCCTCCATGTACGCGGACGACGGCGGCATTGTAGTGGCATTCTGATTTTCCCGTTTCATCCCCTCCAAAAACTGCAGACGGCAGCAAACGCTGCCGTCTGTTTTTTAATTTACTTCAGCCGGATGAAGCGCTTTCCTGTCCCGGCAATGCCAAGACGGAAGCAGTTTCAGGAAAGCCCCTCCGGCCCGCTGCCCGTTCCTTATCCTCAGGAAGGAAACGGCTGCAGGATCTATCCCCAGTTGGCAGGAAGCACCGCCTCCTTAAGCTTTACAGGCTGCGGGTAGGATTCCCCGAAGGTTTCCACCCTGCACTTCCGGATTACCGGAGGATCCACCGGTGCCGTTATCCTTACACTGGGATCCAGCGGAAAATCAACGGGACACACGGGCAGCGTGTTCCACCGCATGACCTCCTCCATTCCGGAGATGATCTTCCCAAAGGCGGGATAATGCCAGCGGATGTTCTCCTTGTCCACAAACGGAAAAAAGATTTCTCCGCCGGCTATTCCGTTGTCATAGCCTCCCATCACCAGGAACCCGGGGGCTGCAGGCAGATGATTCGGAAATCCTGCATCTCTGGTTTCGTATGCAATCAGATACCGGGCTTCTTCCCGGTGAAAAGCCGTATAGCTCATGTCTGCCACAAAATCCCGTGCAAGGCGCTCCATGGCATGTCCGTCATAAATGCCCAGCTGCGCGAGATAGAGAAAACTGTTCACCGTATTAGGTGCTTCCTCCGGATAAAGTTCACAGACAATTTCCTTGCCGTTATCCATCTCAAAAGTAACAATGGGATGCCGCATTTTTTCCAGCTCCTTCCATATGATGCACACACTGTAACACCAAATTGTATTTCTTGCAACTATTGCAGGAAACAAGAATTGCTCCATCATTTATTTTAGTTCTTTAATCGGATAAAATATTGGTTAAGAATTCCACAGTTTTGCCTAATTTTCCGGGTTTTATATCATCCTTCAGCACACAGTTACCTTTGTTATTTTGCATTTCCAGTAATACAAAATTGCAAAAGCATCTGTACAAACCGTTTAAGTCATGCTATACTCCTGTATCATACTCATGCAGAAAGGTAGACGAATCCGTGCTCAAATATGTAATCAAGCGTCTGCTTACCATGTTTCTCACCATTTTCGTGATCCTCTGCATCACGTTTCTCATCATGCATGCCATTCCTGGTGGCCCTTACAGCCAGGGGAAGCGTCTGCCGGAGGAAATACAGCAGGCCCTCAATGAAAAATACCATCTCAACGATCCGCTTTACAAGCAGTTTGTGGATTATCTGGTCCGCGTCATTCATTTTGACCTCGGTCCTTCTTTCAAATATGAAGGCATGACCGTCAATGACCTCATTGCGGAAGGTTTTCCCACCTCCGCCACCCTGGGACTTCTTTCCATGCTCTTTACGCTCCTTGTATCAATCCCGCTGGGTATTCTTGCGGCACTTCGTCACGGGAAATGGCAGGATACCTTTGTCAGCGTGGTCACTACCTTCGGGGTAACCATACCGTCCTTCGTCGTGGCGACGCTGCTTGAATACTTTCTCGCCTTCCGTCTCCGCTGGTTCCCCATCTACGGCGTTTCGGAATGGAAAGGCTATATTCTCCCCATGATCGCCCTTTCCGGCTATTCCATGGCATTTATCACCCGGCTTACCCGTTCCAGTCTGATGGAGGTCATGCGTTCCGATTATATCCGCACCGCCCGCGTGAAGGGGCTCAGTGAGTCCCAGATCGTCCTGCGACACGGACTGCGCAACTCCCTGATTCCGGTGATTACCGTTCTCGGTCCCACCCTGGCCGGCCTTCTGATGGGTTCCTTTGTGGTCGAGAAGATTTTTGCCCTGCCCGGCATGGGACGTTTCTTCGTACAGAGCATCACCAACCGGGATTATACGGCAATTATGGGCTTCACCCTCTTTTATGCCGTCATTCTGATTGTACTCGTTTTTCTGGTGGACATCGTCTACTGTATCATTGATCCCCGCATTCAACTGGAGGACTGAACATGACAAGTGAAAAGATGGACTGGTCCCCCATAGCTGAATCAGACCGCCAGAGGGATGTCATCGCTGCGGAACCCATCAGTCAGCTCCGGGAAATTCTGTGGCAGTTTTCCCGGAGAAAGACCGCGCTGCTGGGCATTGCACTGGTGCTTGCAACGGTTCTCTTCGCCGTTGCGGGGCCGCATTTTGCCCGCCACAACTACGACGAACAGACACTGGCCTTCGCCTCCATGGCCCCCGTCATCACGGTCTATACCGCAGGCGGCCAGGATTACTATGTAACGGCAGCCGGAAAACTGGTTTCCATGGAAGACGGGGAACTCGGCGCCATCATCCGGAGCAAGAAAGACGACGGCAAAAAGAAGCGGTACGTCTTTGAACTCAACGGCGAGACCTACTACCTCAATTACCGGAATCATCCGGCCACACTGGAAGATACCGAGGGCAATGTTCTGCCGTCCCGGAAGATGCTGAACCGCACCTATCCCCTCGGCACCGATACCCTCGGACGGGATATTCTGGTGCGCCTCATGTACGGCGCCCGCATTTCCCTGACCGTTGCCTTTGTGGCAACCCTGGTGACACTGCTCATCGGTATTCTGTACGGCTGCATTGCCGCCTACAGCGGCGGCATGGTAGACCTGGTCATGATGCGCATCGTGGATATCATCTCTTCCATTCCCCTCACCATGTATGTCATCCTGATCATGGTGCTTTTCGGCAACGGCGGCCTGAATTCCATTATTATCGCCCTGGGTTCCGTTTACTGGGTGGACATGTCCCGGGTTGTGCGCGGTGAAATCCTGACGCTCAAAAACCGGGAATATGTGGCTGCAGCCCGCACCATGGGCTCCTCCACCTGGTTCATCCTGACGCGGCACCTTATCCCGAACGCCCTGGGCCCCATCATCGTCACCGCCACCATGCAGATTCCCTCGGCCATCTTTACGGAAGCCTTCATGAGCTTCATCGGCCTTGGCGTCTCCGCCCCCATGGCTTCCTGGGGCATGATGTGCAATGACGCCCTGGAGACCCTGCAGACTGCACCCTATCAGCTGATCTTCCCCGCCCTGGCCATCTGCATCGCCATGTTTGCATTCAATTTTATCGGAGATGGTCTGCGGGATGCCTTTGACCCCCAGATGAGAAAGTGAGGCAGAACATGGAACCAATCCTCGAGATCCGCAATCTGCAGACTTTCTTTCACACCAAATCCGGCGAAGTACAGGCCGTCCGCGGCGTAGATCTTTCCGTTCAGCCGGGAGAAGCCTTCGGCATCGTAGGCGAATCCGGCTGCGGCAAAAGCGTCACGGCCATGTCCATCCTCCGGGTGCTGCCGGAATATGCCTATCATCCCTCCGGAGAAATTCTCTACAACGGAAAGAATATCCTGACCATGAACCGGCAGGAGCTCCGCAAAATCCGGGGCAGGGAAATCGCCATGGTCTTCCAGGACCCGATGACCTGCCTTTCGCCCCTGATGAAGGTCGGAAAACAGATCGACGAAGCCCTGCTGCAGGCCTGTCCCGGAATGACCCGTTCCGAAGCCAGGGAAAAAACGCTCTCCCTGCTGCGCCAGGTCCATATTCCGGATCCGGAAAGCCGCTACCACTGCTATCCGCACGAGCTGTCCGGCGGCATGCGCCAGCGCGTCATGATCGCCATGGCACTTTCGGCCAGCCCCAGGCTGCTGATCTGTGATGAGCCCACCACAGCGCTGGATGTCACCATCCAGAAACAGATCCTTCTGCTTCTGAAGGAAATGTGCCGCAGTTCCAATACTGCCATTATCTTCATTACCCACGATCTTGGCGTTGTGGCCGAGCTCTGCGACCGTGTCGCCGTGCTTTACGGGGGCATCAAGGTAGAGGAAGGAGACGCATTCTCCATCTATGAACATACCGCCCATCCCTATACCATGGGCCTGCTCTCCTCCATTCCCAGCATCGACCGGAACCGGAGCATCCGCCTGACGTCCATCCCCGGCTCTCCTCCGGACCTGCTGAAACCGCCGGCCGGCTGTCCCTTTGCGGCAAGGTGCCCCCATGCAAGGCGCATCTGCCTTTCCTCCATGCCGGACCTGATGCATCTGACAGAATCCCACGACAGCCGCTGCTGGCTCCTGCATCCGGATGCGCCCGCCGAAAACAATCCCCCTGTATGAAAGGAGGCTCCCCCATGCCTGATGCAACCCCGCTGCTGGCCGTATCGCATCTCAAGCAGTATTTCCCGGTCGGCCATCGCAGAGACGTGGTCGTTAAGGCGGTAGATGATGTCTCCTTTACCATTTCCGAGGGGGAAACCTTCGGACTGGTGGGAGAATCCGGCTGCGGAAAATCCACCGTTGCCAGAAGCATCATGCGGCTGTATCACCCCACAGGCGGCCGGATTCTGCTGGACGGGCAGGACATCACGGATCTCCGGGAAAAGGAACTGCGGCCCGCCCGCAGAATCATGCAGATGATCTTCCAGGATCCCTACGCTTCCCTGAACGGGCGGATGACTGTCCAGGACATTCTGCTGGAGCCGCTCATCGCCCAGCATACCGGAGAAAGCCGGCAGCAGATGGTGGACCGCGCTGCGGAAGCCCTGCGCCTCGTCAATCTTTCCGAATCCTTTCTCAAGCGTTATCCCCACGAGTTTTCCGGCGGACAGCGCCAGCGCATCTGTGTCGCCCGCGCCCTCATTGTGGGTCCCCGGCTGCTCCTGTGCGACGAAGCCATCTCTGCCCTCGACGTTTCCATTCAGGCACAGGTCGTCAACATGCTGGCGGATTTCCAGAAGCAGATGGGACTGACCTATCTCTTCATCGCCCACGACCTGTCCATGGTCCGCTATGTTTCCCACCGGGTCGGGGTCATGTATCTGGGCCATCTGATGGAAGTCTGTGAAACCGAGGCCATCTACGGGAATCCCCTGCATCCCTACACGCAGGGCCTCCTGCAGTCGGTTCCCATTCCGGATCCGCGGAAGGCAAGGGAGCACGACGCACAGCCCATCTCCGGCGAGATCCCCTCGCCGCTGCATCCGCCTGCCGGATGCCCCTTCCATACCCGCTGTCCCCTGGCTACATTGGAATGCCGGGAAGCGATGCCTCCCATGCGGGAAATTGTTCCCGGGCATTTTGCCGCCTGCCATCATATCTAGCTCCGCATTTCCCGGGCTGCTGCCCGTCAAATGAAATATCATCGCAAAAACGAAAGGAGAATCCTCATGAAGAGAACCTTATCCCTGCTCATTGCACTTTGCATGCTGCTGGTGCTCTCCCTGGCTGTACTCCCTGCAAATGCAGAAGGCGAAAAAGTTTTCCGTTTTGCCGTTCTTGACGATCCGGACAGCTTTGACCCCGGCTACACCCTCAACAGCTTTGCCGGCCCTGTATTCTACAACTGCTTCGTCGGCCTTGTCCGCTATGACACGGACGATGCACTGGTTCCCGGTGCCGCATCCAGCTGGGATATCTCGGAAGATGGCCTGGTCTGGACCTTCCACCTGAACGAGGGCATGCTCTGGAGCAACGGCATGCCGGTGACTGCCGCGGACTTCGAATATGCCTGGCAGCGCGTGCTGACTCCTGAATTCGGTGCATCCGGCGCTTATATGCTCTACAACTACATTGCCGGCGCCAAGGATTTCTATGACGGAAAAGCAGGCTGGGATGCCGTCGGCGTCAAGTCCGTGGATGATCTGACCCTGGAAGTTACCCTTTCCGCGCCCTGCAGCTACTTCGTTTCCCTGCTGGCCACCTGGACCTATATGCCGGTGTGCAAGGCCGTCGTGGAAGCCAATCCTGCCTGGGCTACCGATTTTGAAAACTATGTGTCCAACGGACCCTTCCGCCTCGAAAGCTATCGCCGGACCGAGGGCATCTACCTCGTCAAGAACGAAAACTACTGGCTGAAGGATACCGTCAAGCTGGACCGGATGAACCTTATGATCATCCAGGACCTCAACACCGCTCTCAACGCCTATGAGGCCGGCGAACTGGACGGTCTGACCCGCGTTCCTTCCGCACAGATCACCTCCCTCAAGGGCCGGGATGACTTCTATTCCATCACCCAGTTCAGCAATACCTACTGGATGTTCAACACCAAGGCAGAATTCCTCTCCGACGCCCGCGTACGGGAAGCGCTTGCCATCTCCATTGACCGTACCTCCCTCATCGAAGACGGCCTGCAGGCGTCCTACACTCCCGCCAGCGGTCACGTTCCCTTCGGCTATATTCAGTCGGACGGCCAGGACTTCCGCGAGGCCGGCGGCTACTACGGCATTACCGAAGAAGCTCAGATTGACCGCGCCAAGGAGCTCCTCGCCGAGGCCGGCTATGCCGATCCTTCCGAAATCACCATCCGCGTATGCTACTACACCAATGACACTGCCAAGAAGGTAGCAGAAGTGCTTGCCTCCATGTGGGAAACCAACCTGGGCATCCACTGCGTGATCGAGAGTGCAGAATGGGCCGTATTCTACCAGCAGATTCTGGACCTCGACTATGGTGTAGCTGCCATGGGTGATGCCGCCACTTACCTGCATCCCATGGCCTTCCTGCAGACCTATCAGGGCGAGAATCCCCCGCTGGAGACCGGCTGGCGCAGTGCTGAGTATGACGAGCTCCTGACCAAGGCCATTGCCTGCACGGATCCTGCAGAAGCCGACGGTTACCTGCATGCAGCAGAAGACCTGTTCATGAAGGACTATCCGCTGCTGCCGCTCTACTATGGCTCCACCTCCATGCTGATGAAGGATTATGTGGACAACTGGTCCCTCACCGGCTGCGCTGTAGAAGTCTTTGACATGATTGACATTCTGGATCACTGATCCGGTCTTCCCCATCCTCCGGGATGGGGATTCTTTTTTTATGCCATCTGTTTTTCTTCCGTTTCTGCCTTCCGTTCCCCATGCCGTTTCATCCTGTAGACACCGTATTTTGTATCGAATATTGTCGTTTTTTTGTCAAGGCAACTATATCTTGTGTTTTAAATATTCATGACATTCCATGCCTCCTTTTAAAATATGAAGTTGATCTTCCTATTGAACTTCCGGTTTATGGCACAGGGGAAAACCCCATGCTTCCACGTTTTCCCTTATGCCCTTATCATGATCCCGGCACCCTTTTCATTCATTTCTCTTGTTTTTCCCATTTTTTCCTGTTTTACCCGTCATTTGTTACGCATTTTTAATAAAAACTGCTTTCTGCGGTCGTTTTTGAATATCTTTCTACATTTTGGGATGTTTTTCCCCGTAACAAAATTGTAAGATTTAAAAACCGGAAACTTCATTGACGCTTCCGCATACCGGGCATATAATGTGGCACGTCATCAAGTTAAACCACAATATATTGTATTCAAAGGGGAGTCGGGGACACAAATGAAAATCATCAAGAGAAACGGTTCTGAAGAGGCATTTACCAGAGACAAGATCACGCATGCCATTGAGAAGGCCAACGTCACCGTCGAGGAAAAATACCGGATGACGGACGTTCAGATCCATCGCATCGTGGATGCCGTCATCATGTCCTGTGAAGAGCTGAACCGCGTTCCCACTGTTGAAGAGATTCAGGATTTCGTGGAAGACCAGATCATGGCACACGGAGCCTTTGAGGTCGCCAAGAACTATATTACCTACCGCTATACACGTTCTCTTGTCCGCAAGAGCAATACCACCGATGACCGCATTCTTTCCCTGATTGAATGCAACAACGAGGAAGCCAAGCAGGAGAACGCCAACAAGAATCCCATTGTCAATTCTACCCAGCGTGACTATATTGCCGGAGAGGTTTCAAGAGACCTCACCGACCGCATCCTCCTGCCGCCCGACATCGTTAAAGCCCATGAGGAAGGCATCATCCATTTCCACGACAGTGACTATTATGCGCAGCACATGCACAACTGCGATCTGGTCAACCTGGAGGACATGCTGCAGAATGGCACCGTCATCACCGGAACGCTCATCGAGCGTCCCCACAGCTTCTCCACGGCCTGCAATATCGCAACCCAGATCATTGCGCAGGTCGCTTCCAACCAGTACGGCGGCCAGTCCATTTCGCTGTCCCATCTGGCTCCTTTTGTCCAGGTCTCCCGGGAAAAGATCCGCAGGAGCATCCTGGAAGAGCTGGAAACCATTCATGCGCCCATTTCCGAGGAGGTGCTCTCCCGCCTGACCGAGCGCAGGCTCCGGGAAGAAATCCGCCGCGGCATCCAGACCATCCAGTACCAGGTCGTAACCCTCCTGACCACCAACGGGCAGGCTCCCTTTGTCACGGTCTTCATGTACCTGGGAGAAGCCAAAAATGAACAGGAGCGGGAAGACCTTGCCCTCATCATCGAGGAGACACTGGAGCAGCGCTATCAGGGCGTAAAGAACGAGAAAGGCGTCTGGGTCACCCCTGCCTTCCCCAAGCTCATTTATGTGCTGGAAGAAGACAACATTCACGAGAACAGCAAATACTGGTACCTGACCAAGCTTGCCGCAAAATGCACGGCACGCCGCATGGTTCCGGATTACATTTCCGAAAAGAAAATGCTGGAGCTCAAGGTCGACCGTAACGGCGAAGGCCACTGCTATCCCTGCATGGGCTGCCGCAGCTTCCTAACCCCGTACGTGGACGAAAACGGCAAGCCCAAATACTACGGCCGCTTCAACCAGGGAGTTGTGACCATCAACCTGGTGGACGTTGCCCTTTCTTCCGGCGGAAATACAGAGCGTTTCTGGCAGATCTTTGACGAGCGCCTGGAGCTCTGTCACAGGGCCCTCATGTGCCGCCATAACCGCCTGAAGGGCACCCTCAGCGATGCGGCCCCCATCCTCTGGCAGTACGGCGCCTGTGCCCGGCTGCAGAAGGGTGAGCCGATTGACAAGCTGCTCTACGGCGGATATTCCACCATCTCCCTCGGCTATGCGGGGCTTTACGAATGTGTCAAATACATGACCGGCAAGAGCCATACGGATCCTTCCGCCACCCCCTTTGCCCTCGAAGTCATGGAATACATGAATGCTGCCTGCCGCAAATGGAAAGCCGAGCATAACATCGACTTCAGCCTCTACGGCACGCCGCTGGAATCCACCACCTACAAATTCGCCAAATGCCTGCAGCATCGCTTCGGCATCATCCCCGGCGTCACCGACAAGAGCTATATCACCAACAGCTATCATGTCCATGTCACCGAGAACATCAATGCTTTTGACAAGCTCTCCTTTGAGGCCCAGTTCCAGAAGCTCTCTCCCGGCGGAGCCATCTCCTATGTGGAAGTGCCGGACATGCAGAACAACCTGGACGCGGTTCTTGAAGTGATGAAGTTCATCTATGACAATATCATCTATGCGGAACTGAACACCAAATCCGATTATTGCCAGGTATGCGGCTACAACGGGGAAATCTCCATTGTGGAAGAGCATAACAAGCTCATCTGGAAATGCCCGCAGTGCGGCAATACCGACCAGAACAAAATGAACGTTGCCCGCAGGACCTGCGGCTACATCGGAACGCAGTTCTGGAATCAGGGACGGACACAGGAGATCAAGGAGCGCGTGCTCCATCTGTGAGGAACTTATGAATTATGCAGCCATCAAGAACTGCGATATTGCCGACGGCCCCGGCGTCCGGGTTTCCCTTTTCGTTTCCGGCTGTACCAACCATTGTGAAGGCTGCTTTCAGCCGGAAACCTGGGATTTTGCCTACGGCAGCCCCTTTACCCCGGAGGTGGAGCAGAAAATTCTGACCCTGCTTTCCCCTTCTTATATCCGGGGTCTCACTATCCTGGGCGGAGAACCCATGGAGCCGGCCAACCAGCCTGCGGTGGCAGAGCTCCTCCGAAACGTGCATGCCCGTTTTCCGGAGAAGAACATCTGGCTTTTTACCGGCTTTACCTACGAACTGCTGACCTCTCCCAGAGCCTATCCCCATGTTCCCGGCACCACGCAGGAAATCCTCGCGCTTCTGGACGTTCTGGTGGACGGTCCCTTTATCCAGTCTCAGAAGGACCTGATGCTCCGTTTCCGCGGTTCCCGCAACCAGCGTCTCCTCGACATGCACAAAACACGGGAAGCCGGCACTCCCGTTCCATGGACCGATTGAGAAAGGAAAAGCATGAACACTCAAGATACCCGCGGTTTTGTCGATGTCCACCGGATCTGTCCGGACGTGCTTCTGGACATGCGCTATTATTCCTCTCTCAATTTTACCGGAAAGCCTGTTCCTGGCTACGATGCTCCCATTGCACTGCTCACGAGGGAAGCTGCGGAAGCGCTGAAAGGGGTCTGTAAGGAGCTGGAGCCTTCTCCGCTGCGCATCAAGATCTATGACGCCTACCGTCCCCAGTGTGCCGTGGACTCCTTTGTCGCCTGGGCCGATGCTCCGGGCCAGGAAACCATGAAGTCCTATTTCTATCCGGATCTGGCCAAGGACACCCTTTTCGATCTGGGCTTTGTGGCAAAACGCTCCGGCCACAGCCGCGGCTCTACCGTGGACCTGACCCTCTTTGATCTGACCAGCGGGCGCGACCTTGACATGGGAAGTCCTTTCGATTTCTTTGGGGACATCTCCCATTATGCACCGCCCGGGCTGGCCTCCGAACAGCAGCAGAACCGCCGCTTTCTGCGGGAACTGATGCAGCGTCACGGATTCCGGCCTTATGACGGGGAATGGTGGCACTTCACGCTCAATAACGAGCCCTATCCAAAGACCTATTTTACCTTTCCCGTCGCCCCTCTTTAAAAACTTACGACAATCTGCAGGGTATGCAGATTGTCTTTTTGTCTTCCATCCTCCCCGTTTTCGGAAGGACCGGAAGCAGCAGTTCCTGCAGACAAATCCTCCTTTCTTCCGTCAGAACAATAGCTCAGATTACAAAAAAAGGAGCGCCCTCTCCGTTATCCGGGAGATGGGGGCGCTCGATGATCGCTGTTATGCTTTCTTTCCGGGGTTCAGGGAGCTGGCCGGAAGGTATGGAAGTTCCGGATGGACACAGGCATTACGGCTTCCGGGGGCTTTCCTCCGGCAGGAAACAGGCAGGTTTTTCCCTGTCTTTTTTCTATGGCAGCCCCGGAGGCTGCCGTGAACTCAGCCGAGGGCTTCTCCGAGAATATCCAGATATCCGAAGGCAGGCTTCGCTCCGAACATGGCCATCATGGCATCAAAAAGTTCATGCACCAGATCGTATTCCCCCTTCCGGGAACTCCATTCCATGGTCATTCCCGCAAGCATGCGCTGCAGCAGATCGTGCATCTGGCCCGGGGAAAGATCTGTCCGGACTTCCTTCAGTTCCTGAGCCTTGCGGAGCAGGGCATCCGAAATCGGCTGGAAATCATCCTTTCCCTTGAAAAAAGGATGTTCCTGTGCAGCAAACCCGCACTGACAGATGTAGGAAACCGCTTCATAGCCAAGTTCCACGGAACGCTTCGGGAAAAAATGCGTAATGCTCCAGTATTTCTGCATCACCGGTGCATCTGCCACAAGGATGGCCGGCATCACACGCATTACACGGGGTGTGACATAGACATAAAGATGGGAAAAGGCATCTTCCTTCGAAGCGAAATATTTATAGAAGGTCGACTTGGAAGTCTTTGCACGCATGCAGATATCGGATACCGATATTTGCTGACATGGTTTTTCATGGATCAGTTCGTCGATACTGGCAATGAGCAGGTCCTTCTTCCTGTCTTCCGTAATCACCGGCATAGAAATTATAATCCTCCTGTTATTACTTGAATTCTTTACATTCTCCATGGCTTATTATAGAATAATCTGCAGGCAAAAGGCAATATTACACCGAATACATAAAAGGAAGGATGACCCATGGGAAACTATCGTCATTTCAAACTGGTTGCCTATTTTGTGGCACATGCTGCTGCGACCATTACCCGTGAAGAGCTGGAAAAACAGCTTGCCTTCATGGAAAAGTATCTCCGCATCGACAAAATCTATCTGGAGCCCTGGCGCGGAGAACTTGCCTCTCACGAGCAGATCGAGATGTGCCGCCAGGTGCTCGAAGCCCATGGCATCGAGGTCGCCGGCGGCCTTACCACGGTGATTCCCACCCCCGAAGGAGCCGTCCCCAAGGCACGTCTTTTTGACACCTTTTGCTACAATGACCCCGCCATGCGGAAGAAGCTGAAGGAAGTCAGCACTTTCATCGGTTCCCATTTTGACGAATTCATCATTGATGATTTCTTCTTTACGGACTGCGCCTGCGAAGACTGCATCCGGGAGAGGGATGCCTATAACCGGCGCAACGGCATTACCGACGGAAGCTGGCAGTCCTATCGTCTGGATCTTCTCCGTCGCATCAGCCAGGAAGATATCATCGGGCCGGCAAAAACCGCCAACCCCCGCTGCAGGATTACCATCAAGTATCCCAACTGGGCCGAAAGCTACCAGGAAACCGGATACAATCCCCGTGAACAGCGTAAGCTTTTCGATCGCGTCTATACCGGAACCGAAACCCGGGATCCTGTAACCACCGACCAGCACCTGCCCCGTTATCTCTCCTATTCCCTGATGACGTACTTTGAGTCCATGTGGCCGGGGCATAATGGCGGAGGATGGTTTGACACCTTCGATGTGCATATTACGGAACATTACCTTGAGCAGGCCTACCTGACCGCTTTTGCTAAACCGCAGGAGATCATGCTCTTCTGCTTCCAGTCCATCTACGACAACATGCTGACGGCTGCCCTCGGATATCAGCTGGACAAACTGGACGATGTCCTCGACCACGCAGGAAATCCCATCGGCATTTCCTGTTATCTCCCGGACGACAGTCAGGGAGAGGATAACCTGCAGGATTTCCTCGGAATGGTAGGATTTCCGGTGCTCCTGACCCCCTACTTCCCGGAAAACGCACAGCAGATCCTGCTGACCCGCGCCGCGGCTTCCGACCCCGACATCCTCACGAAGCTGGACACCTACCTCCGCAGCCATACAGGTACCGTCCTGGTAACTACCGGCTTCATTGATGCGGTGAAAGGATTTGAGCGTTTTTCCTCCATCCGCCTGCGCCATCGCAGCATTACCGCCCGGCAGTACCGTGTGGAAGAATGCCTGCCCCAGGACTGGCCCGCCTGTTCCTTCCCCGAGGGAGCCGCACCCGTCACTTTCCCGGTGGCCGAATTCCGGAACAATGCAACCTGGGCCATCGTGAAAGCCGTCCATCAGGAAGAAAGCTATGGCATACTTCTCCGTGATTCCTATGGGCAGGGAACCATTTACACGCTGGCCGTACCGGATTCCTTCCCGGACCTTTACCGGATTCCCTCCCTGGCACTGTCCCGGATCCGTCAGGCCATTCCCGTCAATGGCATCTGGCTGGAAGGTGCCCCCCGCATCAGCCTCTTCCCCTATGACAATGATACCTTCATCCTCTATCCGTATGTGATGGACGGCACCCAGAGGGAAATTGTCCGGATCCATATCCGTAACGCTTCCCGCCTGACCCTCCCCCTGTCCGGCAAGGAAATTCTTCCCCTGTATAAGCGGGACGAAGAGTCGGTCTTTGAAGTTCCTGCAATCCCCGGTCAGTATGTACTCTACCGGATAGATCGCTGATTTCACCGCTTTCTTCCCGTTCCACTGCGGGACCGCTCAGGTCCATGCGACAACCTTCTTCTTTGCCGGAATCCGGAAAATCCGGATAATCGTCCGGTCCTGTTTTGCCCATTCACGCTGAACACTGAAGCAAGTCCGTTTCCGGGCTTGCTTTTTTCATCCTTACCCGGACCGCTCCACTCTTGTTCTGCTTTTTACGCTTGACACGGTCTCTTCCTTCCTCTATACTTTACAGTACCCTGAGTACTGTAATTGTACTCTATGTGCTCATTGCAATTAAAGATAGGAGGAAAAAGAACATGAAACGCATTGCTACCCTGTTCACGCTTCTGCTGGTCCTGCTCAATGCAGTCTCTGCGCTGGCCGATTTCACTCCCGGCGAATACACTGCCACTGCAGACGGCAACAATGGTCCTGTCGAAGTCAAGGTAACCTTTGATGCCACAGCAATCACCGCAATCGAAATCGTATCCCATCAGGAGACCGCCGGTCTCTGTGATCCTGCCATCGAACGGATCCCCGCTGCCATTGTAGAGGGACAGACGCTGGCCGTTGATGTCATTTCCGGAGCTTCCTTCACCAGCCGTGCCATTCTGGCCGCTGTGGAGGACTGTGTTGTCCAGGCCGGCGGTGATCCTGCCAGCATGATGACCGCCGGGGAAGCCGCCGAAAAACAGGCCGATGAGGCCCTTTCCTACGATGTCGTCGTGGTCGGCGGCGGTGCCGCCGGCATCGGCGCCGCCTTCAATGCCAAGGAAGCCGGCGCATCCGTCATTCTCTTTGAAAAACTCAGCCATATGGGCGGCAACACCCTGATTTCCGGCGGTCTGCTCTATGCTACCGGAACCCCCTTCCAGGCAGAAGCCGGCGTCACCGACAGCGTGGATGACCTGGTCGCCTACTGGCAGTCCCGGGCAGAAGGCCATGCCAACGAAGATCTCCTTCGCCTGGTCGCTGAAAAGTCCGCTGACACCACTGCCTGGCTCATGGAAAACGGCGTCCAGCTGGCCGGCCCTGCCACCGCAGGCACCAGCGATGTGCCGCGCATGATGACCACCGGCCAGGGTGGAAGCGGCTTCGTTCTCCCCATGGTGGAAGCCATTTCGAAACTCGGCGTGGAAATCCGTCTGGAAACCCCGGTTACTGCGCTGCTCACCGATGAGTCCGGCACGGTCACCGGCGTGGAAGCCGTAGCTGCAGACGGCCATAAGGTCACCGTCTCCGCCAAGAGCGTCGTTCTGGCGACGGGCGGCTATGATGCCGATCAGGAAATGATGCGCAAATACTCTCCCAGCTATGCCGATGAGTACTGCTATGCCAGCCCCGGAAACACCGGTGACGGCATCCGCTTTGCAATGGAGCTCGGCGCAGACACGGTCTTCCACGATGGCATTATCGGCCTGCGGGGCATCCGTCCCACCAGCTTCGGCGATCCGGAAAACGGATATGCCTGGCTGACCACCCTCTTTGTGGATCAGACCGGTGCACGCCGCTTCAATGAGAGCCTTGATTATCCCATCATGCATTCCAAGATCGTGGAAAGCGGGTCCCACCATTTCTTCATCATCTGTGACAGCACGATGGCTTCCGATGAAGTTCTCGCCACCCTCCTCTCGGAAGGATATGCCTTCCGTGCAGATACGCTGGAAGAACTGGCTGCCGTTACCTATATGGATACGGAGACTTTCCTGGCTACCGTTGCACGGTACAATGAGCTGAAAGGCCAGGAAGATGCGGACTTCGGCAAGGCTGCCGCTCTGATGAACGGCATCGGCGACGGTCCCTATTATGCCATCCGTCTCGTGCCGGCAACCATCGGCACCCTGGGCGGCATCAAAATTGACCTGGACGCCCATGTCCTTAAGGCTGACGGATCCGCCATCCCCAACCTCTATGCTGCCGGTGCCTGCGCCAACGGTGAATTCTTCTATCGGGAGTATCCGGCCTCCGGCACTTCCATCATGATGTGCTTTACCACGGGCCGCATTGCAGGAACCAATGCTGCTGCCGGCAAATAAACCCTTTTTGTTCCAAGGATATGAAAGAGGCTATTGCGCACGCAATAGCCCTTTTAATATGGGTACATCTTAGGAGGAATCATCTCTCCTGCTTCAATGCTCAGACAGGATGGTATCCGGTTATGACGCATCACCACGGCCTTCATCTCCACGCTGGCGCCTTCCTTGAGGATCCCGTCCATCTCCAGAATCGCTCCCATGCCGACCAGGCTTCCGTCTTTCAATATACAGTGAGGGCCGATGACCGCCTGCTGAAAAACAGCAACCCCTTCTTCCATCTGTACCGTCCGGCTCACCGCCGCCGTCGGATGGAGAAGGTTTGCGACCCTGCAGCCTTTTTCCTTCATGCCCCGCAGTACCGCCAATCGTTTGCGGTTGTCCTGGATGGCCGGGAAGAAAACCGCCTCTTCCTCCTGAAGTGCTGCTGCCTCCGCTGCGATCTTTTCTGCAGGGTCCCGGAACCCCTTTTCCACGCAGACCACTTCGGCAAACTGTCCCGTCTCCTCCGCAATGTCTTTCAGCAGTTCCAGGGTGTCTTTATCCCCAAGCAGTATCAGTTTCATCTCCCGTCTCCTCTCATCCTGCGGTAAGCCGCAAAGAACGCCCGCTCCGAGCAGGCAAGCAGCATTCCCTGTGCCGCCACCATTGCATCTCCGCTTTTTCCGGCATATTCCGCCAGTTCCTTCCGGTTCTCCCGCAAAAACTGCAGTGCCTCTTCCCGGACCCTGCCGGACAGCTGGTATGCCTCGATATTCTTTCCCACGTTCAGCGCAATCTGTCCGATTCTCTTTTTCAGCTGTTTTCCTGCCTCCCGGTGCGGAATGGTTTCCGCCAGTGCGGAAAGGTCCCTGCAGACCCGCAGATAAGACTTGCACCATCTGCTGCTTCGGGCAAAGGACTGCATGATGCTGTCTGCCCGCTGCCGGTACCAGACCAGCAC
Source organism: uncultured Clostridia bacterium (assembly GCA_947167215.1). Taxonomy (GTDB): domain Bacteria; phylum Bacillota; class Clostridia; order Christensenellales; family Aristaeellaceae; genus Ventricola. The sequence continues at coordinate 27,320 of CAMVHE010000030.1, forward strand.
CACGTCCGTTGCCCGGACCCTTTCGGCATGAAGGAGCGCGGGCGCCTGGAAAAGCTCGTCCTCAAACAGCGTTCCCTCCGTCATCCGAAGCCCGGTTTTCTCCAGGTATTCCCTTCGGTAGAGACACTGCCACACCATTGGCTCATATTCTCCATTCCGGCATTCGTCCGCAAACAGGTCTGCACCGGACAGCACTTCCGTCGGGGTCAGCTGCACGCCGGGGCGTGTTTCGCCGGTTTCATCCATCAGGTACAGAAACTGCCCTTTGATCACATCCAGTCTTTCCTCTTCGGCCCTTCTGCAGAGCGCTTCAATTCCTTCGGGAACGGGGATATCATCGCTGTCCAGGAAGTAGACATACTCTCCCCGGGCTTCCGAAAAACCGGTGTTCCTTGCTGCGGACAGTCCGCCATTCTGCGCTCTGGTAATCAGTCTGGCAGAATCGTGCGTCCGGCAGAACTGTTCCACCTTCTGCCGGGTATGGTCCTGCCCGCAGTCATCGACAAAGAGAATTTCCCCGTCAGTGATTCGTTCCAGAGCCTCCAGGCAGGGCTCAATGTACTGTTCCACCTGGTAAAACGGGATGATGATCGATAGCTTCATAGCATTTCCTGCCCTTGTCAATCTTTACGGAATATGCGATAATGTGTCAGTGTCGGATTTGTAAGCCGGCACGTTCCATTATAGCATATTTAGGCAGGGAGAAAAAGAAACATGATCAGCGTGATCGTCATCGGACGCAATGAAGCAGAGCGGCTGCCTGCATGCTTTGAAAGCATTCAGAAAGGCTGTCGTTTCCTGCCCCATGAAATCATCTATGTGGATTCCCACTCCTCCGATGACAGCCTCCTCATCGCGCGTCAGCATGGCTGCCGCTGCTTTGAGGTTTCCGATCCCCGCCCCACTCCGGGACTCGGAAGGCAGATCGGCACCGATAAGGCCAGAGGAGAATGGCTCCTCTTCCTGGACGGCGACATGACGCTTCAGCCGGATTTTCTGGTGCACGCCCTGGCCCATGCCAACTCCCTCCCCTGCGACGCCCTGACGGGCATCCGGGAGGATGTATACCTTCATGACGGCAGGGAAGTCTCCCGGAATCCCAACTATTTTGACTGCCATCATGTGCGTCCTGCTCCGGAATTCGGCGGAGCGCTCTTCATCCGGAGCGATTCCCTGAAGGCTGCCGGAGGATGGGCCAAAGATGCCATTGCCTGCGAGGAAGCGGAGCTTCATGCGAGGCTGCAGAAAGCCGGCATTGTCGTCTATGAGATTCCTGTCCCGATGATCATCAATACGGACGCCGTACGGGATAACCGCTCCATCCTTTCGCTCCTCTTTTCCAGGCGCAGGCTTGGAGAAGGGCAGGCCTTCCGTTGCGCCCTTGCAGCACATGCCGCCACCGCATACCTTCGCCGGGAACGGATAAAGTTCCTCTTTTATGCACTGGACTGGATTGCTCTCCTTCTGCTGCTGCTTCTGTTCAGCACCATGGGCATCCCCCTTTTCTTTCTGGCCGAATGCCTTCAGCTGGGCTATTTTCTTTCCACAAAGCATCCCAGGGCCTTCGTTACCCAGAAAATCTTCTTCTTCGCCTTTCTCCCCGGCTGCCTCTCCTATGAGGAGCGTTCCGGGGATGCCGTCACCGTTTCCGATTCTGTTTATCCGGAGTCTTGATCATGTATAAGATAACTTTTTTTATCGTTGCCCTCAATGCCGGCAAGACGCTGGGCCCGCTGCTGGAGGACCTGGAGGCACAGACGATGGACCACCGTCTGGTAGAAGTTCTCCTGATTGACAGCATGTCCAAAGACAATACCCGTTCCATCATGGATGCTTTTGCCGCCCGTTCCAGCTACGACGTACGGGTGCTCGAAAATCCGAAGCAGTGGCTGGCGCCGGGATGCAATATTGCCCTCCGGGAATACCGCGGAGAGAATATCATGCGTCTGGATGCTCACGGCCGTATCCCGAAGGATTTTCTGGAGAAAAACCTTGCAGCGCTTGAAAAGGGCGAAGACATTGTCGGAGGTTCCACCCTCAGTCTTGCTCCGGAAAATGCCTGGCAGTCCATGCTGAAAATGCTGGACGCATCCCGGTTCGGCGGCGGTGCCGCCCCTTTCCGCAATGCCGGCACGGCTCGTTATGTGGACACCATTGCCTATGCGCTGTACCGCCGGAAGGTCTTCGATACGGTGGGCTATTACGATGAAAGGCTTCGGCGTACGGAAGACAATGACATGCACTACCGCATGCGCAAAGCCGGCTTCCGGTTTGCCTTCTGCCCGGAAATTGTTTCCTGGCATACGGCGCGTCCCACCTTCCGCGGACTTCTGCGGCAGAAATGGAGCAACGGGCTGTGGATCGGCAAAACGCTTCCGATCAAGCCCTACTGCTTTGCACTGCGCCACCTGATTCCGGCGTTCTTCGTGCTTGCACTTATTCTCTGCCTCGCTTTCTGTCTGATTTCCCCGCTGCCCCTGATCGCGCTCGGCATTGCCTATCTCTCCATGGATCTTTATTTTTCCATTCAGGCTACGCTGCGGGCCGACAGCGGAAAGCTGCTTACTCTCTTCACCGTCCCTTTCCTTTTTCCCACGCTCCATCTTTCCTATGGAACCGGGACCCTGCTGGGGCTGCTGACCCCCATACGAAAGGATTCTTCCGATGCTCCGATACGTTGAAGATATCACCCGCTTCATCTTCCTTCAGGACCCGCCGTCCCCGGTGGATATCTTATTCATTCCCGGCAACGGATGCGCCGAGCCTTCGGAATATGCAGCATCGCTGTATGCACGGAGGCTGACTCCCCTGCTCCTTCCCTCCGGACGCTACTCCATTCTGAAAGGGAGCTTCAGCGGGCAGGTCTCCGGAAGCCGTACGTATGAAGGCAGCTTCCGGACAGAATGGGAATTCATGCGGCAGGTTCTGCTGGACAATGGGGTCCCGGATTCTGCCATTCTCCGGGAAGATCAGGCGGAGTATACGTATCAGAACGCCATCTACTCCCGCCAGGTCACCGATGCCCTGGGGATTACGGTAAACCGTGCCATGATTGTCTGCATGCCGGTGCATGCCAGGCGTGCACGGATGTATTATGAAACCCTCTTCCCCGAAGCGCAACTGATCGTCTGCCCCTGTCCGAACGCTGACATCACCGCCGAAAACTGGACGCAGAGCGAAGAACGCATTCTCCATGTGCTGGAGGAGCTGGAACGCTGCGGCAGCCAGTTCCACCGGATTCTTCCGGAACAGCTCCTTTCCCCCGGCTCCAAAAAAAAATAAACCGGTCGGATTCTCTGGCTCACAGAGAATCCGGCCGTTTCTATTTGGATTTACGCTTCCATTTCTTCTTTTCGGTAACAGGTTCTGGCGGTCAGGACAATGATTCCCGCAAATACCATCACCAGGAGCTCTACCAGATAGATGGAGACGCCCATCCTCATGGCATATACAGTGATACCGTCCAGGCCGGCATGAAGCAGCATCGCCAGGAACAGGAGGGAAACCCGTTTCTTCTTTACGGAAAGGAAAACCAGAACGGAAAACCCGAGGTGAGAAGCAATGGCCATCAGCCGCTCAAGGCCTCCCACCAGGAACTCCGGCGGCTGCGTGGCAATCAGTGTATCGATCTGCCTCTGAACCTCCGCCAGTTCTCCCCCGGCCAGCGTTCCTGTCAGGGCAGCGATGTTTCCGCTGTTGATCAGGCCGGACAGGATCAGATTGCCGATGACGGTCACACCGACAACGAGAATGGATTCAATCCCTCCATGTCCGGCACCATACATCAGTGCGTTGTTTACATCCCCCAGGTCTTTTCGCAGCACGGTCCGAAATGCCAGGTAACGGCCGGTTTCTTCAAAAAGTGCTGCCATCAGGCCGCCGTAAACCGCATACATCCACGGACTTGCCTGAATCGTGGCGCCAGCTGCAGAAAAAAGCACCAGGCGGTGCACCATGGCTTCCAGCACCAGTGCAAAGAGGAACATGACGGCCATTCCTACGAAGAAGGGCAGTCTGCGCGCGCCGCGCCTGCGAAACAGAATATAGAGGAAGATGGGTGTACCTACAGCCAGCAGAAGTTCAAGGACCATCATCCCAATCGCGTAAGTGGATACCATAATCCGTTTTCTCCTTTCAGGAAATATCCAGTTCTATCGGTTTATCCAGCTCTTCTGAAACATATTTCCCGTTTTTCTTCCGTTGCTTCACGCATTCCGTCAGCAAATACTCAATCTGTCCGTTCACGGATCTGAAATCATCCTCTGCCCACGCAGCGATGGCATCGTACAGTTTTGCACTCAGACGAAGGGGTATCTGTTTCTTGCTGTCTGCCATCTCTCCACCTCCCGTCTGAGCCCTTTCCGATGCCCTGAAATCTGTTCGAAACCATTTTAATACAGACTTCCGGAATTGACTACCGGCTGTGCGTCATGATTGCCGCAGAGAACCACCAGAAGGTTGGAAACCATCGCAGCCTTCCGCTCCTCATCCAGCTCCACCACCTGCTTCTCGCCGAGACGCTCCAATGCCATTTCCACCATACCGACAGCGCCGTCCACGATGAGCTTTCTGGCATCGACCACGGCGGATGCCTGCTGACGCTGCAGCATGACCGCTGCAATTTCGGGCGCATAGGCCAGATAGGTAATGCGTACATCCAGGATCTCCAGACCTGCTTCTCTTACCTTCTCCTGGATTTCCTCCCGGATGCGGCCGACGACAATCTCGCTGGAACCGCGCAGGGAACCGTCATCCGCCTGTCCGTCTCCGGTAGTGTCCACATTGGGGGAGACATCATAAGGATAAACCTTCACAACATTGCGCACTGCACTGTCGCACTGGAGGGAAAGATATTCCTTGAAATTATCCACACTGAATACCGCTTTTGCCGTATCCTGCACCCTCCACATGACCGCGATTCCAATCTCCACCGGATTTCCCAGCACGTCATTGACTTTCTGAATGCCGTTGCTGAGGGTCATGACTTTCAGGGAGATTCTCTTATTGACCAGCCCCGTGCCGTTTTTCATTGCCTGGGCAAGTTCGCTGCCGGCATGATTTTCCACATCGCGGCTCTGTCCGAGTCTGGTCTTGGCCGCAGGGTTCACGGATACGCAGAAAGGATTTACGGCAAAGAAGCCGGGTCCTTTCAGGGTTCCTTCATAGTTGCCGAACAGGGTGAGAACCAGCGCCTCCTGGGGCTGCAGAATCCGGAGTCCCAGCAGCGGAATCCAGGCAATGCAGGAAAACAGGATCAGCAGAAGGACCACTCCCCCCAGCTCGTATACGGAAAAGGCTAAGATTCCGATAATCAGCAGGATGTACAGCAGGATCTCGCCTACCAGGAGCAGCAGTCCGCTTTTCGGATTGTTCGAAATGACTTTTTCCTTCATGGATAACACCTCTCTCGTTTTGATGGCATTATGATATCAAATTGATATCATTCTGTCAACAGGTATTTTTTTCTTTTCGCAACAGTGCAAACATGTTATAATGAAACAACTTGTTATCCGATGTTCTTAGCAAGAACGTAATCCACACTATTTATGTGTTTCATCAAGGAGGTTTCATCATGAGTTTTCGCTGCACTCCCGCTCCCAAGGACCCTGTACGCACGCTCGCATACGAGCCGTGGAAAATGGCTGTCCATGCTTTTCAGGTTTCTCCCCGTACCTGGTATGTTTCCGGCCAGTCCTGGGTTGGCGCCTATCTGATTGATACCGGAGATGGCTGTATCCTGCTTGACACGGCGATCCCGGAAAGCCTGTATCTTCTGGTCCAGGGCATTTATGAGTCCGGTCATACCCCGGAAGACATTAAAATGATCCTTCTTTCCCATGCCCATTTTGACCACATCGGCGGTGCTGCAGCCATGCAGAAACTGACCGGTGCTGCCACCTATCTCTCCCGGGAAGATGCACTGTTCCTTGAGAAATGTCCGGAAGAGACCATCTCCCTGGATAAGGATTCCCATGTGCAGATTCCTGTCATTGACCGCTATTATGATGACAATACTCCCATCTGTCTGGGAGATATTTCTGTCCGCACCCTGCTGACGCCCGGTCATACCATTGGATGCACCAGCTTCTTCTGGCAGGAGACCAATCCGGAAACCGGTGCCGTTTACACCGTCGCCATGCATGGCGGCGTGGGTGCCAACACCATGAATGACAAATACTATTCCACCTCGCATTATCTGACGCCAGACCTGCGGGACCGCTTTTTCGAAGATGCCCCGAAAGTAGCATCCATCCCCGTGGACATCGCCCTTCCCAGCCATCCCAATCAGATTGAGATTCTCGATAAAGCCGGTCAGTACACCCATGCCAGCCAGCCTT
>CAMVHE010000031.1 GCA_947167215.1 uncultured Clostridia bacterium
GTACTCTGCCGTTGCCTGTTTTTTCTGAAAACAGCAGCAGGCGGCAAAGCGCTTCAGTTCAGCGCTCCACCGCCTGCTGGGAGATTCCGTTCCCGGGTTGCGTATTAATTCTGTTCAAATGTAACTTTCCCATTTTCGCCTTCTGCTGCAACATGGAAGGCACCCGTCAGAAGATCTGCTTTCAGAGAAGCTTTTTCCCCTTCATATTCCCATATCAGCACGATGGTATGGGCATCCGGCGCTTCTACGGTCAGGTGGGCATCAAAGTCAAAAGCCCTGCAGCTGTTCCGGATTTTCAGAAGCTTCAGCTGATCCTGGACCACCGGCAGATTCATCCGCTTTTCCATTTCCCCGACGGACAGATTCGTACGGTTGATTTCCTTATGTCCTGCTTCCCCGCTTCTTGCCACTGCGTCCAGATCGTTCTTTCCTGCAAACAGATCCAGATACCAGACCTGCGGCTTGCCGGGCATAAACAGCTGGAGGGCACGGGCCAGCAGCAGCTTGCTCTCCTCGCAGTTCAGCGCACTGAAATAGGTGGCATTCACCTGATAATACATATTCTTTTTCCCGTGCAGGTTCTTGATCAGGCCGCCTCGGCGGACAATCAGGTCGATCAGCCCCTGAATGCGCTCATCCGGTACCAGGCCCTTCAGATCCAGCATGGGGATGCCGTCATGGCATCCCAGCATATTCACGCATCGGATGTTCCGTTCCTTCTGCTCCCTGGCCCACTTCACCAGATACTGCGGATCATGGTTCTCGATGGCGTCAATGAGCAGTCCGGGCAGGAAGAAGTCATAGGTCATGAAGCCCTTTTCCGCCAACGTTGCATAGCTTCCCTCACTGTAGGCAGCATGGATTTCAGGAAGCAGCGTCAGACCCCGTTTTTCCGCCATCTGACGGATACGTTCAAGAATCTCCCAGGTTTCAGGCTCATTCATGAAATTTCGCCTTCCCGGCAGCTTGGAGGCATAGCCGAAGGCATCCAGGCGAACAATGGAGGCACCGTAACCGGCAAGCTTATCCAGTACTTCCTCGTAGTACTGCCACACCAGCGGGGACTGAATGTTTACGTCCATCTGCCCCAGGTAGCTGCGTTTTCCAGTCACCGGGTCCGTTTTTACTTCCTGATAGAAGGTGTTCCAGTAGGGAACTTCCTTCCCATCCGGGAACTGCACCATCAGAATGGGCAGACCGGGCTTACGGAAAAACATATCCTGGATATACTTTTCGTCCGGCTGAATATAGCCCTCCTCCGTCATCCGGCCCCTGCCTTCCCAGAAGGTATTCCAGTTGATGAAGAAATCCCGGTATTCGGATTTTTCTCCATTTCTCAGCATATCCTGGAACTGGGGCGACTGTACCGAGAGATGATTGAGGATAAAATCCAGCTTCAGGTCCATTCCGAGGGCACGCAGACGATCGAGATCTTCCGGAGTGCTCAGATTCCGGTCAAGGTCATAGCTGATGACGGAGAAGCCCCGGTCAAGATCGGTGGTGAATACGCTGGGAAGAATATAAAATGAACGGAAAGCCCCCTTCATTTCCTTTCTTTCCAGCAGGGTGGCGATATCAGCCAGAGTGCCTCCCATACTGTCTGGATAGGCATTCAGCATTGCTGCGCTGTTCATATGCGTTTGCTCCTTACTCTTTCGCCATCAGGAGGCGGTAATCCGCAAAGGACAGCAGCTGTCCCTGTTTGCTCAGAATAATTCCTGCCTTGTAAGCCTGGGCTTCCAGTTTTTTCTGTTCGATGTCGAGCACCAGGCTGGTAAAGGCGCTGTCCGTCTTGCCATCCCGGTTTCTGGCCCGGCGGTGGGCAAGGGTTTCTGCGGGTGTGGAGTTGAGCAGGACAGGAATATCAATTCCTTCGAGGAACTCGCTGTTGCCGTGAGTCCATTCCACAATCAGCACCTTCGTCTCCGAAAAATCCACTTTCTCATACCACAGCTCGGTCGTTTCTCTTCCCATGCGTTTGAGATAGATCTCGGTTTCTCCCTGGTGGAAGCGCGCAAGGATATCGGAAACTTCCCCGAAATTAATCTCGTTGGGAGTGCCCAGATAGCCGGTCAGCGCCCGGCGTCCGGACCGCTGGTATACCTTCAGCCAGGCATTTTCCTGTGCTCCAGCCGGGTCAGCATCTTTGTCTTCCTCCCAGAGCTGCCGAAGCTGCCGGGAAATCTGCGGCGTAAGCAGGTCCTGCATCACCAGACCCTGCAGTCCGCCCTGCCGGTACACCCGTACCCGTTCGATATCGTTGTCCCGCGGAATGCGGCGGGGATAGTTATCGCCGCTCAGAACATAGGTCCCGATGCCGGCTTCCCGGAGATAGTATGCCAGCACGGAAGCAATTTCACTTTTTCCCACTCCACTGCCGCCGCATACGGCAATGATGCAGCGGTTTTGCTGCAGGTCATTCATTTTCTCCCTCAGTACCGGATAGATTGCCTGGGCCTTAAGAATATGGTCTTCTCCAACACAGATTTTGTCGCCGGGCATGTCGCCATGCGGTATGGTTTCGGGAAGCTCCGGAAATGTCGGTATCATTGTCATGTACCCGTCCTTTTTTAGAATGATATGGGAAATACTAGTCTTTTCCCTGTTTTTTGTCAATCCCCCGAAACTGCAAAATACAGTAAAAAATCGGTACACGAAGGGACATGCGGCGGCGCAGGGACCGACCGGAAGGCAGCGGGTCTTTTTTCCCGGATCATCTCCTTGAGACAGATACTCCCCCCAAATTTGTTGAACAAATCTGTTGACAGCTATTCCTTATACCTGTATACTATTTCTAAAGTTTTCGCCCGCTTTCTGATGTATTTGTTATTCTGTCAATTGAAAGTTGGTGATTTATGACGAATTCTCTCCGTATTCTTTCCCCGTGCGGTATTCTCGGCTATGGTTTTCCGGAGTCATCCCTCGCCCTTGCGATGGATGAGCACCCGGACGCCATTATTGTCGACGCAGGAAGCACGGATGCCGGACCGCACAAGCTTGGTGCCGGCGTCGCCATAGTCAGCAGAGAAGCCGCCAAAATTGACCTTTCCCGCCTGATGCATGCGGCAAGGTCTGCCCACATTCCGCTGCTGATCGGGTCCGCTGGCGGATCCGGTGCACGCAAGCATACAGACTGGACATATGACATTATTGCAGAGGTGGCCCGGGAGATGGGCTGGTCCGCCCGAATCGCAGTCATCTATGCAGATATTCCCAAAGAGGACGTCCTGACCGCTCTTCATGACGGACATATCCACCCCATGAGTCCCAACGTTCCGGAGATCACTCCGGAAACACTGCAGGAAACCAACGGCGTCGTGGCACAGATGGGCGTGGAGCCGGTCCTTGAAGCACTGGCCCTTGCGCCCGATATCATCCTGTGCGGCCGGGCTTATGACCCTGCTCCTTTTGCCGCATTCGGCATGTTCCACGGATATGATCCTGCGCTCTGTCAGCATCTGGGAAAGATCCTCGAATGCGGAGCGCTCTGTGCGGAACCGGGAAGCGCCAAGGATGTGATCCTTGGAGAACTCCAGGAAACAGGCTTTGAAGTATGGCCGGTAAACCCCGGGCGAAAATGTACGGTAACCACCGTAGCCGCCCATACTTTCTATGAGAAAGAGCATCCCACCTTGCTGCACGGGCCCGGAATGGTTCTGGACCTTTCCGAATGCAGGTTTACTCAGGTCACTCCCCACCGGGTGCGCATCGAAGGCAGCCGGCTTGAGAAAGTACCGTATGCCATCAAGCTGGAAGGTGCCCGGCGGGTGGCCTACCGGACTTTTGTTCTTGCAGGTATTCGGGACCCCATGCTCATCGAACGCATGGAAGAAGTGGAAAACGCAGTTGTGGAATCGGTGGATCAGTATTACGGCGGTCTGCCGCCGGAAGTCCAGATTCATTTTTACCATTATGGAAAGGATGCCGTCCTTGGGCCCCTGGAGCCCACCCCGGTAGCCGGTCATGAAATCGGCCTGATGTTCGAGGTCATCGCACCCACCCAGGAGATGGCCAATGCAGTCTGTGCCAGTGTCCGCTCCACCTATCTCCATTACGGATTCCCGGGGCGCAAGTCTTCTGCCGGCAATCTGGCCTTTCCCTTTGCCCCCAGTGACATCCCGTTCGGACCCGTATACATCTTCAGCGTATACCATCTCATGGATGTTGCCGACCCCTGCGCCTTCTTCCCTGTGGAATTGCGGGAGGTGACGTTATGACCAGCCTTCAGTCCCTATGCCGCGTTCTGCGCAGCAAAAACAGCGGTCCTTTCGAGCTGACCCTGGACATCCTGCTTCCCGACCGGGAAAGCTATGAAAGGGTGCTCGCCTCCGGGCTCATTACCCGGGAAAACATTGCATCGCTCTATCACATTTCCCCGCAGGACATCGTCACGCTGGCCCGTATGGACCAGGCCTACGGCATCAAGATAACCCTGCTCCGGCAGGTTTCTTCCGGTACTGTCGGGGACCGGGATGTCTATGGTGCCCAGCAGATCGCGCCACTCATGAACCTCATGATTCCCTGAAAGGAGGCCCTATGGACAGCCTCAGACAGAAGGAAAAGCATCGCTATGTGCGGGGAGACTGGGTTCTCTACGCCATGCTCCTGCCTACCCTCCTTTACTTCGTCATATTCCGGGTTCTTCCAATCCTCAATATGAGGCTGGCATTCTTCACCTATAAGGCAAAAGGGCCCTGGCAGTTTGCCGGCCTCAAGTACTTCAGGCAGATCTTTTCGACGCCGCAGTTTCCGACGATTCTGCGCAATACGCTCGTGATCTCCTTCATGAAGTACATTCTCCTTTTCCCCTTCTTTGTTCTTTTTGCCATCCTTCTTTCTGAAATGCGCTTCACCCGTTGCCGCAAGTTCGTTCAGATCATCTCGTACCTTCCCCACTTTCTCGGCTGGGTCGTGATCGCGGGTATCTGGATCAACTTCCTGTCCTATGGCGGCGCCGTTTCCGAACTGCTCTCGCACTTCGGGATCGCTCCCCGCAACCACATGACGGACAAGGGGGAAATTCGCTGGATCCTCATGATTTCGGAAGGCTGGCGTTCCATTGGCTGGGACTCCATCATCTACTTCACTACCATCATCGGCATCTCCCCGGCCCTTTATGAAGCGGCGGATATCGATGGCGCCAACCGGTTTCAGATTATTCGGTACATCGTTCTGCCGGCACTGCTGGCACCCATGTCCACCATGTTCATTCTGAACCTCGGATACTTCATGAGTGCAGGCTTTGACCAGGTTCTGAACTTCAGCAACAGCGCCGTACAGAATACCATCGACATTCTCGACACCTACATTTACCGCATCGGCATCCAGCAGGGACAGTATTCCCTGGCCAGTGCCGTCGGCCTTTTCAAGGGGCTGGTGGGCATGGTGCTCGTACTGTGCACGCACTTCACTTCAAAGCGCCTGACCGGCGAAGGTGTATGGTAAGGAGGCGGCAATCATGGCAAGACTATCTTATGCAAAACGCCGCATGCTGACCCCCGGGCAGATCATTCTGACTGTCCTGATGCTGCTTCTGGCGCTCACCATGCTGGTTCCGATCCTCAACATCATCGCCAATTCCTTCTCGGATCCCGCAAAATCCCCTTCCATGAGCGGACTGCGGATCATCCCGGACGGTTTTTCCCTTCTCAATTACAGCATTGTCCTGTCCAATACGACCATCATGCCTTCCCTGTGGAATTCCGTAAAGATCACGATCATCGGCACGCTGATCAATATCGTTCTGACCACCATGGCCGCCTATGCCCTGACCCGTCCCGGGCTGCGGTTTAAGCAGGCGATCATGGTCTTCCTCATCATCATGATGCTCTTTGATCCCGGCACCGTTCCCGAGTACCTGACCGTCAAGCAGCTGGGCCTGATGGGTTCCCAGTGGTCGGTCATTCTGGTTACTGCCGTCTCTGTCTATTATCTCATCATCATGATGCGGTATTTCAATGCCGTTCCCCAGGAAATCTGCGAAAGCGCCACCATTGACGGAGCAGGTCATCTCCGGATGCTTTTCTCCATCATCATGCCCCTGTCCATGGCAGGCATTGCCACGATCACCATGTTCTACGCCGTCGTGCGCTGGAATGAATACTTCCGGGCAGGCATCTACATCACCAAGAACAGCAAGACCACACTCCAGGTGATCCTTCGCCAGTACGTGGTCAGCAATGACACGGCAACCCTTATCGGCGACAAGAACATCGCCAAATATGTCAATATCCTTGATTACAACGCCCTCAAAAATGCCACCATCGTAGTGGCCATCATCCCCATCCTGATGCTCTATCCGCTGGTACTCAAGTACTATACCAAGGATGTGCTTGCAGGTTCCGTCAAGGGCTGATTCCGAATCCTTCCCTGCATTCAGGGAAAAAAATACAAGGAGGTTACTCATATGAAGAAGTTGCTCGCGCTTACCCTGTCTCTGCTGCTTGTTCTGGTCTCCGTTGCGGCTCTGGCTGACATCGGAACGCCGGACAAACCCGTCAAAGTACGCTATCTCTGCAAAGACGTGGATCCTGCAGACCCTGACGTACAGACCATGGCAACCGTCATTGAGGAAAAGATGGCTGCTCTTGGCCAGTATGTGGATCTCGAGATTATGGAAGCACCGGCCGGCACCTATGCGGATGCAGTCCCGCTGGCTCTTTCCACCGGTGAACTGGAAGCAGACCTGGTCTATTTCCAGGGCGGAGACCAGAGCTGTGCCAACCTGGGCCTTCTCGAAGATCTGACTCCCTATATCGAAGGCGCCACCTATGTCAAGGACCGCATGACCGCCTATAACAAGGCCAGAGTTGCGAACTATCCGTATCTCCTCTGGCTCTCCTGGTCAACTACCTATATTCCGATCATGCGGGAAGATCACCTCAATGCCATCGGCATGCTGGATACCCTGAAGGCAGACCCGAGTGTCGAGAATTATCATACCGCCTTCAAGAAACTGGTCGATGACGGCTATGTCAAGTATGCCTTCTCCGGCGACGGCAGCATGACCCGTGCCAACCATATGTTCAACAATGCCTTCGGCGTCACTTCCACCATCACGAAGGATGCGGATGGAAAGTATGTCTACTACATTGCCACGGAAGCAGAAAAGAATCTTATCGCTTTCTATGCACAGTGCTATGCAGAAGGCCTGATTGACCCCGACTATCTGACCTCCAAGTGGTCGGATGTACAGCAGAAGTTCTATGCCGGTGAACTCGGCATGTTCTGTGCTACCCAGGGCGCTGTGGTGGATTCCTACTGCAAGAAGATCACCGCGAACCAGGGCGAGGCTGCCAAAGGCGTCGTACTGCCTCCTGCCGGCGGCGTCTCCTACATCTCCACCTCCGTTGCCAAGGAAACCCGCGGCTTTGCCATCAATGCGGAATCCGATCAGGACGTCAAGGATGCTGCCTTTGCAATTCTTGACTTCATGGCTTCTCCGGACGGACGCATCATTGACAAGCTGGGCATTGAAGGCGTACACTACAACGTCGTAGACGGCAAGGTTGAACTGACGGACCGTTATGATGAATGGTGGGCCAAATTCTGGGAGACCTTCAACGGCCTCGACGAGAACTTTGTCGACAAATCGATGCTCATGCTTCCTCAGGCATGGGAAAGCTTTGAAATGGCAGAAAAGTACTACACGGAAGATGTCGATGTGGTACTGCCGGATGACATGCTTCCCTATTATGATGCAGTCATGGCCATGTTCAACGACGTTTCCACCTCCATCATCCTCGGACAGTCTTCCATTGACGAATATGACAAGTTCATCCAGGACTACTACAAGAATGGCGGCGATCAGCTGGCGGAGTATCTCGCCACCGTTCTCGATTAATCCGTTCTCTCATGGGGATCTGCCAGATGGCAGGTCCCCTTTTCTGACACTGCACGGCATTCCGTTCTGTCGGCTGTGGCAAGGGGAAGGCATCTTCCTTTTGCCACAACCGTATAGGAGGAACCCCTATGGATCAACAAACATTGCTCTCAAAAATCTACGGCGGTTTTCTCGGCATGAATGCCGGCATCCGCCTGGGCGCCCCTGTGGAGCCTTCCATCTGGACCTGTGAACGCATTGCCCGCACCTATGGCGACATTCACGGATACGTCAAGGATTACAAGCACTTTGCCGCCGATGATGACGCAAACGGCCCCGTCTTCTTTCTGCGTGCCCTGGATGACACCTGCGGTGCAGAGCCGACTCCGCAGAGCGTGGCGGAAGCATTCCTGAATTATGCCCGGGAAGGAATCGGCATGTTCTGGTGGGGCGGCCTTGGCGTCAGTACCGAGCACACCGCCTACCTGAACCTTCTCCATGGCATTCCTGCCCCGCAGTCCGGTTCTATCCGGCAGAACGGCAAAACGATTGCCGAACAGATCGGCGGTCAGATCTTTATCGACACCTGGGGGCTTGTCGCTCCCGGGGACCCTGCACGTGCAGCCCGTTATGCCCGTGCTGCCGCCTCAGTAAGCCATGACGGAGAAGCGCTCCACGGCGCCGCCTTTATTGCAGGCTGCATCGCTGCTGCTTTTACCATGGACAACATCCGGGATATCGTTGAAACCGGCCTTTCCCTGATTCCGGAAGACAGCCTCTACTCCCGGGTGGTCCGTGCAGTCCGCTCCTTCCATGATGCGCATGCTCCGGAAGGCTGGCAGGCCTGCCAGAAAATGCTCGAAGCTGAATGGGGCTATGACCGTTATCCCGGGATCTGCCACATCATCCCCAATGCAGGAGTCTGTGCCCTGGCACTTTTCTACGGCCAGGGGAACTTTGACCGGACCATTGAGATTGCCACCATGTGCGGATGGGATACCGACTGCAATGCCGGAAATGTCGGCACTATTACAGGCGTACTCTGCGGAATTGATGGAATCTCGGACTGCTATCGCACCCCGATCAATGATGAGCTGGTGCTCTCCGGCATTTCCGGCTATCTCAATATTCTGGATATTCCCACCTATGTCTACACCCTGGCTGCCTGGGGATACCGTCTCCGGCAGGAACCCGTGCCCGAAGAGATCGCATCGCATGTTCATCCCGGACGCATTGCCTTTGATTTCTCGCTTCCCGGGTCGACCCACGGTCTCTGTCTCTCGGATCCCTACCTGATGCGGAAGACCCCGAAGGACGGCGGCCTTGAGGTTCTCTGGCCCCGTATCAACCGCGGAGAATCCGGACGCATCTTCCTGAAGACCTTCTACCGCCGCAGCGATTTCAGCGACGAACGCTACAAACCGGTCTTCTCCCCCATTGCCTACCCGCAGCAGACGGCGGAGATCTCCCTGACCTATGAAAAATGGGCAGGGGAGAGCATCTGCATCAGCCCCTATGTCCGGAAAGGCATCTCCGGGGAAATACTGCTTCAGAAACCGCAGATTCTCCGGGAGTCCGGGGATTATACCTTCTCCTTTACCCTGCCGGACTGTGACGGGGATGTGATCTCCGAAGTCGGTCTGCATGTGGAGGGCAATTCCCCCCGCATCCTCTATGATGCCGGAAGACTCCTGCTGCATACCTTCTCGATCTCCGGCCCTGCCAGATACCGCATCCGTGTCGGCATCATGCCGGAAGAATTTGCGCAGCTTCTGCCTTTCTCCCAGAACCACGGGTCCTGGCATGTGGAGGACGGCTCCATTTCCGTCCTTGCCCTTTCCCATGCCGAATGCCTTACCGGCAACTACTTTACCCGCGACGTATCGGTCACAGGCCGCATCCTGCCCCAGAACGGCACCAGCCATCTTCTGGCCCTGAGGGTACAGGGAACCCGACAGGGCTACTATGCAGGGCTGGACGGCGAAGGGCGCATCTCGATCCTGCATCATGACCGGAATACCCTGCATCGTCTTGCCAGTGCGCCATTTGACTGGAAGCTGGAACAGGAGTATACGCTGAATTTCTCCGCCCAGGGTACGAAACTAACGCTTTCCATTGACGGAACTCCCGTCCTCACCGCAGAAGACGGACATCTGGATCATGGCATGATAGGATATGCACTGTACGACAGCGGCCGTGCCGCACTCTCCGATCTAGAAGTGGAGGAATACTGACATGCTATCATTTGACGAAATGAAGAGGAACCCGGAACGCTTCCTGGACAAGGCCCGGGGCGTCATGGCCGGCCTGGCCATCGGTGACTCCTTCGGAGACGCCTCCCGAAAACAGGACAATCAGCTGGCCTATGGAATCACCACGGATTTCGGCCCCGGCGCCAGCTGGAGCACTGATGATACCGAATTCGGTCTGCTGACCGCCAAAACCCTCATTGCCTGCGGCGGCAGACTGACCCCGGAAGCCGTGGCAGAAGCCTGGAAACGGGATGTTGTCACGCTGGACGAAGAGCTCCACCGCGGCGGCAACAGTGAGATGGAAGCCGCTGCCAATCTGCGGAAAGGCCTCATGCCCCCGCTGACGGGCAAATATAACTCCTACGGTTCCTCCGACGGCGCAGCCATGCGTGCAGCCCCCATCGGCATTGTTTTTGCCGGTGACATTCCCGGTGCTGCTGCCGCTGCAGAAGCAGATGCCTGCGTCAGCCATTATGCGGACGGAATCTGGGGCGCCCAGGCTGTTGCCTGTGCCGTAGCCGCCGCCATGGCAGATGCCACCATGGAGGAAATCCTGGAAGCCGCCCTGTATGCCGTTCCTGCCGACAGCTGGTTCTCCTATACGTTCCATCTGGCACAGGAGATTGTTGCCTCCGGTGACATTCTGAGCTCCTGGATGCCGCTTCATGACCAGCTCCGTACCCGGTATAAGGCCGCCGTACCGGAAGCCGTCTCTGCCGCCTTTGCCCTTCTGAAGCTTGCTCCTCCGGATTTTGCCCAGGCAACCATTCTTGCAGGCAACTACGGGCGGGATGCAGACACCATTGCCGCCATCTGCGGTGCTGTCATGGGTGCCCGGTTCGGCCTGTCCTCCATTCCTGCCCGCTGGGCCGCAAAAACGCGCTATCCCTCCGGAACCTGTCTCCCGATGGCAAAAGGCATTGACCTTCAGGACATTGCTGACCAGCTCGCCGGAATTGCCCTGGCGAAGGAGTAGCCATGCCGCAGGAAAAGAAGCGCCTTTCGGATCAGGCACAGGAGGAACTGCTCCGCCGTATCCATTCCGGGGAACTTTCTCCCGGAATGCGCCTTCCCAGCGAGCCGGAACTGGCCAAAGAGCTTGGAATTTCCCGCGGTATTCTCCGGGAAGCCCTCAATGCCCTGCAGGAGAAAGGCTACATCCGACGGATTCCCCACGGCGGTTCCACAATTCTTCAGCGGAGTGATGAAAAAATATCCGAGCACATCCTCAGCAATATGGAAAAGTGCAGCTATATGGAGCTCATGGAATTCCGGGAAGCCCTGGAAACCAAATCCATCCAGCTGGTGATCGACAGGGCATCCGATGAGGAAATCGAATCCCTTTCTGACCTCATTCCAATTACCAACGACCGTGGTCCGGAGACACTGGACCGTTATTTCCATTATCGTCTTGCACAGCTCAGCCAGAACCGCCTGTTTGTGGTTTTCATCGATACCTATTATGAAATGATCCGGCACTTTGCGCTCAACACTTACCAGAGTGAAAGCACCCGGAAAGAGATGGAAGCCGAACATACCCGGATCGTTTCCGCCCTTCAGGCGGGAAATAAGGAAGCGGCAGTACAGGCTGTCAAGACCCATCTCACGAACGCAAAACATCGCGCACTGGAGGTTTCTGATGCAAACAAATGATGTCCGCCTTATCGTCACCGACCTGGATGGAACTTTCCTGGGAGACGGAGGTATTCTCTTCGAACAGAACGGTGCCGCTTTCCGGGAGGCCAGCAGGCAGGGCATTGCGATCGCCATCGCCACAGGCCGCATGGCTCCCGTAGCTGCTCACATGGCTTCCACCCTGGGCATGCACCGGTGCACCCTCATCGGCCTCAACGGCGGTCAGGTCTGGGATTCTCCTGCACCGGTTCACATCGAGCAGCACGTCTTTCCCACTTCCCTCTCCCATGCCATTCTGGATATCATCCGTGAGCATCACTGCCGTGGCAATGCCTATTCCGAAGATACCTTTTATTCCACCCAGCGCTACTCTACGGAAGCAGGGGAACGATTCAAGAAAAGCTATTCGGAAGCAGGAATCCGGATTATCAACCATGATAGCGCCCTGGATCTGGCCTATGATGCCCCGCTACTGAAAATGCTGGTCCGGGACACTGGCGACACCCAGGCCTATCTTGCCTGCAAGGAAGCCATCGGCGCCCTGCCCGGCGTTTATCTCGCCTCCTCCTTTGCCCACAACTTTGAAATCATGCAGAAAGGCATTTCCAAGGCGGAGGCCGTCTCGCATCTGGCCGCGTCCCTCGGAATTTCCATGTCCCAGGTCATGGCTTTCGGCGATTACGACAACGATCTTCCGCTGCTCTCACAGTGCGGCTACTCCGTAGCTATGGGCAATGCGCTGCCGGAAGTCAAAGACACCTGCCGTTTCCTTACAAAAACCAATGAGGAATGCGGCGTTGCCTATGGCATCCATGCACTCCTGAACAACCAGCTTGATCTCATCCGCAAACCGGTATGAGATTGTTCTTCCTTCTGCCCTGCATGCCCCTGATGCTGCAGCAGCGGGAAAGTCCGACCGGCGGCTTCTTCCGCATCCAACTGCGCTGTTCCGCTTTCCATTCGAAAAGGACAGCGCCATTTTCCCTAAAAAAAGTCACGCCCCTCCCGCTTCGACGGCGGGATAGGGCGTGACTTCTTTTCTTTTCCGATAGCGAAGATTCCCCGAAGGCCTTACGGAATAAGCTTATGCCTTCTGTTCCTTGAGAATCTTGATAATCCTGCTGGTTCCCAGTCTGCTGGCACCCAGCTCGATAAACTTTTCAGCATCCGCCAGCGTTGCGATGCCGCCGGCTGCCTTGATGCGTACCTGCTTGCCCACATGGGCGGCAAAAAGGGCGATATCGTCAAAAGTCGCTCCGGCAGTGGAAAAACCGGTAGATGTCTTGATGAAGTCTGCACCGCATTCCGTCACTATTCTGCACATGCGGATCTTCTCTTCTTCCGTAAGCAGGCAGGTTTCAATGATGACCTTCAGGATCAGCTCCCCGCAGGCCGCTTTGAGGCAGCGGATTTCATTGGCAACATACTCATCATTTCCGGCTTTCAGCATGCCGATATTGATCACCATATCGATTTCCCTTGCACCGTTGGCAATCGCTTCCCGGGTTTCAAATTCCTTGGCGGCGGTCGTCATGTTTCCGTTGGGAAATCCGACTACAGTGCAGATCGTCATGTTTTCCCCGCAATATTCGTGGGCCATTTTCACATAGCAGGGCGGAATGCATACCGAAGCAGTATGATATGCCATTGCATCATCACAGAGTGCACGTATCTCCTCCCAGGTTGCCGTCTGCTTGAGCAGGGTATGGTCAACCATGGAACAAATCTTTGCATTATCCATTTATTCATTCCTCTTTTCATCATAGAAGTGCCTTAAGCATACTCAATATAAAGGAGTTCGTCAAGCATTCTTTTCCGAAAAAAATCCCCTGACATTCATCTGTCAGGGGATAATGATCAGGCTTCGTTAGGGTCTGCACCAATGGTTGCCTTGATGCGGCGAACACCGGCAGAAGAAGACTCTTCCTTGAGAATCTTAAAGCTGACCAGCTCACCGGTATGCGTAGCATGGGGTCCTCCGCAGATTTCCTTGGAGTACGGTCCCATGGTGTACATGCGTACACGCTCGCCATACTTGCTCTCGAAGAGGCCGATGGCACCTTCTGCCTTGGCTTCGGCCACGGTGGTCTCCTTCATCTCAATCGGCACATCCGCCTGGATCCACTCATTGACCAGAGAAGAAACCTCCGCCAGCTCTTCCTTCGTCATTTTACGGCCGAAAGTAAAGTCAAAACGCAGACGTTCCGCGGTAATGTTGGAGCCCTTCTGGGCAACTTCCGGTCCAAGTACCTTCCGGAGAGCAGCATGAAGCAGGTGTGTTGCCGTATGCAGGCGGGTTGTCTGTACGCTGTGATCAGCGAGGCCGCCCTTGAAGCGCTGTTCTGCGCCGGCATGCGAGTTCTTCTGGTGCTCTTCGAAATGCTTCTTGAAGCCTTCCTCATCGACCGTCAGGCCATTCTCTGCAGCCAGCTCCCGGGTCATCTCAATGGGGAAACCGAAAGTGGTATAGAGGTCAAAGGCAGCCATACCGTCAATCTGCTTGCTGTCTCCCATCCTCGCCACCAGTTTCTCGAACTCACGCTCGCCCTGACGCAGCGTCTTCGCAAAACGGGATTCTTCCAGCTTGAACTGTTCCATCACAAACTGTTCGTTCTGGCGCAGTTCCGGATAGACTTCCGCGTACTGGTCAATAATCACCTTGGCGATTTCACCGGTAAATCCATCCGGCAAGCCGATCTCCAGTCCGTACCGTACGGCGCGACGGATCAGGCGGCGGAGCACATAGCCCTGGTCAACGTTGGACGGGCTGACACCGCGGGGATCGCCCATGATGAAAGTAGAAGTCCGCAGATGGTCCGCAATGATGCGGAATGCTTTGGTGACATCCTCGCTCTCGCCGTACTGCTTTCCGGAAAGTTCGGAGATTTTCGCCAGGATCCCCGTGAATGCATCCGTTTCATAAACGGTTCCAACCCCGTTGAGGGTAGCAATGGTTCTCTCCAGACCCATGCCCGTATCCACGTTCTTTTTCGCAAGGGGCACATATTTGCCGTCTGCGGTCTTGTTGTACTGCATGAACACGTCGTTCCAGATTTCAAGGAAACGTCCGCAGTCGCAGGCAGGAGAACAATCCGGTCCGCAGGGCGGCTGGTCCTTGATGATAAACATCTCGGTATCCGGTCCGCAGGGTCCGGTCTGTCCGGCAGGTCCCCACCAGTTGTGCTTCCGGGGCAGGAAGTAAATGTTCTCAGGCTTCACACCGTTTTCCATCCAGTATCCGGCAGCTTCCTCATCCCGAGGAATATCCCCTTCTCCTTCAAACACCGTGAAAGCCAGCTTATCCTTATCCAGACCCAGATACTCTTCACTGGTCAGGAATTCCCAGCTCCAGGAAATCATTTCTTTTTTGAAATAATCACCGAGGGACCAGTTTCCAAGCATCTCAAAGAAGGTCAGATGGGAAGCATCGCCTACTTCGTCAATATCACCGGTACGGATGCACTTCTGCACGTCGGTGAGTCTGGTTCCTGCCGGATGCTTGCTGCCCAGCAGATAAGGTACGAGCGGATGCATGCCAGCGGTGGTAAAGAGCACGGTAGGATCATTTTCCGGAATTACAGAAGCGCTGGGAATGACAGCATGGCCTTTGCTCTTGAAAAAGTTCAGCCACATGGCACGAAGCTCGCCGGATGTTTTCGGTTTCATGTTTCTTCTTCCTTTCTTGCATAACAAAAGCGCCTGCATCGTCCGGGGACGAACAGACGCATATTCGCGGTACCACTCCGGTTGGTGTTCTTCAACACCCACTCTCCTCCGTTAACGCCGGAATGTACGTCTCATTCATCACGAGAAAACTCCCCGGAGGGCTTGGGCAGATGCGTAACGCCGGGCTTCCACCTGTCCCGACTCGCTGTGGTCCGTTTCTCTGCTTTTCTTTCCGGATCATGGTTTACAGTCCGGCATTATAGAAGGAATACCTGTTTTTGTCAAGCACTTTTCCAATTGGTGCCTCATTTTCATGCAGTGGTTCCAAAGAAAACGGCCATTCCTCTGCATTTGGAAGGTCCTTCCGCTGATGGCAGTCCGGTAACCGACATCATCGCCAAAGAAGGTGCTCCGCTCTGTTCTCTCCCCTGTTCCTGCAGTCTGCGGGCAGCAGATTTCCCAGGTCTTTCCTCCGGACAGCCCCTTCTCTGGAAGCTCTGTCCTTTCCCTGAAAACAAAAAAGCAGGGAGCAACACTTGGCTGCTCCCTATAAAGAGGGGGTTGGGGGCTTGTTAATTGGAATACCTGGTATTCCTTACGGCAGCTTTGTCACACTCTTATTCAGAAGTTTAATGGCTTCCTGAATGGCTGCCTGGTGACCACTGTCCACCTTATCGGTTCCGCTTGTCCTCGAATTCAAGAAGTGCAGGCAGAACTGACCCGGGTAATTATTGGTCGTAATATCCTGCTGTCCATGAGGCACGCCATACATGGAGCAGACAATCTTGTAAGATCCGTAGGTGAACATCATCGGGCGGCGATAATAGTGGTCGCTGGAATTGATGTAGTTAGCATTGGAAACGCGATAGATCGCGCAGAACTTGGCGGTATCGTTTGCCGTCAGCGGCTCCGCGTCCAGATGGTTTCCTGCAGACTGCACGTGGATATTGATCGTAATTCCGGTCCGCAGGTCTGTCAGCTTTGCCTCACGGCCCCGCACAAATCCAAGCTTTGCAAACTCACCCGTGGTGCTCTTTGCACTGAACCAGTCAACTGTATAGATCGTTCCGGAGGAATCAATGGTTCCTCCCGTAGCACCGGCCACCTTGCTCTGAAGTGCTGCAATGGTCTTGGGACCTGCAATGCCGTCTGCCGTCAGGCCGTTGTCACTCTGGAAGGACTGTACTGCGTCCACAGTTTTGCTGCCATAATGGCCGGTAACATCTCCATTATAATATTTCAGCAGCGTCAGCCATTCCTGGATGGTGGAAACCATCGCTGCAGTATCGCCATACCGATAGGAAGTCGTATCCGTATATCCGTACTTCGAGGAATCCACATTGGTCGTCACAAACTCGCCGCTGATATAGCGGTAATCGCCGTTGTACCAGATCTTGTACCACCCGCTGTCATAATCGACATAGGTGAAGATATCCCCGCTGTTCACGCGTCCTGCAATGTCGTCCTTTGTGCTGGGGCCAGTACGGACTGCAACATTTCCAGCCTTGACTTCCAGAACACCTGAGATCTCGTAGTCTCCTCCGCCGCCTCCGGAAGAACCGCCATTGCTCGCATTAAAGTCCGAATAGGAAATGATGGTAACCAGATCGCTGCGGACATAACCCACATAGGAGTATCCGTCTTGGTATGCCTTTACATAGTACCAGGTAACCCCGTTACGCGTCACCTGCTTGGAAATCTTCATGGTGGTGCCGATATCCAGCTGGGCTTTGCCCTGGGAAGTAGCACTGGCTTCCTTCCGCAAAACAGCCTTCTTTGATGCCCGTGCATAACTAACCAGCGTAGAAGAACCATTCACCGCGGAGTTCTTGGTACCGGAGCTGGTCGAAATGGAGGAACCTGCCTTTGCATTGATCGCAGCAATGGTCTTGCTGCCGGCAATACCGTCAATGGTAAGGCCATTGGCTTCCTGGAAGCGTTTGACCGCTTTTGCCGTCAGTGCTCCATAGTTTCCGGTGATATCGCCATAATAGTAGCCGAGCTTGGTTAGTGCCGTCTGCAGAGCGGTAACAGAAGAACCGCTGTCCCCCTGCTTGAGTGAGGTAGATGCCACACTGTAGCTGGACTTGGAACCCGTTCCGGTTTCGCTGGCCAGTCTGCTCTGAAGTGTCGGCGTAGCGGTACCGGTCTGTGAAAGACCTTTCGCCTTCTGATATTTCATCACGGCCGCCTGTGTCATGGAGCCAAAGTGTCCGGTGATGTCGCCGTAATAGTAACCCAGCGTCGTAAGATTCATCTGGAGATTACGTACAGCCGTTCCCGTGGATCCCACACTGAGTGTAGTGCCACTTGTGGAACCGGAAGAGCTGGAAGTTGTTCCCTTCGATGCATTATTAATGGCCGTCAGGGTTTTTGCACCAGCAATGCCGTCTGCCGTCAGTCCATTTCTAGCCTGGAAGGCGCGGACTGCAGCCTGTGTCTTCTCCCCATAATGACCGGTAACCTCTGCAGTGTAATATCCCAGATTCTTCAGCTTCTGCTGAAGCGTGGATACTGCAGTTCCCTCGCTGTTCAGCTGCAGCGTGGTACCTGTCGTAATGGAAACAGAACCGCTGCCTCCCTTTTTCTGTACCGCAGTGGCAATAGCACTCAGTGTCTTTGCACCGGCTACACCATCCTGGGTCATGCCATATGCCTTCTGGAAAGACTTGACAGCCGTCTCCGTCTTTGCACCAAAGTTGCCCGTTATTTCTGCCCAGTAATACCCGAGTGCTGTAAGGTCCTTCTGGAGCTGGGCAACTGCCGTACCGGAAGAGCCCAGTTTCAGTCCTGCAGCAGTGGAGCTGGAAGAAGTGGGAGTGGAAATGGAATTCAGCTTGGCAATGGTTTCAGGACCTGCTACGCCGTCTGCCGTCAGATTGTAACGCTTCTGGAATTCCTTGATGGCGGCAACGGTCTTGGAACCTGCATTGCCCGTAATCTCACCGGAATAAATGCCCATTGCCTTGAGCTTCGTCTGTACCTGTTTCATGGTCTCCACGGAAGTGGATCCGGAAATACCGGTGCCGGAAGAAGCCTTTGCAGCTGCCCGCTCCTTGGCCGTCTTGGTGCCGGCCACCTTGCTGGGAATGCTGCCGTTCTCTACCCCGAACTGGGTCTTTGCCTGAGTAGCGCTGAGCATCTTGACATAAGTCGTCTTCCCATCACTCTGGCATACCCAGCCGGAAATAATATCGCCCTCATGGGAACGATACTTCACTTCGATAAAAGTCAGTCCGCCGCTTTCCTTTGACTGGAGTGCATAGACACACCGATCCTTGACGATGTTATCAATCGTCGCAGCGCTGGTGGATGCACTTTCACGCACGCGGATTCTGTCCTTCGTCTGACCGTAAACCTTGCTGTAACTGGCACCCAGAGCAGGCAACGCCCATAACACAGTCACAAGGCACAGGATCACGGCAAACATGATGCGTTGATGAATCCTGTTGTTCATAGAAATACCCCTCTCTCTTGTGATCCATTCTTTTCATAGCCAGAAAAGGACGGAATGAACCCATCTAGAAATCACGCATCAATATTATTACAAAATTGTTAACTTGTCAACAGCAAATTTTAAGAAAGTTCATTTTTCTTTATCAGTTCGTTCATTTTCCCGTAATATTTTGTTTTCATTTGCGGGTTTCGGCAGCTGGAGATGCTGTCTCGGTACAAAAGCGGAGAAAACCGTATCCCCTTCCCTGCTTTCCAGGCTCACCTTTCCTCCCAGATCCGTAACAATCTGATTTACGATGTACAGCCCCATGCCATGCCCCGTCCGCTTTGTGGTAAAGCCTGGTTCAAACAGTTTCCGCTGCACCTTTTCTTCCATTGCAGGCCCGTTGTTCCGTACTGAGAAAAACCAGCTGTGCTGATCCTCGCCAAGAACAAGCTCCACCGTAGGCTTCTCCCCTTCCGGCAGGTGCGCCGAGGTTGCAGCGTCCAATGCATTATCCAGCAGATTGGCAAGCACACGGCAGATTTCCCATGCCGGCATGTTGGGATCATCCCATTTTGCCGCAATGTTGACTTTCAGTTCTGCGCCACGGTGTTCCGCTTCCACAATTTTCGACTGGATCAGTGCATTCACTGCCGGAGAATCCGTCCGGAGCTTCTTGCTCACGCGATGCATGTCTCCATAGATGCTGTCTATATAACGAAGCGCCTCCTCCGATTCTTCCATTTCGATGAGGCTGTATATGACCTGAATATGATTCATGAAGTCATGTCTCTGGGAACGCATCTCCCGCATCAGGTTTTCGAGCTGTGCATAGGAAGCATCCAGTATATGCTCCTGCCTCAGATTTTCGATGCTCTTCAGAACGGTCATCACATCGGTTGCCGCACCGGCGATCACAATCAGCAGGCAGAGTACAGAGGTTGACTTTACCAAGATGGATTCCAGTGCCAGGCCGTACATCAGTTTCATGATAATCCCCACCATGATCAGAGCGGCCAGCACTTCGAATGTATTTGCGGCAACCGCTACGGCAGCCAGCCGCTTTGCGGTATGCTCATCATATCGCTTCAGTTTCCCTACATTGAGTCGCATTATGTCCCCCCCTGTAATCAAGAGAACGGGCGCCCCGGGGCCATTGCCCCGGAGGCACCCGTTCTTCTGTACAGTGTTCTGGTAAAGTCTTCTGTTTTTCCTGCACCGGGCTCTCCCCGGTCAGTTCATCCCGCAGCGGTATTGTTCTTCAGACTGCCGTCCTGCTCAGAATCCCTTTTCCGAATCCGGCAGGACCTTTTCTGCAGTCCTTCTGCTTACTCGTGCAGCGATGCAGGATATACGCCGGACTCGTGAAGCTTACGGAGGTCCGCCTGAACCGTGGGTTTGTCTTCCTTATAGGTTACGCCAAACCAGACCGCATCCGTGGTAAGCATTGGAACTGTCAGCTTGCCTTCCTTCATCATCTGGTCCACAAAAGACGGAAGCAGGCACTCCGCCTTGATGTCTTCGGGCTTGAGGCCCTTCAGGAAGTTCTCAAAATAGGTTTCCATCTGTCCGAAGATCCATGGCGTGAATCCCCAGAAGTTCATGGAAACCGGAGCCACCGGGTTCAGAAGCACGCCGGGCTCTCCATCGGCCAGATCCCGGATCTCACCGTTGGGCATCTGCTGAATCTTGAAGGTTTCCACCACACCGGACAGATTTCCGTTTTCCACGGAGCAGATACCGCGGGTCACGGTACCATTCTTCGATACGGTATTGCGGAGCTCATAGCCTACGATGGTTGCCTCACCCTCTGCTTTCAGTTCCTGAAGCTTCGGGTAAATGGTGCTGAAAGCACTGGTTCCATAGTAATCGTCTGCATTGATGACCGCGAAGGGCTGATGAATCAGATCCTTGGCCACCAGCACGGCATGAATGGTTCCGAAAGGCTTGGTGCGCTCTTCCGGAATATGATAGAAGGAAGGAACGCTAGAGAAATCCTGGAAAGCATAATCCACGCGGATTTTCTTGGACACCCGGTCTCCGCAGATTTCCGCGAGCATTTTTTCCATTCCCGGCTTGATAACAAAAACCACCTGGTCAAATCCGGCACGAATGGCGTCATAAATGGAATACTCCATCAGAATTTCGCCGTTCGGCCCCAGTCCATCCACCTGCTTGTTTCCGCCGTAGCGGGAACCCATACCGGCAGCCATGATCAGTAACGTTGCACCC
Organism: uncultured Clostridia bacterium; assembly: GCA_947167215.1. Classification (GTDB taxonomy): domain Bacteria; phylum Bacillota; class Clostridia; order Christensenellales; family Aristaeellaceae; genus Ventricola. The sequence continues at coordinate 21,047 of CAMVHE010000031.1, forward strand.
ATGATAATCTCCTCCTAAATATTAAAGCTTCGCAAGTTCGACCGCAATCTTCGCAGCCGCCCTTGCATTATTAAAGGCCAGCTGAATATTGGTTTTCAGGCTGTCGCCGCCTGTTTCCTCCACAATGTGGGCAAGCATGAACGGGGTAATGTCCTTGCCCTTGACGCCTGCCGCATCTGCCTGTGCCAGAACTTTGTCAATCACGGCACTCATGGCATCAAAATCCATGGCATATTCTTCCGGCACCGGGTTTCCGATAAGAATGCCGCCGTTCAGACCCATTTCCCACTTTGCCTTGCAGATTTCCGCCACTTCAAGAGGCGTTGCGGCATTCACGTCCACGCCGAATCCGCTCTTGCGGCAGTAGAAAGCCGGGAAATCATCGGTACCCAGGCCAACCACCGGTACGCCCATGGTTTCGAGGTATTCGAGTGTTCTGCCAATATCCAGAATCATCTTCGCCCCGGCACACACGACTGCCACGGAGGTATGCGCCAGTTCCTGGAGATCGGCGCTGATATCCATGGTCACCTCGCCGTGACGATGGACGCCGCCGATGCCGCCGGTGGCAAAAACCCGGATGCCTGCCATCTCTGCCAGGATCATGGTCGTTGCCACTGTGGTTGCTCCGGTCAGCTTCCTTGCTACGACGATCGGAAGATCCCGCCGGCTCACCTTGCGGACGCCCTTCGCCTCGCACATGCGCTGCAGTTCTTCCTTCGTAAGACCTACCTTGAGCCGTCCGTCAATGACAGCCATGGTAGCAGGCACTGCCCCTTCTGCACGGATGATTTCCTCCACCCTGCCGGCAAATTCAAGGTTTTCCGGATACGGCATTCCATGGGAAAGAATGGTGCTTTCGAGGGCAACCACCGGCACTCCGCAGGCAATGGCGCTGCGAATTTCCGGAGTAATGTCGAGATATGGTTTCAAGCTTCTCAGATTCATAAGATATACTCCTTTATCATGTCCTCTATGATCTGCGGGGTCATCCGCGCATTAATGGTATTCTCAGAGGCAATGGCAACGAGCCCGGCCGCCATGGCTGTCCATACGGTTTCTTTCATGCTCATTCCCGTTTCGTCCGCATAGATGATTCCCGCCATGGCCGCATCCCCCGCTCCTGTCGCATTCACCATTCTGTCAAACGGCCTGCTGGCAGCAGTCATGGTTCCTTCCGGTCCGCAATACAGCATCCCTTTTTCGCCAAGGCTGACAAACACACGCCGGACACCGCTTTCCCTCAGGGCAGCGGCAGCCATCGTGATATGCGGAAGGGTGTCACAGGGCAGATTGGTCAGGGCTTCCAGTTCCATCCGGTTCGGCTTTACCGTATCAAATGCACCGATGCACGGAGCCAGTGCCCTCGCCCAGCTGGTAGATACCGGATCCAGATACAGCGGTACTGAAACCTTCTCTGCAAGGTATCGGACGACACAGAGCGGAAGGTTTCCATCGCAGACAATACGGTCTGCACTTTGAATCGTATCCAGGGCACCATCAATAAAATCTTCTTTCAGGTCCCGGATCAGCTTCATATCGCTCATTGCCATGAGCATATCACCGGATTCATCCATCATGGAAACATAGGAGGTGGAACTTGCACCGGGAACAACCCGGATCGCGGAAGTATCCACCCCCGCCGTCCGGCAGCTTTCCAGGATAATCTGACCGGCGGCATCATCTCCGACAGCGGTTACCAGGGAGACCGGCAGCCCCAGCCTGGCAAGGTTTTCACAGATATTGCGGCATACTCCTCCGGGCGACATGTGAAGTCTTCCGGGATTGGAATCCCGCATGATCAGCGGCCGTTCACTTTGGCAGTGCATATCGAGATTTGCTCCGCCAACTCCGACTATCTTCCCCATAACATCTGTCCGGCTCCCTTCCATGCAGTACCTATCATTGTATTCTCTTTTTCTACGAAAATCAAGCCTCAATCATTCCCGCTCATTCCGGTTGCATCTGCACATCGGAGTTGTTATAATGCATCAGAATTACATGAGGAAAGGATACATCCATGTTTACAATCCGCGTTACACCCGGCGGGGAACCCGATACGCTGGAAAAAGCCCTCGCCATGCTTCCGCCGGATGGTCCCGCGGCCATCCAGCTCACTGCGGGCGAATGGTTTGAGGCAGTCCGCATCACCCGTCCGCATACTACGATTGCCGGGCCTTCTCCGGACCATCCTTCCCAGGCTCAGCTGCTCTGGGACGATCCTTCAGTCCCCGTACTCTCCATCGGTGCCGAAGATGTCAGCCTTTCCGGGCTTACTGTCCAGAATACACTGACATCAGGCAATGGCACTGCTTGCGCAGTAATCTCCGGAGACCTTAAAGCCACTCATTGTGCTTTTCTCGGAAGCGAGGAAGTCCTTTGCATTTCCGGCCATGCCGCTTTCTCCGGCTGCCAGATTTCCGGCACGGCACATCTGCTGTCCGTCAGTGGAATCTGCCGGGCAGAAAGCTGCACCTTTACCAGTCTGACGGAAAACCGCTTTCTCCTCTCTCTGTCCGGTCATGCACCCGAAGCGCTGCTTCGCTACTGTCGGTTCTATGCCCATGATCTTCCGGACAGAAGTGTGTCTATTGCCGACCTTTCCTCCTCCGGCGGTTCCCTTATCCTGCTGCAGAACGGGATTGACCGTCCCTATCGCGGAGAATTCCGCTTTGCGGCGAACTCCTGCTGCTCGGTAAAACATTCCGGCAATTGGGGCCCCGGTGCCCAATGGCCGGAAGCAGAAAACCTGATACGACTGTCCGAAGCGGAAATACGAGAAATTGTTTCCTTATAATATAAGAAGGCTGCAGGCCACAGAAAGCGCTACACTGCTTTTCGTGTCCCTGCGGCCTTTTTTGACAATCCTTTCTGTGTGATCCGGCAGATTATTTCTGTATGAAATTTCCCCAATTAAGACGGAAGCTGTGGAAAATATCCATTTTTCTTATCATTGATTCAAAAAATCAGATTCCGACCCAAGGATTGAATTTTTTTCATTTGATATTGAAATATTTCTCAAACAGGAGTAAAATATATGGGCAATTTACTCTATCTTTTATGGTTTAACCATTTAAAGAGGTGAGTAAAAAAAATTTAAAAGGAGGATTTCAATCATGAAAAAATTCCTGTCACTGTTGCTGGTGCTGGCTATGGCACTGGGCGTTGTGAGCGCGCTGGCAGAAAACGTCGTTTACGAGCGTGCTGATGACGAAGAAATCTACCTTGAAGTTCTCGGCGAGTACGATGAGCTTATGCAGACTGCCAAGGCTGCAAAAACCGTCGACGAGCGCTTCGTTCTGGAAGCCCAGGCTGAGGCATATCTGCTTGACTCTGCCGTGTTTATTCCTACCACCACCCAGGGCGGTGCCTACACCATCAGCCGTATTGCTCCCCGTACCGTGCCTTATGTGCAGTGGGGCAACGACGACGACCGCTGGCACTCCATGGTGATCGCTGACAATTTCATCACCCCGGATGTCCGCGCAAAGCTGCTGGACGCCTGGGCAAAGGCTGTTGCCGGCGAGGGCGAATATGATGCTGCTGCCATCCTCCAGGAGAATGGATACGGCCTGGTGAAGGATTATCGCTACACCTTCGCCACCGCTCCTGTCACGCTGGACTGGCTGAACACCTCTTCTCAGTCTGATACCGAAATCACCGTAAACACGGTTGACGGTCTGGTTGAGTACAACAATCTCGGACAGATGCAGCCCAAGATTGCAAAGTCCTGGGAAGTTTCTGAAGACGGCCTGACCTACACCTTCCACCTCCGTGATGATGCCAAGTGGTTTACCTCTGAAGGCACCGAGTATGCTCCTGTAGTTGCTCAGGACTTCGTAGCAGGTTTCCATCACATGCTCGACACCAAGGCTGGCCTTGAGTGGCTGGTTGAAGGCGTTGTTGCCGGTGCTTCCGAGTACCTGGCTGGCGGCGAATTCTCCGAGGTTGGCTATGAAGCGATCGACGATCACACCCTGGCCATCACCCTCTGCGAGCCGACTTCCTATTTCATGACCATGCTGACCTACAGCTGCTTCCTGCCGATCTGCGAAGACTGGTATCTGAGCCACGGCGGACAGTTTGGCCTGGAAGAGTATCAGGAAGCTTTTGCTGATACCAACACCTATACCTTCGGTAAGAACACCGACGTTTCCTCTCAGGTTTACAGCGGACCGTTCCTGCTCCAGAAGCTGAATCCTGACTCTGAAATCGTTGTTGTCAAGAACCCCAACTACTATGATGCCGACATCGTCACCCTCGACTCCATCACCTGGATCTATGACAATGGCGAGAACATGGCACAGACCTATGCGGATACCGTTGACGGCGTCTATGCCGGCATCGGCCTGACCGAAGCTTCCGGCACCCTTGCTCTTGCCAAGGCTGACGGCAACTTCGAAAAGTATGCCTATGTTTCTGACACCACTTCCACCACTTACTTCGGCGGCCTCAACGTGAACCGCGGCACCTATGCTCTTGCCAGCGGCGCAGTGGCTTCCTCCAAGACTGAGCAGCAGAAGATCGATACCCATACTGCTCTCATGAACAAGAATTTCCGTAAAGCTTTCCTCCACGCCTTTGACCGTGCCACCTATAACGCAGTCAGCCGTGGCGAAGATCTGAAGCTGGCCAACCTGCGGAATATGTACACGCATCCTGAGTTCGTCCAGCTGGAAAATGATACTACCGACGCAGAAGGACATACCTTCGCTGCCGGCACCTTCTATGGCGAGCTCGTGCAGTATTATCTCGACCAGAAGAATGCTCAGATCAAGGTTGCTGACGCTCAGGACGGCTGGTACAATGCTGATCTGGCAAAGGCTTACCTCGAGACCGCTAAGGAAGAGCTTGGCGACACCGTAACCTGGCCTATCACCATGGACGTTGTTTACTACTCTGCCTCTGCTGCCAATACCGCTCAGGCTCAGGCTTGCAAGCAGGTTATCGAGAACACCCTCGGTGCTGAGAATGTTGTTGTGAACCTGGTAGAAGCCACCACTTCCGAAGACTTCTATGCTTCCGGATATCGTGCCACCACCGGTTTTGCAGGCAACTTTGACCTGTTCTACGGCTCTGGCTGGGGTCCTGACTTCGGCGATCCTTGCACCTACCTCGACACCTTTGGAGTCAACGGCTATATGCTGAAGGTTATCGGTATCGACTATTAATCGAATGCGAGCACGCTGACCATCACAAGGAGGGGAATCCTTCCCCTCCTTGTTTCTTTACAGAGTAAATCCTCTGTCCCAAATCTCAAATGAAGTTGGTGTCATTATGAAACGATACATGGCCAGACGTATCCTGTTCTCCGTGTTTTCCTTGCTCGTGGTCATTTCTGTGGTCATGTTGCTGGTGTATACGCTGATCAACAGAAACGTCATCTTTCAGATGGATGACGTCTGGAATAAGAAAACCCTCAATGACCGCATCGTTTATGAATATGTTCAGTACCAGAAGTACGGCTATCTCAATTATGCGGATTATTCCAATTTCCTTAAAACAAAGTATTCTTCCCTTTTAGGAGACGGTTATACCAAAGATGCCGGATATAAAACAGACAAGGACGCAATTCAGGATGAGAATACTTATCTTGACAACGCCTCTGTGAAGGAGTTCATCTCCACTTACGAAGCGAAAGGATATACCATCAATTACATTCAGCCTGCCCGTTCTGCTTCCGGCAAGGTGCGCAATGGAGGTAACGGCTACCTTCTTGCTGTGATGGAGCGCAGTGTTTTCCTGCGTCTATTTGATTACATTACCCATCTTTTTACCGTTGAAACTACCAACGACGTTCAGGACCCTGCCCTGACGGAGCGTTATATTCGCGTGGAGAAGGATCCTTACAGCGGACTGTTTGCTGTCGTAGGTTCCGGTACCACCCATAAATACCTTCTGTATTTCAGTTCCAGATTCCCCTTTATTCATCAGAATTTCATCCATCTGAATCTTGGCACTTCCTTCACCAAGTATCGCGGTCAGGAAATGACAGAAGTTATCAACCGGCCCACCGGTGAACAGGTTCAGATTGAAACTCAGTATCCTCTGCAGATTGGCACTGACGAAAAAGTCATGACCGCTCTGGATTTCCATTCTCTGACCTACAATGCAACCCCCAGCAAGAAGGATCTGACACAGTATCCGGATAACTATACTACAGCATCCTACCGCTTCGGCGGATTGTCCATGATCGAGAACTCCTTCGTAATCGGTCTGATTGCCACTGCTCTTGCGTATCTCATCGGACTGCCGCTGGGTATTCTCATGGCGCGCTACAAGGACGGATTCTTTGACAAGCTGGGCAATATGTACATCATCTTTATCATGTCCGTCCCGTCCCTGGCCTATATCTTTATCTTTGCCTCCATTGGTACTTCCCTTTTCCATCTTCCGTACAAATTTGCCAATGCGGAAGTCAAGATTCTGGCCTATATCCTGCCGATCATTTCCCTGTCCCTGCCTTCCGTAGGCAGCCTCATGAAATGGATGCGCAGATACATGATCGACCAGATGAACTCGGACTACGTTAAATTTGCCCGTGCAGAAGGCTTATCCGAAGGTGAGATTTTCAGTCAGCATATCAGCCGCAATGCCATGATCTATCTGGTCCATGGCATTCCTGCCAATATTCTCGGCTGCCTTACCGGTGCCATCATCACGGAACGTGTATACGCGGTTCCCGGTGTCGGCAACCTGCTGACAGTGGCAATCAATGGTCATGACAATGGCATCATTGTGGGATGTACCGTTTTCTACACCACCCTTTCCATTCTTTCCCTGATCCTGGGTGACCTTCTGCTGGCCGCTTATGATCCCCGTATTTCTCTCTCATCCAGCAAAGGAGGTGGAAGATAATGAACAGCGATGCAAAGCTGCAGGATAAGGATCTTTTCACATTTATTGATAGCGATTCTATCCAGTCTGAAAAAATCATCGCACCGCGCTATTCTTACTGGCGCTCTGTCTTCCGTGTCTTTTTCAAGAAAAGGATCAACATTGTTCTCATTGTTTTCTTTATTATTCTGGTCCTTTCCTCCCTGCTGTTTCCCATTTTCTTCCCATATCTTCCCTATGAGAATGTTACCGACGCCAAGTCCTACAATCTGAGCCCCTCGGCAGCAATGGATTACTTCAACAATGGCGCTTTCGACCTGAAATGGATCTTCGGCACCGGCCAGCAGGGCAACTCCATTTTCTACGGCATCATGGCATCTGCAGGAACCTCTCTCAAATTGGCGGTTATCTGCGCTGCCATCAACATGACCATCGGCATCCTACTGGGTGCTGTGTGGGGATATTCAAAGACGTTTGATCAGATCATGCTGGTCATCTACAATATCATTGCAAACGTCCCTTATATTCTCCTCATTTCCGTGCTGGTTTACGTCATTGGTGCCGGCTTCTGGAGCTTCATCTTCGCTCTGTGCGTCACCGGCTGGCTGAGCATCGCCTACTTCTTCCGGACCCAGGTGCTCATCATCCGCGACCGTGAGTATTCCCTCGCTTCCCGCTGTCTGGGAACTCCCATCCCCCGCATGATCAGCCGGAATATTCTTCCTTTCCTGACTTCTGTCACCGTTACGCTGCTTGCAACGGAACTGCCTTCCTATATCTCCATGGAGGTTTTCCTGTCCTATATCGGCGTTGGCATGAGTGCAGAAGTTCCTTCCCTGGGCCGTATGATCCAGGAAGCACAGTCTTCCTTCATGGTCTATCCCTGGGCTTTCTGGCCGCCCGTTGTCATTGCATCTGCAATAACCATTATTCTTTATGTTCTGGGACAGAATCTGGCCGACGCCTCTGACCCGCGTACCCACATGTAAGGAGGTGCAAAATGGAACAAAATCAGATGAATGCCCTCCAGACACCTGCTCCGTCAGACCGCAAGGTACTTCTTTCCCTGCGGAATGTCAGCGTTAAGTTCAACGTTCGCGGCCGTATTCTGACTGCAATCCGAAACGTTTCTCTGGACATTTATGAGAATGAATCCATCGCTATCGTCGGTGAATCCGGTTCCGGCAAATCCGTGCTGACCAAGACCTTTGCCGGCATGCTGGACTCCAATGGCTTTATTTCCGAAGGCAGCATCATCTTTTCCGATGACGAGCTTTCTGAAACCAACGCTACGCTCACGCCGTACCATCGCCGCATGGTCAAATCTTTTGCGGAAACGCTGAACCAGTATTCCGTTCTGGAACGCGGTGCTGAGGAATACCGTCAGATTCTGGTACTGGAAGCCCGAAAAAAACATGAAGCTTCTTTATCAGAGGAAGAGGAAGAAGCCTTCAAGAACCGTCTGCAGGAAATGAATGGTACCATCATTGAGACCAGCAACTACATGCAGACGCTGGACCGTCATAATGCCGAAGATATGGCGGAATACAGGCAGTGCGAGGCCAAGATCGAAAACCTCCGGGCAGAGATCAAGAAAACCGAACAGGAGCGGGATGCCCTGATTGCAAAGCATTCTGCCGCCTACAAGCAGAACAGCAAGCTTCAGGCAGATGAAGCGGCCGAGCTTGAACGCCTCAAAAAACTGCGCGAAGAAAAAATGGCAACGGAAGAAAAGCCCGGCAATCCGCATGGGCTTTCGGATGAAATCATTGAGCGCAATCGCATTCTTGCCTATGAAGTCCTGCTTTCCATTGCCAGATATCCACGTCTTTCCCAGGTCAAGTTCCTCCGCATATTGAAAAAAGCTTTCCGGGAAGCCATGATAGTCGGCGATGACCTGATGAACAAGGGAGTCCGCAATCGTATCTTCCAGACCTGCGTTTTCTATGTGGAGTTCCGTTCTCTGGACGAAGCTGCCGGCATCGTACACGGTTATGCGGTTATTGACTGCGCACACGTTAAGTACACCAAAGACTGGCAGCAGATTCGCGGCAAGCGCATTGCCACTGTCTTCCAGGACCCCATGACCAGTCTGAACCCGGTCATTACGATCGGCAAACAGATCATGAATGTCATCCTGAAGCACCAGAAGTGCTCTCAGCATGAAGCACGCAAGCGCACCATTGACATCATGGGCAAGGTGGGCATCCCCGATCCGGAATCCCGTTTTGATGACTATCCTTTCCAGTATTCCGGCGGCATGCGTCAGCGTATCGTCATCGCCATTGCCCTTTCCTGCCAGCCGAAGATCCTCATCTGCGACGAGCCCACGACTGCACTGGATGTGACCATTCAGGCTCAGATTCTGCAGCTCATCAAGGACCTTCAGAAGGATCTTGGTTTTACTACCGTTTATATCACCCATGACCTGGGCGTGGTTGCCAATGTTGCCGAGCGTGTTGCCGTGCTCTATGCCGGCCAGATCGTTGAACTGGGCATGGTAGATGAAATCTTCTATGATCCCCGTCATCCGTACACCTGGGCACTGCTCTCTTCCCTGCCCCAGCTGACAGAGAAAAATACCGAGCTGTTCTCGATTCCGGGAACTCCGCCTTCTCTGTACAACAAAATTACCGGTGATGCCTTTGCAATGCGCAGTTCCTACGCCATGGCCATCGACATGAAGGAAGAACCTCCGATGTTCAAAGTCACGGATACCCATTATGCGAAGACCTGGCTGCTGGATCCCAGGGCGCCGAAGGTGGATCCGCCGAAAGGCATTCAGAATTTGCATGAAAAAATGGTCAGAATCTATGGCGAGGAAGATTAAAGGAGGGAAAGCATGAACAACGAAAATCGGGAAGTATTGCTTTCCATTCAGAACCTGGATGTTGTCTTTAAGCAGGGCCGTAACAGTTTCAAAGCGGTTTCCGACGTCAGCTTTGATATCTACAAGGGCGAAACTCTCTCTCTGGTTGGAGAGTCCGGCTCCGGCAAGACCACGGTCGGCCGTGCTATCGTCCGCATCAACCCCTGCTCCAATGGTGCCATCTATTTCAAGGGAGAGAAAATCTCCGGCAAGCTTTCACGTGCCAAGGACCGCGAAGTCATCCGGAAAATTCAGATGGTTTTCCAGGACCCTGCGGCATCCCTTAACGAACGCGCAACCATTGAATACATCATTTCTGAAGGTCTTTACAATTTCCATCTTTACAAGGATGAAAAAGATCGGATACGCAAAGTGGAAGAAGCCATTAACTCCGTAGGACTTCTGCCCGAACACCTCACCCGTTACCCCCATGAGTTTTCCGGCGGCCAGCGCCAGCGTGTCGGCCTTGCCCGTTCCATTATCATGGAACCGGAGCTTATCATTGCCGATGAACCCATTTCCGCACTGGATGTTTCCATCCGTGCGCAGGTGCTGAATCTGCTCAAGAAATTCCAGGTGGAGCGTGGTCTTACCTATCTGTTTATTGCCCACGACCTTTCCATCGTCCGGTTTATCAGTGACCGTATCGTGGTTATTTACAAGGGCCGCATCATGGAGATTGCCGAAACCGAGGAGCTCTTCAAGTATCCGCTCCATCCTTATACGCATTCTCTCATGTCCGCTATTCCCATTCCGGATCCCATTCTGGAAAAGAAGAAAAAGCTCTTTATCTATACTCCCAAGGAATACGGCGAAAACGAAAAGCCTGAATTGACAGATATCGGCAACGGGCATATGGTCTTCGGTTCTCCGGAGGAAATTGAAGCTTATCGAAAGCTGCGTTTCAAAGACGCTTAAAAACAAGAAGGCTGTAACAGCCTTCTTTTCTTTGTAAAGGGTAGATAGAGCGGTGCAAAAATAGACATACCCCACGTGAATTACAGTCACTCTGTGTTTCACGTGGGGTATGTGTTTGTTTCGGTGCATGCAGAAAAAACTCAAACGTGCATGCGAATGAGCGCGCCGAAGAGTCCTCCCTTAATAGGGGAGGCAAAAGCCTGCGAGAAACGGAGTCATATGTGCAGACGTACCCCTTGGGGCCAATAATGGCAGATATCCTCCAGAAACATCCAGCTGATATGTCTCCAATCCCAGCGGTCTGTATCATCCTGCGCATGAACAGGCCTGAGCATCAACAGGGGAGGCAAGAATCCTGGGAAGAAACGGAGTCGTATGTGCAGACGTACCCCTTGGG
>CAMVHE010000032.1 GCA_947167215.1 uncultured Clostridia bacterium
CAATGTCAATAAGTTAGTACAACACTGAATACAATAAAAAGGGTATCCAGATTTGAGATATGATCTGGATACCTTTTTTATTGATAGTGAGCTAAGATTGCTTTCAATTTTTGAAAATCCTTCAGCAAGCGTTCGTTCATCCTGGTCAATTCAGCAATTTGTCTTTTCTGCGATTCAATGAGTTGGGCTTGTCGCACAATCAACTCATCTGCTTCATCTGAGCGCTGTTCCAGGGGGACAGCATCCAATCCAAGCTTTTGACGGTTTCGCTTTCCTTCCGTATTTTTCTTTATAATCTGCTTGGTTACGGGGTCAACTCTTCCCAGATAAGTTTTTTTGCTTTTAGGGCGCTTGGTCACAGGGTCTCTATATGCTTCCTGACTGTATGCATAGACAGTTCCAGTTTTGCTGTTGGTCTGATATACGATAAAAGCCATAATAAAGCACCTCCTGACTGGAATATTCTACATTAGCAGAGATGCCCGTCTCTTTTATTTTCCCAGATTTCCTTCTTTCCAGTGCCGGCGGCAAAGACTGATATAACGATCGTTACCGCCCAGGAGCACCTGTTCCCCTTCCCGGACAACTTTCCCGTCAATAACTCTGGCGTTAAATGTTGCTTTTTTTCCACACCAGCAGATGGTTTTGATCTCTTCAATCGTATCTGCCCAACACATCAGTTCCCGGCTTCCTTCAAAGAACTCTCCGCGGAAATCCGTCCTCAAACCGTAGCAGATAACCGGAATATCATAATCATCCACGATATTCACCAGTTCCTTCACCTGTTGAGCTGTAAGGAAATGTGCTTCATCCACAATCACACAGGCAACTCCCTCAAGGGGAATCTTCGGAAGGTCTTCCACATACTGACACTCGGCCTCAAGACCGCACCTGGACCTCACCTTAGTCGCACCATCCCGGTTCTCCAGCTTTGGTTTGAGCATCAGAACATTGCATCCGCGTTCCCGATAATTATACTGCACCATCACCGCATTGGCTGTCTTTGAAGAACCCATTGCTCCATAGCGGAAATACAGCTTCGCCATGTTATTCCTCCGATTATAAAATTATTTACGCAAAAGCAGGGGCAGCGTTGCCGTATGCTTTGAGTTTCCGCCGCTTCATCATTTCCATATTCCGACATATCTTTCTTAGCCTGAACTTCTTCTGCTTTACTCTTTTCCCGACAAGCTGCTGAAACATTTATTCCCTTTCTTTCTCCGATTTTCACCCAAAAAATGTACTTTTCCGGATGCATGCAAATAGCATGTATCCGAAAAAGCAGCATCAAAATCATATGCCTGCTGGAGAAGAATCCTTTTCCCGAAATCTTTTCGAAGAGGGACTGCAGGCCTGTTCCTTTTCATAGAACATCTCCTTCATTTCGATCCGCCATACTGATAATCCGCAAAAGAATCATTATTCACATCCATTTGCGAAAAAACATGGACGTTCCTATCTTTACATGAAGGAGATGAAATATATAATTCGGTCTCTATGATACTGGCTCATCAGAAAAACTGAAGGAGTAGATGCTTATCTATTCTGCGGAATCTGCACGCCATTTACCTGGCTTCTCAATTCCGGGAGTCAGAAATCCCTACTCCTCAAATCTGGCTTTCATATACGCCTTGACCAGACTGACACATTTTTCTTCACTCATATGCCCCGTGTTGAGGCACAGATCATATAATCCCGCATCCTGCCATTGACGGCCTGTAAAGTACTTAAAATAATCTGCTCGACGTTTGTCCGTCTTCCGGATCTTCTTTTCTGCCTCCTCAAGATCCAGACCGTCCGTTTCCATGACCCTGCGAACACAGTCAACAACCGGTGCACTTACATAAACATTAATAACGTTGTCTCTTCCCCGCAGAATGTAATTGGCACACCTGCCAACAATCACGCAGTTCTGTGTTGTAGCCAGTTCCCGGATAATCTTCGCCTGATAGCGAAAGAGGTTTTCATTCGAAATGAAGTCATCACTGTCCGGGGGAATTACTTCTCCCGTGTATACCTGTCTGGCAATTCGGAACAGCGGAAGTGCCGCCTTCTCATCTGCCTGCTTAAAGAGCTCCTCACTGATTCCACTTGCATCGGAAGCAATTTTCAGTATCTCCCGGTCATAATAAGCATATCCCAGCTCCTCCGCCAGAAGTTTGCCCATCTTTCTTCCGCCGCTTCCATAGCTGCGAGCAATGGTGATCACACGATTATCCATTTCGTAAGCCCTCCCGCATTTTTCTGTCGGTCCTGTAGCTTCATCTCACCCAGTTCATTATATCGAAGCTATCTGCCAAAATCAAGCTTCGAGAAGCAGATTTCTCAGTGAAGAAAGATCCGGCAGGAGGAAATCCGTTATATTTCGGGTGTTTTCATCCGGCATATCCTGATCTGGTATCATTACGGTCACGCATCCGGCCCGGAAACCTGCCAGGACCCCCGTCGGCGAATCTTCAACTGACATTACCTGACCGGGTTCCAGGGAAAGCCGTTTTGCTGCTTCCAGATAGATATCTGGGTCCGGCTTTCCTCTGGAAACCATTTCCGCACATACAATGGCATCAAAAAAGGGTTTCACTTCCATGCGTCGCAAGTATTTTTCTGCACGTTCCAGAGGGGTTGCTGTCGCGAGTGCAATTTTATAACCTGCAAGATGGAGATCTTCAAGCGTCTTCCGCATTTCAGGTTTTTCCGGAATCCCCTTTTCATCCAGATAGGCTTCCATCAGCTCCCGCCTTCTTGCACGAACCGCATAATAGTCAAACTCAGGACAGACTTCCTTCTGCAACAGGGGAATGGCCCGATCCGCCGGAAGAGATCGGAGCATCAGGGAGTGACGTTCTTCCATTGGGAACCCCAGCTGATGAGCTGCCATCGGCCAGAACTTACGAAAAAGGACCTCTGTATCAATCAGCGTTCCATCCAGATCAAATGCCAGTCCCTTTATCATTTCTTTCTTTTTTTTCATGACATCCTCCTGCTTTTATCCTTCCCCATTCATTGACATCTCCACTGTCTTGGGATATACTGTCATAAACGTTTTATGCTTTTACGGAGGAAAGACTTATGCGACATCTCATCGCTTGTTTGTTACTTCTTTTTTGTATTTTCCCAATAATCGCTCTGGCGGAACTTCCCAGGGCCATCGATGTCCAGGCAGCGGCAGTCTCAGATTCCAGTCCCTCTTCCACCCCTATTGTTGCGGGAACTCTGTCGGTCGACTTCAGTCAGGTTTCTCCGGATGATCCTTCCGCTACACCGATAGCAATTGACCCGATCGACAAACCTACACCAACTCCCATGCCCACAGCAAATTTTCTTTACGAAACCTATACCAACGAGCAGATGGGCATTTCTTTCAAGATTCCATATACTTGGCTTCTCAATCCAAGAACCAATCTCTCTTCTACAATCCAGTTTGTGGAACCCAAAAGTGAAATCATGGATGAGGCAGGTTATCAGACCAGACTGACCATCGAGTACAGGAAGGAGAATTCTCCACAGACCGTATCTGATGCGCGTTCCCGTCTCGAATCCGTACTGGAAGAACTTGCAGGGAACTTTACCACCTTCACCCCTGGCAATATTGCTTCTGCAACTTTCGGTCCTGCCAAAGGTTCTTATTGCTACTACAATGCAACCTACGACGATGGAACCAAAACTTACCAGATGAAAGGACGTATAGTCATTGTTGCCTACGGCTCATCGCTTTATCAGGTGCGGTTGACTGCTCCCCGGAGCTGGTACTCCTACTATGAAGTAGTTTACCGTCATGTACGTTCTTCGATTGAATTTCAATAAATCTCAGAAAAAGACCGGCTTTAAGCCGGTCTTTTCTTTTAGTCTTATGGTCTTCTGCGCATATAAGCAGGAATATCATCCATATAAGATTTCACCCTGGCAGGTTCCGGCTCCTGCTGAGATGCAGGGGCAGCATTTGAATTGCTTGCCGACGGTGCGTCATTGCCAAGATCTGCAAACGGAGAAGTACGGCCTGGCGCAGGCTCGTTGACAAAGGACGGAACCTCCGGCTCCACTGGTGTCTCAGGTGCCACAGGCGCATAGTTTCCGGCAGTCACCGGCTGATAGGAAGAATCATATCGGGAATAGCTGTACGGCGTGGCCTCCGGCGACTGATAGGAGGACTGATACGTCGACTGATAGGAACTCTGATAGGATGAGGTTGGCGTATAGGACTGAGGAACATAGGGTGCCTGGGAAGGCAACGAAGCCGGCCGATCCATGGTAGATGCTCTGGGCGGGAACGGCTCTTTTTCGAATCCGGTCGCGATAACCGTAATACGTACTTCATTGTCGAGGGTATCGTCAATGCTTGCACCGAAAATAATATTGGCTTCACTGTCAGCAGCGGCAGTTATCATCTCCACTGCATCATTAATATCCGTAATGCTGCAATTCTCATTGCATGTGACATTAATGAGAACAGCTCTCGCGCCATCAATAGTAGTCTCAAGCATCGGCGAAGCAATGGCATTCTGTGCGGCTTCGCTCATAGCCTTTTCTCCCTTGCCTACGCCAATGCCCAGGTGTGCCATTCCGCCCGATTCCATAACAGCGTTCACGTCGGCAAAGTCAAGATTGATAATACCCGTCTGTGAGAT
Organism: uncultured Clostridia bacterium; assembly: GCA_947167215.1. Classification (GTDB taxonomy): domain Bacteria; phylum Bacillota; class Clostridia; order Christensenellales; family Aristaeellaceae; genus Ventricola. The sequence continues at coordinate 4,626 of CAMVHE010000032.1, forward strand.
AAGATCCGAGATACCCTGAATGCCCTGACGCAATACATCGTCCGCAAACATGAATGCACTCTTGAATGAAGTACCCTTGGGGCACACCTGAAGCAGGCGTTCGTTCGGAATCACCACCAGGGTATCCACACGCTGCTTAAGCTCATCAATGCCCATCTCTGCTTTGCGCATTCTTGTTTTTCCTTCGAAGGCAAAAGGCTTGGTTACAACGGCAATCGTAAGAATTCCCATATCTCTGGCAATCTCTGCTACGACCGGTGCAGCACCGGTACCAGTACCGCCGCCCATGCCAGCTGTAACAAACACCATGTCTGCGCCTTTCAGAACACCGGCAATCTCTTCCCGGCTTTCCTCCGCTGCTTTCTTTCCGATCTCAGGAGTTGCGCCCGCACCCAGGCCCTTCGTCAGCTTTTCACCGATCTGAATCTGGTTCTGAGCCTTGCTCGTCCGCAGCGCCTGCACATCCGTATTGACAGCTATAAAGTCTACCCCGCTGACACCCACATCAATCATGCGGTTCAGCGCATTGCCGCCGCCGCCGCCACATCCTACCACTTTAATGGATGCTGCCGGATGATCGTCTTTTTCAATTTCAAACACAGGTTTTGTCCCCCTTTTGCAAGTTTCACAGAAATCTCATCGGCGGAAGAGATGTTTGAGCTTGTCAAGGAAGCTCTCTTCCTGTTCCTGTTCTTCGATAGTATTATAAATTAATTCCAGCAATCCGCTGCCGCTGGCATAGATCTGCGGCGGCCGGAGATTCGTGGTCTTGGTCACTGCTTCCCGGACACTGCGATTCAGCTTTGTCCCGGCATATACCCTTGCCTTGTCCATGGGCATAAGACCTCCGCCAGTTATGTAAATATTGGACCAGCTGCTCAGGCGCACACCACTCTTATCAATGGCATCATTGATCATCTCAAGAATTTCATCTACCCTTGCCTCAATGATCATGGCAACTTTCTCTGCAGGGAAAGTCTCACTCTTCCCTTCATTATCCTGTACTTCGATCTGTGCATTGCGAGGCATATTGAATGAAAAACTGCGCTTGATCCTCTCACACATTGTGAACGATCTTTCCAGACCAATTGCAAGATCCCTGGTAATATGGGCACCTCCATACGGAAGAACATTCTGCCAGATGAGAGCATCCCCTTCTACAGCCATTACTTCAGTGGAAAGATATCCAACGTCCACGAGTATTGCTGTTTTATCCCGCTCCTCAAACGGAATCATCTGAATGGCTTCTCCGACAGAAGAAGAGAAGAAACCCTTCACTCCGATACCCATTGCCTTCAGTCGTGCGGAAATGTCGTTCACAAAGTACTGCTCGGCAATTACAAAACCAATCATTCCTTCGAGAGAGGAACCTTTCTGGTCTACGGGCTCCAGGGTTTTATTACCGCCGTCAATCTTAAACCATGCAGGTGAACGATGAATAATGACACCGCTGGGACGGTCCAGCATTTCTGTTGCCTGACGCTGCAATTTTTCTATATCTTCCGGCGTCACCTTCGGATCTGCTCCCTGCAGGGCCACGCTGGATTCAATCACATACACGCGGATATATTCACCCGGCACGCCCACATAAACATCTTTCACATGGGAATGGGATTTCTGCTCAACGGCATTGATAGCACTGGCAATAGCATCCGAAACCTGGGACTCATCATTCCACTGCCCATCCATAAAGCCGTCATATTCCACCATGCCTGCCGCAACAATGGAAATTTTCTGGTATGCAGTCTCCTCAGCCATCATCGCCAGAATCTTATGGGTGCCAAAATCCAGTGCTGTAATTGATTTCTTGCTCATGTTTTCATGCTCCCATCTTTGAAGAAACAAGATTCTCATCACATCTTCATACAGATATTCAGCTTATTGTAACCTATTCTCCTGTCTCTTTCAAGAGACCTATGAAAATTTCGGTACAAAACCCGGAATTTTTTCCATCGTCTCTTTCCTGGAAATCCTTTCAGGGGTAGGACTGGGGGAAGGTGTCGGTGTTGGCGTCAGCACTGGAGTAATTGTGGGCAGGATGTCCGGAATGAAATGCGCATTGTGCCCACTTGACACATCAATGGTTGATGCTCGGATAGGTTCTTCCGCATTTTCCCGCAGGCTGATCACTTCTCTGGCAATCGTCAGTTTTCGGACCAGATCACCGGTAGTTCCCAGAACAATTTTCGCCTCTTCCGGAGTCACAACGAATATATTATCGCTATTCTTCAGATCCATACTCTTCGCTTTGCCGAGCATGTTTGTTTTTTCGAGGGCAAGGATCACCTGTTCCATTGCCTTCAGCTGCGCTCTGTCACGAACTTCCAGTGGAGCACCAATGATTACCCTCGGATTGGGTTCCACTCCAGTTATCTGCGGCCCGGATACATATGTCGGTACATCCGAAGACGGCCCTTCCAGCACTTTGCCGGCGGAATCCAGAACATAATAGTAGCCCAGAATATTGATATATGCCATGCCCGTCCGCTCGTTGATCCGGATAGTCATATTTCCCTTGTAATCAAAATCCCTGCCTACGTACTCAATATAGCGGTTGCTCTCCAGCCTTACCTTTAACTGTTCTCCGTCAACGGAAAAAAGCCGGTCTCCTACCGATACTCCGGAAAGTTCAATGATTTCTTCCTTGGACAAATGGCGGTTGCCTACCACAGAGATGCTTCTGATAACAGCGGTCTGATGGGCAATAAAGAAAATCGCTGCTGCCAAGAAAGCGCAAGCAGCGATCCAGACGGTCCACCTCTTATTTTTCCTTTTCCTTCTGGCCATAATCACACCATCTGATTTACTTTCTCCTTGAACACCTCTCCGCGATGTTCAAAGTCACGGAACATATCAAAAGATGCACAGGCAGGGGAAAGCAGAACACAGCCTCCCACCGGCGCAAGCCGCCTGCACAGTGAAAGACAATGATCAAAATCGTATCCCGCCATGGTATATGCATGATAGTCAGCAGCCTCCAGCGCATTCCGGATCTGCTCTGCTGTATCTCCGATCAGGACGCAGTGAACAATCTTTCCGGATTCCACAATGCTGTCCGCCAGTGGAGCAAAGGACACTTTTTTATCGCTTCCTCCCAGAATCAGCACCGTCGGCCTTGTCATGGTTGCAATTGCCTTCTGTGTGGAATCCACATTGGTTCCCTTGGAATCATTGATATAAGTCACGCCATCCAGTTCACGCACTGTTTCAATACGGTGCTCGACCCCTGCAAAAGACTGAAGCACTTCCCGCATCACGGAAACCGTAACGCCCATGCCTCCGGTCATTGCCACTGCGGCAAGCGCATTTTCTAGGTTATGAGGGCCTGGTATCCGGACTTCATCCGTGCGGCATACCACCTGCTCCCGGTCTGTATGCAGCACAATCTTCCCATCCTTTACACAGGCACCTTGCTTTACCTGCTGCTTTCTCGAAAACCAGTATATCTTTGCTTTTACATTCTCCGCCATGGAAGCGCATACGGCATCATCCGCATTAAACACTGCCACGTCCTGCTCTGTCTGTTTCTCAAAAATCCTGTGCTTCATGGCAATATAGACTTCCATACTGCCATGGCGGACGATGTGGTCTTCCGTAATATTAAGACATGCCGCCACATGCGGATGGAAGTCCACAATACTCTCGCACTGATAGGAACTGACCTCCGCCACCGTAACATCGTCGTCCGTTGTTTTGTCTGCTTCTGCTGTAATCGGTATACCGATATTTCCAACCACATAGGTTCTGCGGCCGGCCGCCTTCATGATTTCCCCCACCAGCGTGGTGGTCGTGGTTTTGCCGTTGGTACCGGTGATAGCCATTAAGTCCCCTCTGGTCAGGCGTGCCCCCAGTTCCAGCTCTCCAATCACTTCAATGCCCATTTCCAGAGCCTTCTGTACGAAAGGTTTGGCATAGGCAATTCCCGGCGAAATGACCATCAGCTCCATGCCGGGGAGCAGCTGGACAGGATCAGTGGCCAGGCCGTTGTGAATTCCCAGTTTGAAAAGCTCCACGACATCTTTTCCCAGCGCTTCCGCAGTCTTGATGTCATTAATCGTCACCTCTGCACCAAGACGGCAGAGCATCTGCGCAGCTGCAATGCCGCTTCTGGCCATGCCGCAGACAAGCACTTTTTTTCCTTCAAATGATTCCACAGACTTATCCTCTCTTACAGAACGCCCATCAGCGTCACCAGACAAAGCAGAATGGTGGTCGTCATATACATCATTACGATGCGGTTCTCATGCATGCCGCAGAGCTCGAAATGATGATGAATCGGGGCCATCTTGAAAATCCGTTTTCCATGTGTCGCACGGAAATAAGCAAACTGAATGAGGTCGGACACGGAGGACATCATCATCCAGAAAGCGATCAGCAGAAGAATCAGAGGCTGTTTGAGCAGCAAAGCCGCCGCACTGACCGCACCGCCAAGGAACATCGAACCGGTATCCCCCATGAAGACTTTGGCAGGAAAACAGTTAACCACCAGAAACGCCATGCATGCACCGCAGACCGCGGCAGTGGAAATACCAAGTCCCTGCATACCTGTGGCCACGCAGAGGATGGTCAAGGTGGCCATATCTGCAATCGACACACTAGTAAGAAGCCCGTCAAGGCCATCCAGAAGGTTCGCGCTGTTCGTGGTTCCCACAATCACAAATGTCATGAGCGGAATGTAGAAAATGCCGAGGTTCCATTCCTTATGCAGGAAAGGTACGTGAATCGTGCTTCCCACTTCCGGCTGAAAATAGCACCAGATTGCAAAGGCAAGTGCCAGGACCGTCTGGATAATCAGTTTCTGCCTCGGAGTAAGGCCTCCATTTTTGTGGCGCCGGATCTTGGTCATATCATCCAGAAAACCTATGGCCATATTTCCAAGTGCCAATACCATGAAAGGAATCATAAACTGTACCTTCCCGGTAATGACTCCCATAAGGAGGATGGTCACCAGGGTGGCAGAAGTCGTCATCAGACCGCCCATGGTAAGCGTGCCCTGTTTTTTCTGGTGTCCTTCCGGAGCCAGTTCATAGACATTCTGACCAAATTTAAGTTTATGCAGCAGCGGCATCATCAGGCGGCACAGAATAATGCATACCACATAAGCCGCCAGAACCGTAATCATCATGATTTTCATTGTGTTTCCCCGCATGATTATTCCTCATGCATTTCCTTTAAAAGGTCGCTGACGACCTGTTTTTCATCAAAGGGATACTTGACACCCTTGATTTCCTGATAAGTCTCGTGGCCTTTTCCAGCCAGAACAATGATATCTCCGCCGGTGGCAATTTCCATTGCCTGGCGGATGGCTTCCCGGCGGTTTTCGATAACCTCATATTCGCCATCGGTTTTCTTAATTCCGCTCTCAATTTCTGCAAGAATCCTCATCGGATCCTCATAGCGGGGATTGTCCGATGTAAGAATGGAATAGGCAGCCATCTTTCCTGCAATTTCCCCCATCATCGGGCGTTTTCCTTTATCCCGGTCTCCTCCGCAGCCAAAAACCAGAATAATCCGTCCGCGGCAGAATTCCTTTACGGTGGCAAGAATATTCTGCAGAGCATCCGGAGAATGGCTGTAATCAAGAATCATCCGGTAGGGTGTATCCGTCTGCAGCATCTCCACACGGCCCGGTACGGAAACCAGTGATTCCAGTCCCTGCTTGATCTGCTCTGCTGAAAAGCCAAGGATCATGGCGCAGCCCGCAGCTGCCATTGCATTGTATACGTTGAACATGCCCGTCAGAAGCAGATGTATCCGTTCAATGGCCATTCCCTTCAGGTTCAGGGTAAACTCGGTGCAGTTTTCCGCAATCTCAATATCCCTGGCATACAGGTCTGCATTTACACTGATGCCATAAGTCATGTGAGGACAGGTCATGTCCGAAAGCACAGCCGCGCTGGTTTCTTCATCCACATTAATTGCTGCATTACGCACCATGCCTGACGTAAAAAGGCTGTGTTTGGCAGCAAAATAATTTTCCATGGTTCCGAAAAAATCCAGATGGTCCTGGGACAGATTCGTATATGCAGCTGCCTCAAAAGTCACTCCTACCAGCTTCCGCAGATACATTGCATGTGCAGATACCTCCATGCAGACAATCTCCACTCCGTTTTTCCACATGGTTTCGAGAATGGCAAACATCTCAATCGGATCGGGAGTGGTAAGCGCACTGGGAAGTTTCGTCTTTCCTGCAAAGCAGCCCGTGGTGCCTATGATTCCGCACCGTCTTCCTGCCGCTTCCACAATACTCTTGAAAAGGTAGGTAGTGGTAGTTTTTCCCTTCGTTCCGGTGATCCCCACCAGGCGCATTTTCCTTTCGGGATGGTTATGAAATGCTGCCGCAATACGGGTCATTGCAGCACGGACATCCGTTACCAGAACCTGCGTACAGGAAAGCGGAAGTATACGCTCCACCACCAGCGCCACAGCCCCGTTTTCAAGGGCTTGCCCAGCAAACATATGGCCGTCCATTCTACCGCCCGGAATACAGAAAAAAAGTCCGTCTCTGCAGACGGTTCTGGAGTCTGCTGTTAATACCTGAATATCCGGATTTCCGCCGTCTTTACCTTCCTGAAGAGACAGGAATTCCGGTACCTCCTTCAGCAATTCTGTTAAGAACATTTCTTTTCTCCTTCCGCTTGCGTTTAGCAGCTGTTCTTCCGGTGGTGCCTGATCCTTCCGGAGCTGCGATGGTATCTGCCAGTTGCAGTATAAGTTGCAAATGCGGCGGAAAATCCGCCGCTGTTTTATTCTCCAATATGAAAACGATCCAGAAGTCCAAGCATGATATCCAGCATTTCGAGATGCGGCTCTGAGTCTTTCGCTCCCGTCAGCAGGCTGTCATCCTCCGGCAGTTGAATATAGATTTCCTTCACTGTTGCTTTTTCGCGTCTCAGCATATGCAGTTCATTGCCTGCAAGATTGCGGATACGCTGTCCATCCCGGGCTCTGGCGAGTTGCTCGGTAAGTCCGTCGTTTTCTGTAACCAGTTCCGTGATCCGCTGATTGTACGCTGCAATTTCCGTTTTCAATGCATTCTGTCTGCTGAGTTCTCCTAAAAAAAGAACCATCAGAATCAGGAAGGTCGCTGCCAGAATTGCTGCCGCGCCTGCCCCCAGGCGGTCACGTTTAACCTCCCGGACAAGAATATCCAAAGGCCCTTCTTTTTTCCCGTAGGCATGCTTCCGCGTTTCTTCCGGTCTTCCCATCAGCACAGGCTCCGGAGACATCCTCCGGGTGTATCCCTTACGGTTCTTGTCACGCAGTGTATCCTGGCGGGAGCCCGGTGTAACGTCTGCAATGTAGAGATTGGAGGATTTTTCATCATAAGCATATCCGGCTTTTACATAACGTCCATTTCTCGGGCGCTGGTTGTTCAGTCGCTGCATGATGCTCCTCCTTTCCTAGTTCACGTGGGATAAGTTTTCAGTACATGACTCAGCAGACCATCGAAGCCTTCCTCGACAATATTCTCCTGCTGCTTTGCAAGGTCTTTGTCCCAGATTTCAATAAAATTATTCAGTCCAATAAAGACGACATCCTTCGTCAGTCCCATTTTAGTACGCAGTTTCGTTGGTAAAAGTACCCTTCCCTGTCCGTCCATGTTATTTCCGGAAAAAGAAAGGCTCATAATATAGCGCTCATAGGCAACACCCTGGGGATCCAGCGGATCGATATGGGAGAGGCGTTCCAGCTGTTTTTCCCATTCATCCTTCGGATAGAATGCCACCGCTGTCCGTGTCGGGTTCACGGTAATGGTAAAGTCTTCTCCCAGCGCTTCCCGGTATGGTGCCGGAATAATTGCCCGACCTTTGCTGTCCAGTGCATGGGAATAGGAGCCTGAAAACGATTTATTTGCCATTTGCAGTCTCCACCTCCCCCATTTTATGGCATAAGCCACCCTTTTCCTTGAATTTTACACCCTTTTTCACCACATAGCAATAGGCGAATGCAAAAAAATCACTTTTCCATTCATTATTCTTCACCTTCAAAAAAGAATAACGCAGCAATAATGATACGGCCTTTCCTTTTTTCCTCTTTTCTGGTATCATGAAAATACCGCTTTGTTCATAGGAGGAAATCATGGTCACCAACGACGCGTCAATTCTGGCATTCAAGCATCACATTCAGGAAGAGGTCTGCCGTCTTGTCTGGGCAGACAACTGGAACGACAATACGCGGGAAGAACTGGTTCACCGCCTTATTCCCGGTCCAAAACCGGTCTACCGCTGCTGTATTTATAAGGAAAGAGAAATTGTACGGGACCGCATCCGGCTTACTCTTGGCCAGACGCTCTCAGGCAATCCTGAGGACAGTGTTATTCAGGTCATAGAACCAGCCTGTCAGGAGTGTCCCCTTTCCTCTTATACGGTAACGGATAACTGTCGGCTGTGCCTCGGTAAAGCCTGTCTTAACACCTGCCGTTTCGGCGCCCTTTCCGTAGGCAGCAATCATCGGATGCACATCGATCCTTCCCTCTGCCGGGAATGCGGTCAGTGTGCGCAGGCCTGTCCATATGGCGCCATTGTGCACCTTGTCCGGCCCTGCAAATCCGTCTGTCCTGTTGGAGCAGTTACTTTCGATGAAAATGGTCTCTGTGTCATCGACCACGAAAAGTGCATTGAATGCGGACAGTGTGTCCACACCTGCCCCTACGCTGCCATCTCTTCCAAGGTCCATCAGGTGGACATCATCCGTGCCATCAAGGCAGGAAAAGAAGTATATGCCATGTGCGCACCTGCAACGGAAGGCCAGTTCGGGGACCAGATCGGGTTCCCGTCGATCCGGGCTGCACTGAAGAAAATCGGCTTTGCAGACATGATCGAAGTAGGACTCGGTGCGGACATGACCGCAGCTTATGAGGCTGCTGAATGGTCCGAAGCACGAAAAGAAGGCCGCAAGATGACCACATCCTGCTGCCCGGCTTTTATTAATATGTTAAGAAAGCATTTCCCGGATCAGTATAAAAACAACATGTCCAGCACAATCTCTCCCATGTGCGCTGTTTCCCGTTACTTAAAAGCTATTCATCCCGGATGCGTAACCGTATTCATCGGGCCCTGTCTCGCAAAGAAAGCGGAATCCCGGGACAAGCAGGTAAGCGGAAACGCAGATTACGTCATCACATTCACAGAAATGCTTGCGCTGCTTTCCTCCCGGGATGTTGTCCTTGAACCTGTCACAGACGAGGACCGCCAGGAAGCCTCCTCATTCGGCAAAGGGTTTGCCTCGTCCGGCGGTGTTGCTAAGGCAGTTCTCGAGGTTATGCAGGAAAGAGGCGAAGATATCAGCGGCATCAAGCTTCGTTCCTGTGCCGGAGGGCAGGATTGCAAAACAGCTCTCATGCTGCTGAAAGCCGGAAGGCTTCCGGAAGACTTCATTGAGGGCATGGCATGTCCTGGCGGCTGTGTCGGCGGGCCTTCCAAGCGTCATACCGAGAATGAAATCCGAAAGGCAAGGAATCTTTTGCTTTCCAAAGCAGATCATCGGGGTGTTCTTGAAAATCTCGCATCCTATCCCATGGACTCTTTCTCCATGCATCGGGATGCTTCCGATGAGAATAACTGATATTTCTAAAATGGCATGGCCCTGGCCATGCCATTTTCTTTTTTTGGACGCCTGTATAAAGGCAAACACCGAGCTTTCCCCGCAGAAGAAGAGCAGGTTATCCCGTAGAAGCTTATTCTTTATAAAAAAAACTGCCGCATTGTGCAGCAGTTCGATATTGATTTGTATCTTTCCCTCATCCAAAGGCCCTCGTCCTTTGCTTTTCCATCTTCATCCGGATTATCGATTCAGGATGATTTCCTTGAGCGTAAAATTCAGGGCATCGCAGGACACCAGATCATAGCGGACAGAATCGAAGATTCCATTAAACCCATAGGCAATACTCTGGCCGTGCAGATGACCATAGACACAGTTGCTTACACCGCTGTCACTCAGCAGTTTTGTAAACTCGGTTCCCGTTTTCATCCATTCTATCGGAACAGGCGGATAATGCATCATGGCAACAATCGGCCGCCCCTCCGCGATTCGTCCCGCTTCCTGAAGGGACATGGAAAGCCGGAGCACTTCCCGCTTAAAGATCTTCACATCCTGCGCGCTGCTTCCTGCCTGAGGAATAGTCCATCCTCTCGTTCCGGCAATCACAAAAGAACCGGCATCCAGTGCATCATTCTGCACCACATGCATCCGTTCCGGCAAAGCTGTCCTCAGCTGTGTAAGACTGGTCCACCAGTAATCATGATTGCCGCGAAGAAGTACGATATTTCCAGGGAGCATACCGATACGCCGGAGATCTGGCAATGCTTCACGCAGCTGCAGTGCCCAGGAGATATCACCGGGAATCAGCACCCAGTCATCTTCCGCCACTCTGGAACACCAGTCACGGCTGATCTTCTCAAAATGGTTTTTCCAGTGTTCTCCAAAGACATCCATGGGCTTCAAGTCTCCGCCCGGAAGATGCAGATCACCAATTGCAAAGATCTTCACGCTTTCCCCCAAAGCTTATTCGTCCATGTCTTCCTCGTCGTCTTCATCTTCCTTGCTCTGCTCTTCTTCAAGAGAAATCTGATTTCCTATTTCCGGCGGAATATCATCGTCATCATCGTCATCCTGGATCTCGTCAATATCAATATTTTCAATATCCGCGACCTCGTCAATATCAATATCCACTTCGCGGTCTCCACGATCCTCTTCATCATCCGAGCCGCCGTTGTGCAATGCATCCTGCTGTGTCATTTCCTTATAGCATTCATAGCATACATCTTTTCCCGGCATACAGGGATTCTCATTACAGATGGAGCAAAGCTCATACAGCTCTTCCTGACGTTCGCCCTTCATTTCCCGCTTGCAGACAGGGCAGTACCCTTCGCCTTCCTGAATATAATTGAGTTCGCAACGAGGGCATTTGATAAAACGCATATACAACACTCCTGGTGGGGTTCCGTCATTGGCTGACCCCAGATAATTATTTGGACTTTTTTTACAAAAAACGAATAGAAATTTCTTCATTTTTTGTTTGTCCACAATTCGCGCACATTATACAACAGCATAACGCCGCATGCAAGAAGAAATTACATAAAAATTAAGATTGTTTTGCAGAATCCGGCTTCATGGTCAGAACCAAAATAAGCCGGTCCAGGCAGATATCCTCTCTCATCTGTCCGCTTTTGATGGCATACTCTGCCTCTGTGCATGCTGCATAAGCGTCCCGTATGGCCTTTTCGGTCCGTTGCCGGGCCAGCCCGGTCAGTTTATTCACTACAAAAGGCGCAACTGCCAGAGCACCTGCCATTTCCTGTGCTCTCTTTCCCGCCTTCATCATATCCTTAACATACATCATGAGCCGATACTGTCTGGTAATCAGTGCCAGGACACCCAACCTTGATTCCCCTGCCTGGAGCAGGGTTTTCAGTTGTTCAAAAGAAGCCTCCACTTTGCCGGCAATGATATTATCCACCATATCAAATACCCTTGCTTCCGCTGTTCTGGTGGCAACCGCAGCTACATCCTCTGCTGTAATGGCCGGACGATCTCCTGCATAGGAAGCCAGTTTTCCAATCTCCCCATACAGCATTTTAAGGTCCTGTCCGCTGAAGAAGGCCAGCTTTTCACAGGCATCCGCATCCATGCCCTTTCCGGCCTTTTTAGCTTCCTGCCGCATCCATTGATAGAGTTCCTTATCGTTCAGAGCGCTGAACTCCACCATACCAGGAATACCAAGCAGCTGCTTGGTTATTTTTTTACGTTTATCAACGGATTCTCCCCCGTCAAAAAGCAGGCAGCAGGTATCCGGCACATGGGAAAGATACGTAGATAGGCGTTCCGTATCCCCATCATTCTTCTTTTCACCGTCTTCACTGTCTTTTTTGCTGCCTTCTGCAGCCTTTCCAAGCATTTCACAGTTTCGTACAATTACGAGTCGGCGGTCGCTCATCAGAGGCAGAGTTTCGCAGCTTTCAATGATATCGGTTACAGATGGATTCTCAAGCACCGTGGTGTTGAGCATTTCCATGCCGGCTGTCAGGACTCTTTCCGTCAGTTTTTCCTCTGCCTTTTTCCGGATATAGGCCTCGGGACCAAAGAACAGGTACAGGTTTCTGATCTGACCACGATCCAGCTCCGAATAGTATTGTCTGTAATCCATTATTCCACCATTCCCGGGTTACGCACCATTTTTCCCTGCAGATTCAATCCTCCCGCAAGATTGCCAATCTGACGCCCTGCAAAGAAAAAGATCACATTTTGCTGTTTTCTTCCCTCTGTCAGAGTATTCACCATTGCATAAACAGCATAACGTACTTCGTCTGCGTTCATCCCCCGCAGCGCTATTCCAAACTGTTCGGAAAGATTCATTACCAGATTAGTCCGTTCAATGCGGCAGGCAAGAATATCCTCTGCATCCAGTGAATCCGGTAAAACGGCAGCCTCTCCTTCCAGTGCCATGAGCGCATCCATGCGTCTCCGCAGATCATTGGCCTCGCTTTCGGGGACAACACTCTCCAAACGGGTCAGTTTATTTTCCCCTGCATTACGAGTATAAAGAGTGATGCCTGCACCTATCAGGTTCTGGAAGCTGTTACGGGTCATGAACTCCTGAGGAAAAGTGACTGCATTCCCATTCGGCATCCTGCTAGCGGCAAGACCTGTAACCGGGGTTTCCCCAATGGTCACAGAGATACCGTCAATGCCCGGAATAAAGCCTGTCAGCGTATCATCCAACATAGCCAGCCAGATACCTTCTGTAAGGTTTGCTTTTTTCAGCGCATCCCTCAGTTCTTCCCGTAAATGAAGAGTTACAACCCTGTTGGTGCTGTCCTGGGTTCGTTCGATTTCCGGCATTTTCTGGAGAAAATCGAGCGGCGCCGGAACATTCTCCGCGATCTGTGACTGGTGTGGTACCTTAGCCAGTTCCTGTAACAGACGATAAAGATAATCAACCGACTGGGTTGTATCAAAATCCACATTGCGAACCGTTGGCAGCAGGAATCTTCCATCCTTTGACGGATAATAAAAAGTAACAATGCGTGAAAAGCCATTTCCGCTGGTTCTCTGATCTTCCAGCAGGCTGTATCTTGCTGACACGTCATTATCTCCGGAACGGGTCAGCGTTCCCGCCGGAACCGTCGCTGCCAGATCAATGCCTTCCTCCCGTCCTCCTATCAGAACATTCACATAGCTTATTTTGGGAAGAGAGCAAAGGGTCTCTGCAATCGCCAGGCGGGTTGCATAAAGCATCGCCGGATCCAGAGACCGAAACCGGGAAGGCAGATTGACCACTGCGATACCCCCGGAGATTTCCATAGTGGTGTTCTGTACACCCGTCACTGCAGGCCACCACGCACCGCTATCCTCCTCTCTCGGTCCGGAAAGCAGTGACATCAGGACTGCATGTGCCTCATCGTCGCCGCTCATCAGAGAGATTGAACGGATAACACGTACAAGTGAGGTTGCATCTGCATTCAGGAAGCAAAGCTCCGCCGTAATGCTGTCATCAACACTTTCATCGGCAACCGGACAGGTTGTCCCCGCTCGAATCGCCACAGAGCTGACATCTTCTGCTGCCCGTTCTGTCACAATACTCGTGCAGGAGCTTAAGCTTCCCAGCAGAAAAAGACAGAACATAAACAGAAGGCTTCGATTTATGTTTTTCTTCATTTCCATCCTTTCTGCCTTTCCTAATCCCTGATCATAAGGCTGGACAGCGTCGATCGCTGAAGACTCCAGTTGTCTTCTTCACGATGAAGAGCAACCGATTCCCGTTCGATCGTTGTTTCGTTTCCTGTATCCGAACGAATCCGGGCTTCAACCACCAGCGTTGCTGTACTTCCGTCTGTTGATATCGTTCCCGGCGTGACAGAGTAACCGAGAAGTGTTGTGCCCGCCTCATTCATCTCCGCCGCAAATTCACTTTCCGAAATAATGCCATCTTCCCTGGAAAGGAACGGATATATGGCTTTCCAGTCCCGCTGCTGCCAGGCTGAGAGAATCCTCCCCATCGCAACGGATGGAGTCAGGCACAGGCCCTCATCTCTTCCGCAGGATCCCAGCATCACTGTTGTATCCTGAACAGTCAGGTCAAACCAGGCAAGCGGAATACGGGTCGGCACGTTCTGGAAATTATCGGCAACATAAAGCTGAACCCTCTGCCATCGTCCTTCCTCTGTCAGTGTCAGGACAATGGACTGCAAAGCAAGCCTTCTGCGCAATGTTGCCTCTTCCTGCCAAGCCTGACTGTCTTCCCAGTCAGAAGGAGCTCCCACCGGCTGTCCCAGAAAATGGCGGTCCAGCACAACGTGAACTGTAGATCCATCTATGTTGACTCCTAGCAGCTGGGTACCCTGCGGAAAAAGTCCCGAAAGCCGATCGTGACTTACCGAAGGGCCATTAATCAGTTCTTCAATCATCGCTGTTGCAACCGTATCTTCCTGATGCAGGTCGATGGCTGCCATTTCCACTCCGAGATAGGACGTATTGGCAAAACGGTAATACAGTGCAACCTCAACCTGGTCAGAATGCAGTGAGTTTGTAATACCCGTTACTCTCCCATCGCTCTCGCTCCGGCTTTCAAAGTGATCTGTCATCAGCTGCTTTGCAAAATTGCGTCCGGCTCTCAGAATATGTCCCGTTCCGAAGAATGTCAGAAGAACAGTGAGGACAATCGCTACTGCTCTTTTCATGTCCTCACCTCCGTCGTGGTAATAACCGGCAGCAATACCGTAAAAAGAGTACCCTTTCCTAATTCTGAGGTAACAGTCACCGATCCAGCATGCAGTCTTACAATCTGCCGCACAATGGAAAGCCCCAGACCGGTTCCTCCTTCATCTCCTGTACGGGCTCTTGACTTATCGACACGATAAAAACGATCAAAGACATGGGGCAGGTCGTCTTCAGGGATGCCGATGCCATTATCCTGTACCCGCAAAACAGCATTCCGGTTTTCCCTTCCCAGTGTCACCTTAACATTGCCGCCTTCCGGCGTGTACTTGATTGCATTTCCAATGATGTTATAGCACACCTGGCCAAGTTTTCCCGCGTCCGCTGTCATCTCACACTCATCCTCAATGGTAACTTCCAGCACAACGCCTTTTTTTACTGCCATTGGAGCGAGTCGTCCTGCACTTTCATTGACAATATCCCCGAAATAAATATCTTCCCGTCTCAGTTTCAGTTTATGGCTGTCAATGTGCACCAGAGTAAGCAAGTCACTTACCACGGCGCTCAGCCGGTCTATTTCCTTATTGATATCCGTAAGAAATTCCTTCTGGAGCCCCGGGTCCATGTCATCCTGATAAATGACAGACTCCAGCAGTATCTTCATCGTTGTCAGCGGAGTCCGAAGTTCATGGCTGGCATTGGACACAAACTGGTTTCTGGCTTCATCCAGATTATGGACCTGTTCGCTCATCTGGTTGAATCCGGCAGCAAGCTGAGCCATCTCATCCCGACCGCGCACCCGGACTTTCTGCCCATAATCTCCCTTTGCCATCCGGTCTATGCCTGCTGAAAGCTCCTTTATGGGACGTGTAAGAATACTGGTAATCACCAGTGCCGCCCCCAGAACTACAATCAAAGCAACCGCAAAGATGCTCATCAGGCGATTCCTCAGGTCATCCACTGCACTCAGAGTGTCCTGAACCCCTGCTACACTGATAAGAACGCCCTCCAGTTTTCCTTCGCCGGAGCGGATGGCTGTCGCAAAGCAGCCGATCCACATCGGTGTACCAGCGTTTCCAAAAAAAACTGTCCCTGTTCCCAATCCGCGCACATAATGAAAGCCGTAATCATGATCCTGCTCGTTATGAAGCACGCTCCAGCCTTCGGAAAGCGGGAGGAGCATGCCGCATGTTTCGTCATAGGTATCAAAGATGATTTTCCCATCCGGATCCACAACGAAAAGGCGGCCGCCATTCTGGCGGGCCGCCTCAAGCAGTTTGGCGTAAAAATCATCAGCCGTATCCTTTCCCAACCGCTCGCCGAGAGATATAGAAAGGCCGCTGACCGTGTTCATCTGCTGCCGAACGGTATCCGTCATCAGGGAGGAGCCCACCATGTTGATGGTAAGCACCGTCACCAAATAAAAAGTGATACTGATCACAGCTATCAGAAGCACAATTATCCGTGTACGAATCGAGGTAAAGGGGTTAATCTTTATCTGTGAAATAATAACCCACTCCCCATTTAGTCAAAATAAATTCCGGATTGGAACTATCCACTTCAATTTTCTCACGAAGGCGGCGGATGTGCACATCCACGGTCCGCATATCCCCCATGTAATCGTACTTCCAGACCATCTCCAGTAATGCTTCACGGCTGTATACTTTTCCCCTGTGCGTTATAAGAAGGCTGAGCAGATCAAACTCCTTGGCTGTAAGCCTAATCAGTTTTCGGTTGAGTGTCACCTGTCGGTTCTGACAGTTTACTTCGAGTCCCTGAACCTGAATAATCCGCCTTTCTTCCTGTTCCTCCACCTGGGGCTGGCTGCGCCTGAAAATGGATTTGATGCGCGCCTTCACTTCCAAAATATTAAAAGGCTTGGTCATGTAGTCATCTGCACCGTATTCAAGGCCCAGAATCTTGTCCATATCAGCGCCTTTTGCCGTGATCATAATTATCGGTACATTGGAACGTTCACGAATGCGCTGGCAGACTTCTATACCATCCACGCCGGGCAACATGACATCCAACAGAATCATATCATAATTATCTGAAGCAAATTTGGAAAGCGCCTCCTCACCATCCGATGCGGAATCCGTCTCATATCCATCCTGCTCAAGACTGTACTTGAGTCCCTTGACGATTAAAGGCTCGTCATCAACCAGCAAAATCTTCTTCGGCATTTCGTCTCCACCATTCTTACTCATTCGTAATCCATCTATACTTCCCATATTGTAATGCATTCCGCCCCCGAAAATCAAGGTGAAAATGCAAGTTTGTTAAAAATGATTTTGGTATGTTCTGGGTATTCTGGAAAGCCGTTGTTTTCCCCTTTGGTCTCCCTTTTCCGCAAAAACTGTACATTTATCTTTGAAAGTGTTATGATACGGAATACTGATTTGTTACTGGAAGGGAGGTACTTTGTGCGGTTTAATCATTTCTCCGGTTTTGTTTGCTATTTATTTGCACTGTGCCTTCTTCTGTTTTCTCCGTCCCTGGCTGAGGAAAGCAGCGATGCTTTTATTCCTCCCACCCTGCCGGAAGGTGCCATTCCCTGGGATGAACGTCATCCGGAACTGCTGGATGGAGATATGCTCTATGCTCAATCCGCCATCTTGATCGAGGCCGATTCCGGAGAGGTTCTTTTTGAGAAAAATGCAGACCGGATCATGTATCCCGCATCCACCACCAAGATCCTAACCGCATATATTGCCTTGCAGATGGCTGATCTTGAAAATGATGAAGTTACCATCTCTCAGCAGGCGATTGATCTGGTACCTCCCACCTATTCCACCATCCCCGTCTCTGCAGGAGAAGTTGTGGATATGCAGGACCTGATTGCCGCCACGATGGTCCGCTCAGGTAATGAGGGTGCCAATGCCATCGCTGAGTATTTAAGCGGAGATCTGGACAGTTTTGCCGGGCTCATGAATCAGACTGCCCGTATGCTGGGCTGCTCAGAGGACACTCATTTTACAAACCCTGCCGGCATTCAGGACGAAAACCACTATACTACAGCAAGGGACATGTCCATCATTGCACGCGCAGCGATGCGAAATGAACGCTTTGCGGCAATTGTTTCCTCCAATGACTATATCATGCCCGCCTCCAATAAGAGGCCTTCCCGGACACTGGTAGGAGGCACTTCCATTCTTGACCCCGAGAGTTCCTATTATTCCGTGGACTGTATCGGTGTCAAAACAGGCTTTACCAATGCAGCCGGCTATTGTTATGTCGGCGCGGCCAAGCGGGGCGGCATTACCCTTATTTCCGTGGTATTCTATTCAACTCGTTCCGGACGCTGGACAGATACAAAAAAACTATTCAGTTATGGCTTTACACAGATTGAATCCATTACCCCGGAAGCGCTGTATGCGGAAGACCCGCGGGTAATAGAAATCGCCGGATTCGACCTGAATGATGTCGGACACGGGGAACTTACCCTTGGCATTCGTGCAGCGGACGAAAGCAAGGACATGACCATCGTCGGACGCAAAAGTACCATTGATTTCCTGCGGGACAGATTTTCCCAGATCACTTCCATTGTCTGGACCCGGGAATTCCGTGCTCCGATCAATATAGGTGATGTCATGGGCATTCTTACCTTTTACTCGGAAAATCACGGGAATGCTGAATATGAACTTGTTGCAACCCGTTCCGTTGCTGCCCGTGAAAACGCCCCTCCGACCCTTGAACAGATTGAAGCCTATACCGCTGCCGACGAAAACCCATGGCCACGGTTCTCTTATGACCTTCTGGTCCCGCCAGTCGGCTTCCTCATCGCTTTTATCACATTGATAGTTCTGCTGCGGCATCATCGGAAGCGACGTCCGCCGCCTCCGGATATCAAGCCGGTTCACAGAACTTATCTGCGCTGACATATTGCAATCGCTTTGTCTTATCATCTGTTAAAAAAGACGGTGCAGTCGCACCGTCTTTTCCTTTATTCCGTTGTTTCTTCTACTTCCTGATAGCAGGACTCAAAGATATTCTGAAGCACAGCATCTTTTCCGGTTCCGTCCTCCGAAGAAAAGGGAATGATCTGCCAGGGTTGCACCGCAAGCGCACGACAGATTGGCGCGAGATATTTCATGCGTGCTCCCCTGCTGATCTTGTCGCACTTTGTGGCAATGATCGTAAACGGTATTTCTGCCTGACGCAGAAAAGCGTTCATCTCCCGGTCCTCCTGGCTGGGCTCATGACGAATATCTACGAGGTGATATACCCTGCAAAGGTCCTGTGTCCCCGCAAAGTAGTCCTGAAGCATTTTGCCCCAGGCAAGCTTCTCCTGCTGACTGACCTTTGCAAAGCCATACCCCGGAAGGTCAATGAAGTTGAGTTCCTCATTAATGCGAAAAACATTAATGAGCCTTGTTCTTCCCGGTTCCTGGCTGGTACGGGCAAGCTTATTCCGGTTGGTCAGCTTGTTGATCATGGACGATTTTCCGACATTGCTTCGTCCTGCAAAAGCAACTTCCGGACACCCTTTCCCAGGGAAATCACCGTATTCCCTCATGGAAGTGACAAAATCTGCTCGTTTTACTATTAGACTCATGCAAAAATCCCCGGTTTGACGTCCAGGCTTCCCTTGGGAAGCTCCACAGGTTTTTCCTTCTGCGGGGCAGGCATTTTCACCAAAGCCGTTTTAATCGCAGTCATGACGTTATCCGCTACAACTACATGAATATCAGCCAACACATTTTCCGGAATCTTACGGAGGTCCCTTTGATTTTCCTTCGGAATGACCACCGTATCGATGCCAGCCCGGTGAGCCGCCAGCATTTTTTCCTTGAGACCGCCAATGGGGAGCACCCTTCCGCGAAGAGTAACCTCGCCGGTCATGGCTACGTTCTGTTTGACGCCGATACCCGTCAAAGCCGATACCAGACAGGTCGTCATGGTAACACCTGCACTGGGTCCATCTTTGGGTACAGCTCCCTCCGGAACGTGGATATGAATGTCTTTCTGCTTATAAAAATCCGGATCAATTCCCAGTGTCTCCGCATGGGCACGCACGAAAGTCAGCGCTGCATGAGCACTTTCTTTCATAACATCTCCAAGGCTGCCAGTCAGTTCCAGCTTTCCAGTGCCGGGCATAATTGAAGTTTCAATCTGTAATGTATCGCCGCCTGCAGCTGTCCATGCCAGACCATTGACTACGCCCACTTCCGGCTTCTTTCCTGCCTTTTCATAGAAGTGGCGCGGTGCTCCCAGAAAATCTGTAAGCTTTGACATGGTGATGTTGACGCTTTCTTCCTTTTGGTCAATCATCTCAACCGCGCTCTTGCGCACCAGCTTGCTGACATTTCGCTGCAGATTCCGTACTCCAGCTTCCAGGGTATATCCCCGGATCACTTCCCGGATTACCCGATCCGAAAGCTTCACACTTTTTTCCGGAAGTCCGTGCTCCTTGATCTGATCCGGCAGCAGATGTTCCTTGACAATATCAACCTTTTCATCCTCGGTATATCCGCTGATCTCGATGATTTCCATTCTGTCCAGAAGCGGACGGGGAATCGTATCCACGGTATTCGCTGTTGTAATGAACATCACCTGGGACAAATCAAAAGGTGCCTCCAGATAATGGTCTCTGAACATATTGTTCTGTGCGCTGTCCAGCACTTCCAGCATGGCACTGGCCGGATCTCCCCTGACATCCGTTCCCAGCTTGTCAATTTCATCAAAGAGGAAAACCGGGTTCATGGTTCCTGCCTGCTTCATGGAAGATATGATGCGACCGGGAATAGCACCGATGTACGTTCTGCGGTGTCCGCGAATTTCCGCCTCATCCCGCAGACCGCCCAGAGACATCTGAACAAAATTTCTTCCCAGTGCCCTGGCAATGCTCTTTGAGACAGATGTCTTGCCCACTCCCGGTGGTCCGACAAAGCAAAGGATCGGTCCTCTCAGGTTGTTTTTGATTTTACAGACTGCAAGATACTCTATAACCCGTTCCTTTACCTCATCCAGTCCGCAGTGATCTTCTGCCAGAACCTTCCTTGCACGGTCCAGGTCCAGATTATCCTCTGTAAGCTTGCCCCACGGAAGTTCCAGCATCCAGTCTACGTAATTACGTGATACCGAACTTTCCGGATTTCCCGGCGCCATACGGGAGAGATGCTCAATTTCCTTGAGTGTGCGGCTTCGTGCCTCATCATTCATGGGTGTCTTTTCAAGCTGTTCCCGAAGGGCCTCCGTGTCCGTGGTTTCCCGGTCACCAAGTTCCGTCTGGATTGCTTTGATCTGCTCCCGGAGATAATACTCCTTCTGATTCTTTTCAATCTGCTTGCGAACCCTGGCCTGAACCTGTTTTTCCACATCCGCCATTTCGGTTTCTGTAAGCAGTTTCTGGCAAACCGTCTCCAGTCGCTTCACTTCATCCAGAATGTCCAGAATCTCCTGCCGCTCTTCCAGCTTGCCCAGAACATTGTGGGCAATGAAGTCAGCCAGCTGACCCGGATCCTGAATGGAGAGAATGCTTGAAATGAGTTCCTGGGGAAACCTTCCGGATGCCCGGCAGTAATCTTCAAAGAAATCTCTTGCGGTCTGCAGCAGTGCATCGGTTTCAATGGACACCACTGTTCCCTCTGAGAGAACAGGCTCCAGCATACCCTGCATATAGCCATCTTTCTCTTTAATGCCGCGAAGCAACGCCCTGGATACGCCCTCCACGAGAACACGGCTGTTTTCGCCGGGCAGACGTACAATTTGCTTGATTCTGGCAATGGTGCCTACATCATACAAATCTTCGCGTTCAGGATCCTCATTCTCCACATCCCGCTGGGCAACCAGAAAGATCTGCTGATCTCCCTTCATTGCGGCTTCAAGAGCTACTATGCTCTTTGCGCGTCCCACATCAAAATGAAGTACCGTTCCCGGGAAAAGCATAATCCCACGCAACGGAAGAACGGGCATCTCGAGCATCGGATTCATTTTTTCTTCATCCAAAGTTCTCTTTCCTCCCTCTTTCATTTCCTCACCTCCCAGCAGGAGGTTATTTCATTATAATCGATGGTCGGACAACGTTCAACCAACCTATAAAAAAGCGCAGGGCATTTCCTGCGCTTTTCAAATCAAGATACAGAATTACCCTCAAAAGCGTCCGCCGTGCTGTTTCTGGGAACCTTTGGCACTTTGCGCATCGGTTCACCTTCCACCAGTGTCGGCGCCACACCCTGCTCTATGGTGTCTTTGGTCACAATGACCTGAGACACATCGTTCCGAGACGGGAGATCAAACATCGTATCCAGGAGCGCTTCTTCCATGATGGCCCGCAGACCACGTGCACCACTCTTACGACCAATGGCCTTATTGGCAATTGCACTCAGTGCTTCCGGCTCAAACTGAAGATCCACTCCGTCCATCGCCAGAAGCTGGCGATATTGCTTGACCAGTGCATTCTTAGGCTCTGTCAGAATCTGAATCAGCGCCTCCTCATCAAGACCGTCCAGGGTTACTACTACTGGAAGACGTCCAACAAGTTCAGGAATAAGACCGAACTTCAGAAGATCCTCCGGCCTTACCTCTTTCAGTGCTTCTCCGATGGACCGCTTGCTCCTGGCTTTGACATCTGCACCAAAGCCCATCACTCCTGAGCCAAGACGCTTGTTGATGATCTTCTCCATGCCATCGAAAGCGCCTCCACAGATGAACAGGATATTCGTTGTATTAATCTGAATGAATTCCTGATGCGGATGCTTGCGTCCTCCCTGAGGCGGCACTGAGGCCACCGTACCCTCGATGATTTTAAGGAGTGCCTGCTGTACACCCTCACCGCTGACATCCCGGGTAATGCTGGGATTATCTCCCTTGCGGGCAATCTTATCAATCTCATCAATGTAGATGATGCCTCTTTCAGCGGCGGGGATATCAAAATCTGCATTCTGGATCAGACGCAGGAGAATGTTTTCAACATCCTCTCCCACATAACCCGCCTCCGTCAAAGCAGTCGCATCTGCAATGGCGAAGGGAACATTCAGAATCTTTGCGAGAGACTGTGCAAGGAAAGTCTTGCCGCAGCCTGTCGGTCCAAGCATGACGATATTGGATTTCTGGAGCTCAGCATCGCCTTTCCGTACAGGATAATCAATGCGCTTGTAATGATTGTAGACGGCCACGGAAAGAGCGCGCTTTGCCTGATCCTGTCCCACCACATACTCATCGAGGAAGGCTTTAATTTCAGCCGGCTTAGGAAGCTTGCTGTTATCAAAGCGGGGATCCGCCATCATATCCTCATCGATGATTTCCTGACAGAGCGCAACACATTCGTTGCATATATAGACGCCATTTCCCGCGATAATCCGTCTCACCTGAGACTGCGGCTTGTCGCAGAAGGAGCACCTCGTGACCCGTGATGCCCTGTTATCATTATTATTCGCCATATTTCCTCAAATCATTTCTTTTTATAAATCTCATCAATAATTCCGTAGGCAAGCGCTTCTTCAGGAGTCATGAAATAGTCTCTCTCTACGTCATGCTTCACCTTTTCAAGCGGCTGATGGGTCATCTCACTGATCATCCGGTTCATCTTATCCTTGGTTTTGAGCAGCCACTCTGCATGAAGCTGTACATCTGTTGCCTGCCCGTGGGCTCCACCGCTGGGCTGATGAATCATGACCTCACTGTTTGGCAAAGCCAGACGCATGCCCGGCTCACCGGCCATCAGAAGGAAGGCTCCCATGGACGCTGCCATTCCCAGACATACTGTTCTGATCTTCGGTTTTACATAGCACATCGTATCATAGATGGCCATTCCTGCAGTGACACTGCCGCCAGGGCTGTTGATATACATGGAGATTTCAGCGTCCGGATCCTCCATCTCGAGGAAAAGCAGTTGCGCAACAATACTGTTGGCCATATTATCATCCACTTCTCCGCGAAGGAAGATAATTCTGTCCTTCAGCAGTCTTGAATAAACATCGTATGCACGCTCGCCCTGACCGGAGCGCTCAATGACCGTCGGTTCAAAATAAGACGTCATCATATTCTCCTCACCAATCACTCAGCAGACTCCTCGGCTGCCTTCGGGGCTTCCTCATCGGTAGCGGTTTCTGCTTCAGCATCTGTCACAGTTGCTTCTGCCTCATTTGCAGCCTTTACCTGCTCCATTGCCTTCAGGTATTCGTCCATTGTCTGAGGCTGATTCCACTCTGCAAGCTTCAATACAACTTTATAATCTTCGGCTGTTTCTTTCAGCGATTCACGCCGTCTTTCCATCATACGATCGGCATCCTGTTTGGAAACACCCGGATAGAGGCGATGGATGGTATCCAGAATATCTTCATCGGTTGCTTCGAGGCCTTCCTGCGCAACAATTGCTCTCACAACAAGGAATCGCTGAAGGTTATTGACCACTTCATCCCTCAGGTCTTCCTTCATCTGGTCCACTGTGCGATGCTGCTGCTCCGCCAGATCCTCCATCTTGATTCCCTGCATTTCCAGCTGACGCTTCATATAGTCAAACCGGGCATTCATTTCTTCCGTAATCATGGATTCCGGAATGTCCATCGAAGACTCGGACATAACGGTGTTCAGAATGGATTCGCCGAACTGATAATCTGCCTGGGAATCAGCAGCTTTCTGGAGCCTGTCGCGAATTGCATTCCGGTAGTCATCAACCTTATCAAAGTCACTGATATCGCTGACGAATTCGTCATCCAGCTCCGGCAGCTGCTCATAGTATCCGTGACGCACGGTCACTTCAAACTCTGCTTCCTTGCCGCTGAGATCTGCCGCATAGTTCTCCGGGAATGTCACAGTAAAAGTCTTGCTGTCTCCGACTTCCATGCCAATCAGCTGATCCTCAAATCCCGGGATAAACTGCTTCGAACCAACTTTGAGGGTCACTTCTTCCGCAGAACCGCCTTCAAAGGCTTCCCCATTGATTTTTCCGACATAATCGATCACAACCGTGTCGTTATTTTCCACCGGGCGATCGAGATCTACACGAACAGCCTGTTTCTGACGATCTTTCAGAATCTCTGCGTCAATCTTCTCATCGGTAACTTCTTCAGCCATGCGCAGCGCGGTCAGTCCCTTATACTCACCGAGTTCAACATCCGGCATTACGTCCACCGTTACGGTATACTCGATATCCTCATCCTTCTCCATTTTGGTGATATCGACCTGAGGCCTTCCAACAAACTCCACACCTGCTTCAAGAATTGCCTCGGTGATGGTTTCATTCAGAAGATCATGAGCTGCACCCTCAAGCACTGCATTTTCATTAAAGAAGCTTTTCAGCATGCTAAGCGGTGCCTTGCCGGGGCGGAATCCGGGAATGCGGATGTTCCTGCTCTCCTGACGGACGAGTTTTTCCATTCTTTTCTGAACGGTTTCTTTTTCGACAGCATAGACCACACGTGCCTGGTTGCTGGAAATCTTTTCTACAGATATGATTTTCATAGTTCCCTTTCCTCTCATTTCATCGACTCTCTTGTTTTGAGCCTGTGGATTATATCATGCTCCTTTTTATTCTGCAAGCAAAAAGAAGAAATGATTACAATTGGTCAATTAACCTCGAATCCTTCCCGGCGCAATGCCTCAATGACCCGCATTGCATGCTCCCTATCCTGGGTTTCCATCGTAATCTCCAGAATGGCATCCCGGATATCCAGGTCGACATCTGTGCGGTCATGGTGTACCGCCATCACGTTTGCTCCCTCATGGCTGATGATTCTGCTCACCACTTCAAGCTGTCCCGGCTGATCCTTCATCAAGATACGCATTTTGGTCATCCTGCCCGCGCGCAGCATGCCTTTTTCGATGATTCTTGAAATCATGGTGACATCAATATTTCCGCCGGAAACCACAGCAGCAACCTTGCCATCCGTATCGAACTTATGATTCATGATGGCAGCAACAGATGCAGCACCCGCTCCTTCTGCCACCATCTTCCCCTTTTCCATGAGGAAGAGGATGGTCGCCGCAATTTCATCATCATCCACCGTTACAATTTCATCCAAATATTCCCGGCACAGAGCAAACGTCATTTCTCCCGGCTGTTTGACAGCAATACCGTCAGCAATCGTTTTGGCAGATTTCAAAGCCACCACATGTCCTGCTTCAAATGAAGCTTTCATGCCCGCAGCTCCGGCTGCCTGAACCCCGATCACTTTCTTTTCCGGATGAAGCATCTTTACCGCTGCGGCCACTCCAGATGCCAGACCTCCGCCTCCGACAGGCACAACAATGGTATTCACATCCGGCAGATCATCCATGATCTCAAGACCGATTGTCCCCTGGCCTGCGATGACAAGCGGATCATCAAACGGATGAATAAAGGTCATGCCATTTTCCTTCTGCAGACGTACAGCCTCCTGATAGGCATCATCATAGACCGCTCCGTGCAGAACAACATGTGCCCCAAGTTCACGGGTAGCCTTCACCTTCGAGAGCGGTGCTCCTTCCGGCATGACAATTGTCGCCGGGACACCGAAATTCCTTGCGGCCAATGCAACCCCCTGCGCATGATTTCCTGCAGAAGATGCTATAACTCCCGCCTTTTTTTCGTCGTCGCTGAGGCTGGCAATTTTGATATATGCCCCACGGACCTTGAATGA
>CAMVHE010000033.1 GCA_947167215.1 uncultured Clostridia bacterium
GCCCATGGCAGTC
Source organism: uncultured Clostridia bacterium (assembly GCA_947167215.1). Lineage (GTDB taxonomy): Bacteria > Bacillota > Clostridia > Christensenellales > Aristaeellaceae > Ventricola. The sequence continues at coordinate 14 of CAMVHE010000033.1, forward strand.
GCAGGCATTGACATCCGCGAACTGGTAAGCGGAGCCAGGGACATGGCTGAGCAGCTCCATCAGGAAGACGCCGCCAGCAATCTTGCACTGCGGTATGCTGCGCTGCGCAACCTGTATAACCAGAAAGGCTATACACTGGAAATGCTGGCTTCCTTTGAACCCCAGTACCGCTGGTTCTATAAGTGGTGGGTACAGCTCTTTGCCGAAAGCGAAGGAAAAGACGGCAAAGGTATTTTCCCGGTTGCCGCCGAATATTCCGAGGAACTTCATGCCGTCGGACAGTATCTGCAGGACGGTGCTCCGCTCATGTTCGAAACCTTCCTGCACGTCTCGGATGTTGCCGACAGCCTTGTTATCCATGACGACGGCAAAGCCGACTACTTCGGCTACCTGAATGACAAGGATTTCCGGGACATCAATGAAGCCGCCTACGAGGCCACCGTTACCGCCCACAGCAGCAAAATGCCCTGCATCATCTTTGATGTCGGCGCCATGGATGCCTATCATTTCGGCCAGCTCTTCTATTTCTTCCAGTTCGCCTGCTATCTTTCCGGAGAGATTCTGGGAATCAATCCGTTTGACCAGCCTGGCGTGGAAGCCTATAAGGGATGGATGTTCAAGGCGCTGGGCAAGTAATTTCCCCCCAAAATCAAGGCAGCAGATTTCTGCTGCCTTTTCCTTTTTCGCCCGGGCAGGTTTTCCTGCTGCGGATCTTTTGCCCTGCAGAACACACAGAATACCGGGAATAACGGAGAATCCCCAAAAAGCCGTCCCGGTCTGCAGGGCTGCATGCCCCGGCAGACCGGGATAATATGGCTGATTTTCAAAGGAAGGGGATTATTCAGGTTCCGCTCTGTTCCCTGCTGATATCCACCCAGGCTGCATGCAGGCATTCTTCCAGTTCCGCCGGGGTCATGCGTACTGCACTGTGATCGTTTCCCGCTGCCGGGTATACAATGGCATGCTTTTTGAGGCTGACGTCCAGATAGACCGGCACATCCACCCCAAACGGGCAGACGCCGCCCGGTGCATGGCCCACACGGCTTTCCACCTCATCAGCAGGTATCATTTTCGCTTTCGTGTGAAAAGCCGCCTTGAATTTGGGATTGTCAATGCGTGCCGTTCCCTCTATCAGAATCAGGATCGCCTGATCCCCTACCAGAAAGGACATGGTCTTGGCAATTTCTGCCGGTTCTGCTCCCACTGCCTTGGCAGCCAGTTCTACTGTCGCACTGCTTTCTTCCGTGAGAATGATTCTGTCCTCATATCCCTTTTCCTTCAGATAGGCTCTCGCTTTTTCCAGTGACAATTGTCTCATCCTTTCTTTTCCGGTATCTTGCAAGGCAGATCAGCAGCACCAGCATGGTTCCTGCACCGGCCGTATCAATCAGCACATCCCATGCAACCCCCGCCCTGCCCGGAATGAACCGCTGATGAAATTCGTCCAGCATGGCAGAAACGGCGGACAGCAGCAGGGTAAATGCAGGATATCCCTTCACACTGCTCATCCTGAGCGCCCGATAGAACAGCAGGCACAACACCGCATATTCACTAAAGTGCGCCATCTTCCGCACTGCATAGGACAGCCATGGCCATTCCATGAGCCCGGCTGCTGCTTCTGCCCCCAGCAGCCGTTCCACAATCCAGAGGATCATGGCAACAACACGGCCGCTTTGGGTTTCCGACCCGTCTCCTGGCATGTGGGAAAAGATAAAGATGACAGCCAGCCACAGAATTACCGGAATCCAGGCCTTGCAGAATTTCTTCGTATTCAAGTGTTTCCTCCAATGTTTGCTGACATTCATGTGCGTAACGCGTGTCATTATACCTTTCCCGCAGGACTTTGGCAAATGGTCCGGCCGGTGCCGCATCATACAAAAGCCCCCGGTGCGGTGTGCACCGGGGGACATTTGGGTAGATAGTTTGCAATCGTACCGCGTTCAGGTACATTGCAGAAGGTGAACAAAAGGGAGGAATCCGGTCAGCGGGGTTGGAGCATTCCCGCTGACCGGAGGTTGGCAGGATTCTTTCAGGTTTTTCCGAAAAGGTCTTCCCGGAAGAAGAAAACCCTTTTCTGCATCTTTTTCTCCCGGACATCTTCGGAAATTTGTTAGTTCTATCTAACAATTAAAAGTATACACGTTTTCCGGAATCCTGTCAATCCCTTTTTTTCAAAAAAAATGAAAAAGGGATTAAGCGCTCCCTCCGGGGCCTAAAGCTCAAACCCTTCTCTGATCTTCTGACTATTTCTGCTCTTATTCCTGCTGAGGATTACCATCATTTCCCTTGCCGCTCCGGAATCCATCATTTTTTCCAGCAGGCCATACAGGACGTCTCTCTGCACGGCGCTGAAGGCTGCCCCATCCAGGGCAGATTCAAAGAGTTCCGGTTTCTTTTCCTTGACCAGTTCCGGAAGCATTTCGGGAAGGGTATCCTGCAGTCGCCTGGAAAAGGCATCCTGCTGATTCCGGGGAAGCCCGGGCATGTGCATGCGTTCCACCAGCATATGCAGCCTGTCCGTATTCATATAATCCGACAGAAGCACCCTGTCCATTGCTTCAAAATGATAGGTTCCGGAATGCTCATCAAAGGCAGAAAGCAGTTCATCCCGAAGCATTTTTTCTTCCGGAAATACGATGGACTGCCCCCGGAGCACCACTTCCTGCAGCGGAACCCCGGCAAAAGCGTTCCGATGGATCTCCCGGATGCTTTCCGGCAGAACCGCCTTGCGGATATTCCTGCCGTAAAATGCCTCCCTGCCGATAATCTGCGTTCCCGGGCGTACCGTCAGGCAGTCCGTATCCATCAGCACGGCATGCAGGGTCCATCCCCGGGAAGTACTATGGTAGATGCATCCGTCTTCCTTCTGAAGAAACGGGGTATTCTGCATGTTTATCTGCTGAATCCCGGCAAGTTCCGCTTCCGGAAGGCGCTGCAGGGAAACCGGCAATGTGACTGAAGACAGCCCTGCCTGGCGCAATGCCCCTTCCTCCACCTCCACGGTCCCTTCACACAGGGAAAGGTCCTGAAGTTCCGTTTCCGATGCGCAAAGGAAATGGGCTCCATCCGGCTTCCGCGCATAGAGCCCGTTGTTCTGTACAAACAGGAAAGGATGCCCCTCCACCCGGATGCAGGCATTCAGGTACATCGGACGGGTCAGGCGGCAAAGCGTCGTCGGAAGCCGGAGCTCCTGCAGCGGCGCATTTCCAAAGCTGTCGCCGTCCAGGTCGGTAAGGTTTTCCGGCAGGGTCACCTTCTGCAGCAAAAAGCAGAAAGAGCAGGCTTTCCTTTCGATGATCCGGACGGTTTCGGGGAATACAATCTCCGTCATCTCCGCTTCTTCAAATGCACCTTCCCGGATGCACCGCACCGGAAGTCCTTCCAGTTCCGGAGGAATCCAGACGATTTCCTCGCTTCCATGATAGCCCGTAATTGCCACGCCGTCTTCAAAGGGGACGGTGTCGAACCGTTTTTCTCCGCTCATTCCTTTTCTCCCGAACCGTCGAGATAAGCCTGCACCTCTTCCTCCAGCTGCCGGGACCGGTCAGAAAGCCGGATACGGTCGCTGTAACGGTCATAGGCATCATTGCCATATTCATAGAGGTAGGCCATACTGTGCGGATTGGCCGTCAGCTCCGTCAGCAGGATAACCAGTTCCTGGGAATCTCCCCAGTTGCGGATCACAAAAGCAAAGAGTTCCGACAGTTCCTTCCCCCATTGCTCCATTTTCTGCAGGTGTGCATCCACCGCTTCCCGGTAAACGTCCTTCACCCGCTGGAATGCTTCCTCCGGACGGACATGCCCCGTATGGAGTTCCCGGATCCGGTCGTACAGGAAGGATTCTGCGTACAGGGACGCTTCTCTTTTGCGGAAGTTCAGGGTACCCGCCGCATCTTCCACCTTCCGTTCGCTCTTTCTCCGGTTCCGTTCTTCCTCTGCATAGGCGATGAAATCCTCCTCCGTTTTCCCTTTCTTCAGGATTTCCTGCACGAGATGGATTCCTGCCTCTTCTGCCATGAGATCCCGGATTTCCGGCAGCATCGCTTCCAGCAGCAGTTCGAGCACCGTGATGCGCTCGTCCAGTGCCGCTTTCCTTACCTGCCTGTCAATGTCCTCTCCGGCAGCGCCCTTCAGTATCTGACGCAGCGGATATTCTCCCCGGTACTTGCAGTAGAGGGCATAATAGGTCGTAAACTCATCCGCTATCCGGGAATGGCGGATATACTGGGAAATGAGTGCCTCATCCACCTTGAAGCCCTGTTCTTCATAAAGCAGAATGGCTTCCGAGAGATCTTCCCAGCCTCTGGCGGTCACATATTCACGGCCCGTCCGGCTGTTTTCGATGCGGTAAAAGGCATCCCGGCGGATATCGAGATAACTGATGATGGCATGATGAACGCCGCTCTCCCTCGCATACTGAAGCCAGGCTGCAAAATCCGGTTCAATTTCCATCACCTTGAGACGGTCCAGGGTAACGACGTCAAATTCCCGCACTGCCCGGTTATAGGCAGGGGGATTGCCCGCGGTTACGATGACCCAGCCTTCGGGAATCCTGTGATTGCCAAACACCTTGTACTGCAGGAACTGGAGCATGGACGGCGCCAGGGTTTCCGACACGCAGTTGATCTCATCGAGGAAAAGAATGCCTTCCTGTTTGCCGGTCTTCTCCATGGTTTCATAGAGGGTGGCAATGATTTCACTGAGCGTATAGGAGGAAATCTGGAACTGCTCTCCCTGATAGGTCTTCTGCTCGATAATGGGCAGGCCGAGAGCGCTCTGCCGGGTGTGGTGGGTCATCGAGTAGGATACCAGCGGAAGTCCGGTCTCCTCGGCGATCTGTTCCATAATCGCGGTTTTTCCGATTCCGGGCGCACCAAGCAAAAAGATCGGCCGCTGCTTTTCGATGGGAATACGGTATGCTCCATACCGGTCCTTCTGCAGATAGATAGCGACCGCCTGCTTGATCTGTTCTTTTGCTTCCCTGATATCCAAATCTATTCTCCTTTCAGACGCACGTGTCTGGCCCAGCCGGGCAGTTTTTCTTCTTCACAATCGGTATCATACAGCACAAATGCGGTTGGAATTTCCGGATCGGTTTCCGGGAATTCCCCAAAGCCGTCCGTGAAATAGATGATGCCCTGCAGTCTTCCAAATTCTCCGCTGAGGATCAGTTCCTGCACATAGGTAAACAGCGGGCGGAAATCCGTTCCTCCCGCCCCCTTTATGACCACCTGTTTCATATACCTCTCAAAGGCGTCCCGGCTTGTAATCTTTTCATCGTGCTGTATCGCACAGTCGCATTGGATAATGTGCACATTCAGCCGGTCCGAAAAGCATTCCGTCTGATTCAGGATGGCATAGGTCTGGGAAAGAAAATGCCGGACCTTGTTGCCCTGGGTCGATCCGGAAGTATCAATGGCAATGACCAGCTCCCGGACCTTCTTCATTTCCCGGTATTCGATGGGCTCCACCAGGGGCATATTCCCGTAGCGGGAAAGCCCGTAGGTATAGGCAATGTAATCGAATTCCTCCGGATTCAGCTGCGCTTCCTCACTGGGAACCGCCATTTCTCTCAGGAGGGCCGCATAATCCTCATAGGCGGGCTCCACCGCCGGGATTTCCTTCACCTGCTGGCCTGCCGTCCTGCCGATGCGGTCCGAGGCATTGTTTTCAAGAATCCGCACGTTTTCCGATATCCTGCGCCATTCTTCACCCTGGTCCCTGCTCCGGTCCGGCCTGGCAAACAGGCTGTATTCCTGAAGCGTGTTCTCTTCCCTTCCCGTCAGCCAGGCATCATGAGAATCCCTTGCGAACAGCTGCCTTCGCGAAAGCAGCGCTTCCGCCGTTTCCGGGTCATTCTCCATGGCACGGTATACCTCTTCCGCCGTGATTTCCGGAAGGGCATGCAGATACTGTTCTTCAACGCTCTGCTGTTCAAAATCCTCCGGACACTGGAGTTCGCTTTTCCCAAGATGCCGGATCACATGCTCCACGGCAATATCGCTGGCCGTATCCCACCACAGGGTTTCGGTCCTTTCATAGGCAAAAGGATGCAGGAAAACACAGTGCATTACCATATGCAGGTAGGTACGGCACAGGACATTCTCTCCAGCAGAAAAACAGCGGAGCACGTCCGCTGTCTCCCAGAAAATGCTTTTCCCGTCCGTCGTACATCCTTTGCGGCCCCAGCGGATGGTTTCCTCTTCCAGCCTGCCGCCGGACCGGAGTTCCGTTGGCATCTTCAGCAGTGCAAGATTCAGATAGGGAAGGCAGGACATGATGCGTTCTCTTGCAAGATCCACTGCACGCATCGCCAGGAGTTCTCCCCGCTGTTCTGCCATCTGCCTTCCCTCCTTCTCCTTTAATTGAAGAGTTCCTCCGCTCCCATGTAGCTGCTGAGGAAGCCATATGCTTCTGCCCTGGTAAGGGTTCTGTCGCTGGATACATAGGAGGCACCGCCGCGGTACCCGTATCCCACCAGGTGATAGGTTGCATTCCCGGATTCGCTGTAACGGATCACCAGGGATTCCCGCACCCGCAGTGCAAACCCGTCCTTTTCATACCGGCTGTATTCCTCTTCTGAAGCGGAATTGGATCCTCCTCCCAGGATTCCGATGCCGGAATAATCAAAATACACGCTTCCGCCGCCGCCGATGCAGTTATCGTTCATATCCGAGCCCGGCTGGTTGGGAGAGGACGTACCGCTGTAATCGATGCACAGCGGCACCACCGCACCGCTGAAATAGGTATAGACGTAGCATTCTCCCCGTACGCCGAGCGTGGCATCCACGAAGAGCTCCGGTATGCCATCCCCGTCGATGTCCTTCATTTTTGCTCCCCGGAAGTCCGTATAATTATAGGAATGCTGCCGGATATAGGCAGAATACACTCCCTGGTAATCCACATTTGTTCCGTAAGACGGGTACATGGTCGGCAGCGCAGTAGGCACCACGGTGGGCACCGCAGTGGGAATCACCGGCACTGTGGTCGGCATGTAATAGGGATTCTGTGCATAGGGATTCTGTCCATAGGAATTCTGTACGGATTCCTGCAGACTCAGCAGATCCTCCCGGATATACCCTTCTCTCCGGTCGCCGAAGGAGACATGGTACCAGCCCACTCCCTTGCTGTCCTGCGTACGGTCGAGCACGGCCACTGTGGTATTTCTCCGCAGCCGTGCAATCACATTTCCGTTGGCACGGTCCCGCACGTTGGTGCTGTCATGCAGCAGCGTCGCAAGGCTTGCCCCATTCGGGATATAGGTCGGCATTCCCGGATCCGCACCGATGCCGCCCCTGCTGGGGGAACCGTCCGGTGCCACGGGGATATCCGAGGAAGACAGAATGTCAATGCTGCTCACCGGAACAAAACCGCACCGGGTATCCGACATGACCCGCAGCCAGGAACTGCCGTCGGGAGCCGTATATTCTCCCAGTACAATGACCTGGTTTCCCCGGTACAGGGTAAACATGGCTCTGCTTCCCCTTCCTGGAATCTCCCTGGCAGATGTCTGGCCGTTCAGCTGGCCCATGCTGTAATACTCTGAAAAGGCAGAGCTGTGATAATACACATAGTTGTCGCAGGGGCATTCCAGATAGTCCGAGTCAATGTAGCCCTGCAGTCCGGCCCAGGAATCGGGGCTGGTGGGAGAGGCATAGATCACCCGGATTTCTGCCCACTTTCCGTTCAGAGAGCATAATTCCACCGTGTCCGCCTGTTCCACATGCCCGATGATTCCGTCTCCGCCGGGGCGGCTGCGGACCTTCAGGTAGTTTCCGGAAACCCGGCAATCCGTAAGGCCGACATGGTATTCGAGGTGGGATACATGATAATTGGTATCCCGGTCTGAAGAAAGAAAGCGTGCCCGGTCTGCAGATGCCCCTGCCGCAAGCAGGCAGAAGCAAAGAAGCAGGCTTAGTAAGATCGTCTTTCTCATAGTAATTCCCTTTCTGATTTACTGTCACGAACCCGCAGTAAGATTTTATTACATCTCTATGATACACCTTTTGGAATTATTTGCAACAAAAAAGGCTGACCGGTTAAGATCAGCCCTCAGCATTATTCCTTGGCGATGCGGCTGGAACCAAAGGCGAACAGGCATACCAGAGAAGGACCGGTATGTGTTCCGATAACCGGGCCTACCGTGGTCATCACCACGTCCTTGCAGGGAACTTCCTGCCGCACCCAGTCTGCCACGGATTCCGCATCCTTCCATGCATCCGTAGAGCAGACGTAGATCACCTGATCCTCCGGATGCTCAACGGAGGCCTTGAGATTGGCCACCAGTTTTTTCAGGCTTGTCCTGCGGCCGTGGACCTTGCTTCCCACCACCAGTTTTCCTTCATTATCCACATACATCATCGGCTTGATCGCCAGTGCCGTACCGGCAATTGCGGAAGCAGCGCTCACCCTGCCGCCCTTATGCAGGTACATCAGATCTCCGACGGTGAAGAAGTGCATCATGCGAAGGCGGTTATCCAGAAGCCACTGTGCATTTTCTTCCATCTCCATGCCGTTTTCACGGTTCATTGCTGCCTGGACCGCGAAGGCACCTTCTCCACCGCTCGCACACAGCGAGTCCACCGTGATCAGACGCCGCTCCGGGAACTGCTCCCGCAGCTCGTCAAAGGCCATGACCGAGGATGCATAGGTATTGCTGAGTCCGCTGGAAAAACAGACATAAAGAATATCTTTTCCTTCTTTCAGAAGCGGCGTCAGAAATTCCTTGTACTGGTTGGGCGTAATCTGGGTCGTATGGGCCAGGTTGCCCCGGGCCAGTTCCTTATAGAAGTCAGCGGGTGCGAAATTCCTGAAATCCGGATAATGCATGAAAGTCCTTCCGTCATCCATTGCCACTTCCATGGGAATGACTCCGATTTCATACCTGTCCAGTATATCCTGATTCATATCACAGGTAGCATCTGTGATAATCATATAATCTTTCATAATATCCTCCCTGTTTTGCGCAATTGGCAGGCAGAGTTTAGCACGCTTCCAGCCTTGACACAAGCATCAAAAAGTGATAAAACTTGAAAGAGTGTAACATTCATGATGTTACAGAACTTTCAAAAGTGTAACATTTTATCGTGTCCATTCTCTGAATGCTGCCCCGTTCAAGGAGGATTCCCATGTCCCGAAATCACCCTGTCAAAGAAGCCATCCGGGATGCCACCTTTTCACTGATGCATGAAAAGAAGATGGAAGACATTACCGTTTCCGAAATCATTGCCCTGGCGGGCGTCTCCCGCATGTCCTTCTACCGCCACTATACCTGCAAGGAAAATGTGGTTCTGGTCACCATCCGGGATATTCTGGATGAATACTACAGTACGGATGAGTACGACATTTCCGATGTCACCTCCCATGTCAATCTGGTCCGTGCCTTCGAATGGTTCCATCGTTACGGCCACCTGATCCTCGGGCTGTATCACTGCGGAATCATGGACGTGCTGCTGGATGAAATCACCCAGTACCGGGAAGTGGTCAGCGGAAACATGCCGGCTTCCTCCATTCTGCGCTACCGCATCTACATGTATGCCGGTGCGCTGTGCAATACCGCTTTCCGCTGGCTGCTGGAAGGAGAAAAGGAAACCCCGGAAGAAATGGCGGATGTATTTCTGAATGTCTTCCCGTAATTTCCGAAATATTCCGGCTAATTCCGCGTTTTTGGGCTTGACATTTTCTTATGGAAGTGCGATAATGGCTTCAGATGTTTTGCCAGCATCTAATCTTCTTTTTCAGGCCACTGTTTTCGCAGTGGCTCTTTTCTTTTCATACTCCTTTCCTGCGGAAACCGCAGTTTTCTCCTGAAACATGCCGGAAAAAAAGATCCTCTGCATCTGCAGAGGATTTATTCTATTCGCTGTAAAAAGTGCATCCGCCAAGAAATTCCCGGAAAATGGAAGTAGGCGGAATTTCATCTTCTTCCTTCATATCCAGCATATAGTTCAGGAACTTGAGTAGCCGCTGGCATACCGTAAAGTAGGGGCTGCTTTCCTGTACAGCGGAAAGGAGCGCGAAGGCATGCTTCTTGAGGACGAAGAGTTCATAGGGCAGGGATGTATTGAACATCACGTCCGCCTCTTCCTGGTAAGGGAAGATATTCTTCTTTTCTCCCCGTTTCACTGCCTCCCACATTCCCATGGTGTCTTCAATGCTGGCACCGCGGGTACGGAAATCCCGCACCATTCTGCGCAGCAGTCTGGCATCCGTCGCCCGGATCCGGTTATGTCCGTCCAGATTGAGCGGCGTAAGTGCGCTGACATATACCTTGAACTTGAGATCGCCCGGAATTTCCCTGGAAAGGCTCGGATTCAGGCCGTGAATTCCCTCTACGATGAGGACATCCTGTTCCCCCATCTTCAGGATCTTTCCCTTCGGTTCCCGTTTCTTCGTATAAAAGGAGTAAATCGGCGTCTCCACCGTTTCCCCGGCCAGAATATCCACCAGCTGTTCATTGAAGAGCGGCACATCGATGGATTCCAGGCATTCGAGGTCCGGCTTGCCGTCTTCCCCCAGCGGCACCTTGTCCCTGTCGAGATAATAGTCGTCCAGGGAAAGCGGAATGGGATTGCGTCCCCGGACCTTCAGTTCCACTGCCAGCCGGTTCGAAAAGGTGGTTTTTCCGCTGGAGGACGGTCCGGAAACAAATACCACCCTGGCATTGCGTTCTACAATCTGCTCTGCGATTTCCAGGATGGCACGGTTGTGGATGGCCTCACAGATACGGATGAAATCGCGGCTCTCTCCCCGCTCAATCACCCCGTTGACATCCGCCACGGACTCACAGTGCAGAATCTTCCCCCAATGTTTGGCTTCCGCATAGGTACGCATCAGCTTGGGGCTCTCCATCAAAGGTGCCGGTACGAGCTCCTCCTCTTCCTTCAGGAAATCCGGAAGCCGGAGCACCATGCCCGGATAATACAGCGAAAGGGCGAACTTGCGTACTTCACCGGTGGTCTTTGCCATGGTGCCGTAGAAGTATTCGCTGTAGCCGTCACAGGTATAGATATCAAAGTAGTTGAAAGGGCGGTAGGTCAGCAGGCGTACGGTATCCTCCTGTCCCTGCTGGGAAAAGAGTTCCATGGCCTCCTCCCGGCTCATCCGCCTCCGCACAATCGGCAGGTCCGCCTCCGCGATTGCATGCATTTTCTCTTCGATTCTCCGGACGCGGGTGGCCGTCAGCACCTCATTCTTAAGGGTAATGTAAACCCCGTTTCCGATGCTGTGCTCAATGATGACCCCTGCATCCGGAAGGATATTCTGGACAGCCATCAGGAGAATAAGACGCGCTGTCCGTTCATAAACCCTGCGTTCTTCTTCATTGTATGCCATCGTGAACCTCCTTTGCATATTCCGCTGCCCTTCTCCCCGCCAGTGCGCCGGTGGACCAGGCAATTTGCAGATTAAATCCGCCGGTGTGGGCGTCCACATCCAGCAGTTCCCCGGCAAAGAAAAGACCGGGGACTTTTTTGCTCATAAGCGTTCCGGGGGTTATTTCCTTCACCTGTACGCCGCCCCTGGTTACAATGGCTTCCGCCACGTCCCTGCGTCCCGTTACCTTCAGCGGCAGCCCCTTGAAGGTATCTACCATGCGGTGCCGCACTGCTTTCGGCACATTGCCTGCCATCATGCTCCCGTCCGCACCGCACAGGGACGGAAAGATGCCCGCCATTCTTGCCGGCAGGAAGGACAGCATCACCGTCTGCAGCTGCTTCCGGGCATTTTCGGAGAATTCCCGGGTCAGCCGCGCATCCAGTTCTTCCGCCGGGATTCCCGGCTTCAGGTCCAGACGGATCGCCGCATCGGCAACCGGTTCCGGGAGATGGCTGGACAGCTCAATGACCAGGGGACCGCTGAAGCCGAAGTGGGTAAAGAGCATCTCCCCCAGTTCATCATAGATCTGCCGCTTTCCCACCTTTGCCGTGAGGCGCACATTGCGGAGTGAGAGCCCCTGCAGCAGGGAAGGCCACTTTTCCTCCGAGATGAGCCCCACCAGCGAGCCGTAGGTTTCCGTCACGGTATGGCCCAGGCTGCCGGCAAAGCGATATCCGTCCCCGGTGCTGCCGGTGGAAGGATAGCTGATCCCGCCTGTGGCAAGGATCACCGCCCGTGCCGGAAGCTTTCCTTCCGGTGTGGAGAGGAGAAAGCCGTCTTCGGTCTTCTCCATATCCCGGACTTCCGTATTCAGGCAGACCCTGACCCCTGCCTCCGACAGGGCCCGTGTCAGCGCCCGGGTCACATCCGATGCCTTGTCGCTCTCCGGAAAGACCCGCTGGCCCCGTTCCACTTTTGTCCTGGTTCCATAGGACTCCACCAGCGAAATAATATCCCGGTTGCTGAAGGCATGCATGGCAGAACGAAGAAAGGCACCGTTGTGCGGCACCTCCTTAAAGAACTCTTCCCCCTCCGCCAGGTTTGTCAGGTTGCATCTTCCCTTGCCGGTGATGTAAACCTTTTTGCCAAGCTTCTCATTTTTTTCCAGCAGCAGGACCCGGGCTCCCGCCCTGCCTGCCATAATGGCCGCGAGCATGCCGGCGGCGCCTCCGCCGACAACGACCACGTCATTTGTTGCGTCCAACATATACCTTGTATTCCTCCCAGATTCCTTCCATCAGGCGGAAGTGCTCGCTGAGCTCCTCCTGGTGCCGGAGACCGATGGCAACAATCATGGCATTGATTACCGCCAGCGGGGCAGCCATGGAATCGACAAAGCTGGCCATATCCGTCCTTGCAGTCAGGCACACGCTGCTGGTCTCATAGAGCGGAGACATCGGCCCGTCCGTAATGCCCACCACACAGGCTCCCCTGGCCCTTGCAAACTGGATCGCTTCCAGCGTACGGCTGGAATACCGCGGAAAGCTGATGCCGATCAGCAGATCCGATTCATCGATTCGGCTGATCTGCTCAAAGATATCGCCGCCATTTTCGGAAATGGTTCGCACATTATCCAGAATAAAGTTGAGATAATAGGCCAGGAACTGGGCAATCGGGGCAGCAGAGCGGACCCCCATGATGTAGATGTTCCTTGCCGCTGAAATCCGGTCGATTACCTCATTGAAAGCATCCCCGCTGATTTCTTCCTGTGTCCTGCGGATGTTGTTCATGTCCGCCTGCAGCACCGTCTGCAGCACCCGGGACTCATCGATGTCCACCGACATTTCAAAGCGCTGCACCGCGGTAAGCCAGTGGCGCACCAGTTCCTGCAGCGCCTTCTGGAACTGCGGATAGCCGTCATATCCCATGGCAGAAGCAAAACGCACCACTGTCGATTCGCTGACGCCCACCGCTTCTCCCAGCTTGCTGGCTGTCATCAAGACCGCTTTGTCATAATGGTCAATGATATACTCCGCAATTCTGCGATGCCCCTTGCTGAGACGCTTTCCGGAATGGTTCAGCTGCTGCATCAGGTCCTGCATATTGTCTTGCATTTTTTTGCCTCCAACCCACTGCTTTTTTGGAAAAACTGTTATTAGAATAGCAAAAGGCAAAGAAAAATGCAAGAAGAATTGCTCTTCCTGCATTATTTAATCATTTTGTAATAAATCACATGTTCTTAAAGAATCTGTAGCCCTGACTTCCGTCATATCGAAATTCAGGACCGTGAGCGTTGCATATCCCTGCGTCAGCCAGGAATAATCATCATCATCATGGGCGTCCGGCTCATCCACGTATCCGTAGAGCTCATACTCCCAGCTGCCATCCGGCAGCTCTTTGCGATGATATCCATCCTTGTACTTGGTAGCCCGGAGTCCCGTCACCCGGATTCCCTGCAGCTGGTCCGTCTCCGGATAATTGAGATTCAGCATGCTGTACGGAGGAATCTCCATTTTTTCCATACGGGAAACCATCTTCACCGCCAGCGCCGCCGCTGCCGGATACAGATCCTCCCTGTCTCGGCCAAGGCTGACCGCCATGGCCTTCCTGCCGAAAAAGGCTCCTTCCATGGCTGCCGCCACCGTACCGGAGTAAAGGACATCGATCCCTGCATTGAATCCCCGGTTAATTCCGGAGAGGACAAGGTCCACATCCTTAACCAGTTCCGTCAGGGCGAGCTTGACGCAGTCTGCGGGCGTTCCGCTCACGGCATACGCCTTTACAGCCCCCGGTACCGCATCTTCACGGACGCAGATGGGGCCCTGAAGCGTTACACTGTGACTGGCTGCCGACCGCTGTCCGTCCGGCGCCGAAACAATCACCTCATGTCCGGCCTCCGTCATCGCGGAAACCAGTGCATAAAGCCCCGGTGCGTGAATGCCGTCATCATTTGCGATCAGTATCTTCATTAATTTTCTGCCTCTCCTGGTGTGCTGCTTTCTTCCGCGCGGTACATGAGCGCCGTCATGACGCCATCCTGTGTTTCAAACTCCAGCCGTAGATCATAGGGCAGGATGTTGCGGAACACCATGTCCTTCGTGTCGCTGACCGTGGCATCAAAACCGGAAGGAAGGTAGCTGACGCCTCCCTGGGAGTGCCAGTTCATATCCTCAATCACTGACGGAATACGCAGAACGATATTGTAAATGGTTGAACAGACCTGGCAGGTTCCCCCGCCATAGCCCATCTTACTCTCCCCGGAAAGGATCGGTGCGGACCGGTAGCCGTTTTCCTTCGAATAGGGGCCACAATAGGAATTGAAGGAAAACGTCTCTCCCTGCGGAATGATGATGTGCGTAAGCCTCTGGGCTGCCAGGGAAATATTGTAGACCCTCCCCAGATTCCCCTCCTTGTTGGCGCTGGTGCTGAAGAAAGTCGTAAAAGCATAGATCAGGTCCCCGGGCAGGGCATCCTGCCACGGTACAAAGTACTGTATATCCATGCTGTCAGCAGGGATCCTCACGTCGTCCGGTTCCCGCCGGTAGGGGAAATAGGCATAGTCTCCCTTGATGCGGTGGATGGACAGCAGCGTTCCCTTCGACACCTGAATGGCATAGCGGTATCCTTCCGGCAGGAAACTCAGGTCCTTCCGCACCACGCCTACTGCCACATGTTCCGAAGTGCCCGGCATCGGCCCTTCAAAGGGGTCTTTCCGCTGCACCATTTCGATATACTTGGTCCGGACATAGCCCATGCCGCCATTGAATGCGATGCGGGTGTAATTTCTTCCTTTCACATAGACATCCACCACGGTGCCCGCTTCCACATACCCGAGGATGCCGGACTCCTCCGTGGCGTTCCGGCGGACCGTCAGCCGCCTGCCGATTACCCCGTAAAATTCTGCTTCTTCTTTTTCTTCTGCCTGGACGTCTGCAAAGAGAAAAAGAAGAAGAAGGAACATTGCAAACCACTTTTTCATAACTCCACCCGCCAGATCCGTACCGTCAGTACTCCTCTCACGTTCAGGAGCGTCATGCGGATATCATAGGGAAGCACATTGTGCAGGCGCAGATCCAGATTTCCCGCACCTACGGCCGCATCCATATCCAGCGGCGCATAGAAAATGCCATAGGCGGAATGCACCTGCTGCTTCACAATATCCACCGGAATCTGCAGGACTGCATCGTACAGGGTGGTAGACACCTGGCAGATGCCCCCCCCGTATCCCGTCTTCTTGCTGGAAACATAATTGATGATCGGCCCTTCCTGATACCCGTTTCCCGAAGTATAGGGCGCACACAGTTCATTAAAGCTGAAGGTTTCGTCCACATGGATGACGGTGCCGTCAATGCGGCGGACGCCCTCTTCAATATTGAAGAGTCTGCCCTGTTCCGCGGCCGAGACCGGCTGTTCCGGGTAAAACGTGGAAAAGACAGCCAGCATGTCTCCAGGGTCTGCTTCATCCCAGGCAATGGCGCTGTCCAGGGCCAGTGCGGAAGGATCGGTGATCCTGCCGGTTTTCCGCTGATAAGGCAGCAGCAGGGAGCCGTCCGTCTCCTGCCGGCTGATGCCCACCACGGCCCCTGCCGGCAGTACGCGGAGCAGTTCTCCGGTCTCCGCATCATACAGCGGGACATCCCGGAGCACCATGCCTGCATAAGGACAGACCTGTACATTGGGAACCAGCGGCCCAAACGGGTCATACCGCTTGTAGTACCGCAGATGGGAAGCCTTGACAAAGCCGCTCACGCCCTTGCGCTGCACGTATGCCCAGCCGTCCTCCTGGTACATGACATCCGCGTATTCATTTTCGGGAATCATCCCGATCTGCTCTGCATCCTCCCGCGGGTTCCGGCGGATACCCAGATTGACGTCCGCCCTCGCGGAATAAACAGCCTGAAAGAGCGGACCGGTGACATATGCCTCCGGTACACTGACGCCTTCCCGCAGTGACGTGATCGCCACAATGCCGTCCCGGAGCACATAACCATGCACCCCGTTTTTGACCACGCTGAACCATTCTTTTCCAAGTTCCGTGATGTAGACCGTTTCCCCTTCCAGATAGCCCTGCAGCTTCTGAGCGCTCTTGCTTTTTTTGGCGCGAAGGGTGAGGTCTCCCCCGGCAATACCGGAAAAGACGGCTTCTGCCGCATCATCATGGGGAACTGCAGAAGAAAAATCGGTTACGTTTTTGCTGAGGATATAACCGGTTACGTCATCTTTCTGGATTTTCAGCCACTTATCCTCCATGGAAAGGACATAAACTTCCTCCCCTTCTGCGACGCTGCCCAGTTTAATGCCGGAAGTGGATTTTGTCTTGCGGATCGTCATATTCTTGGTGACCCGCCCCAACAGCGGATCTTCCGCCAGTGCCAGTATCGGCAGCAGAAAGATCAGCAGCAGACAAACGAAACGGTACTTCATCTTTCTCCTCGTAAAAAAGGCTGAATATCCAGATGCATATGCACTGGCATTTCAGCCTTTTATCTTGTCAGATTATCAGTATGTCAGCAGAGCTTCATGGGCTTATGGCATTCCGGGCAGATCACTGCGCCGTTTGCCATTTCCCGCTCCAGGGCCTCCGCATTCAGATACACGTATGTGCCGCACGAAGGGCAGACAAATTCGCCGATTCCATCTTCGGAATCATCCTCATCGTCTTCCTCTTCCAGGTCTTCGTCGTCCTTATCCTCGTCATACACGTCTTCGTCGTCGAGGTCCTCGTCCTCGTCCTCGTCCTCGTCTTCCTCTCCGAGAAGCGCATCCTTCAGATAGGACAGATCCTCATCAATGTCATCGACATAATCCACGAGGTCGGCCATACGCTCTTTCAGCGCATCGTTTTCATCAACCAAATCATCCAGCGCCTCCACCATGACCTTGAGCACTTTTCCAACATCCGTTGTCATGTCAAACTTCATGCCTTCCATGAGGCCGTGGAGATACGCTACTTTTTCCTTTGCGCTATCGTTCATGGATTATTTCCTCTCTCTTATGCGCGGGACATGTAGGAACCATCGCGGGTATCCACGCGGATCTTGTCGCCGATGTTCACGAACAGCGGCACCGCAATCTGGTATCCGGTTTCCAGCGTGGCAGGCTTCGTCGTGTTGCTGGTGGTGTCACCCTTGAATCCGGGCTCGGTATCGGTGACCTCAAGAACCACAAAGTTCGGTGCTTCCACGGAGAAGGCATGGCCCTTGAAGAAGCGGACGGTGGCCATGGTCTCTTCCTTCATGAACTGGATGGCGTCTTCCACCTGGTCATGGGTCAGGGGAATCTGCTCGAAGGTCTCGGTGTCCATGAAATAATAGAACTCGCCGTCATTATAGACGTACTGCATTTCCTTGGTCTCGATGGTGGCACGGGCCTGTTTGTCCGTGGGGTTGAAAGAACGCTCAACAACCGCACCGGTCATTACGTTCTTCAGTTTGGTGCGCACAAATGCGGCACCCTTGCCGGGCTTAACATGCTGGAAATCAACGATCGTCCAGACGCCGCCCTCCCATTCAATCGTTACGCCTTTACGGAATTCGCCGGCTGTAATCATTTGGAATCCCTCCTGTTTTTTGTTTAAGGATTGCCGATCACCGCTTTTGCCGGATTATCCGTAAAAAAAGCGACTGGCAATTGACGGTTTATTGTATCATAGGCAAAAACAAAATTCAACCCTCTTTCCATGTGCTCTCCCAATATGGGCAGAGACTGGGATGCATCGGGGGTCTCACGGGTTCCGCCGGGCTGCTGTCAGCGGGCTTCCCTGCCTTTTTCTGCCTGCGGACTATTCTCCGGTGGAGAAGAGGCTGACCTGCCCCTCAAGGACACGGCGCTTTGCGCCTTTGGCTCCCTTCCCGTCCGGCTTTTCGGGTGTCCCTTCCGTTCTTGGCTTCTCCTGCTGTACCGCCCGGTCCTTCGCCTCGAGGTTCATCCTGGAAATCCGGTTCTCCGCCGCCACCTTGTCAATCACGGCGAATACCATCTGTTCCAGTTCCCCGCCTTCCCGGTAATCTGCCTTTGCCGCAAAATTGGCGCGTCCCTGGAGAATCAGGGAGTCCGCCGTTTTCCGGTTTTCCTGGAAGACCGCAATGGAATGTCCCCCATAGCTCTTGATCAGGCGCATGCACGGCACATCCGTGTATCCGTCCCCGATATAGATCATATTGGTGAACGGTACCCTGCGTCTTTCCTCCGGCATGTATTCATTGAGTTCCCGGTTTTCGGTAACGTCCAGCACGCCCTTGTTGATCCGGAACATGAACTGGGTTTTGCTGGTATAGTTCAGCGCCATCGCCGGCCATACCGGCACACCCGCCTCGTCATAGACAAAGGACGCGGCATAGATTTCCTTGAACTCATGGGCTATGGGAGTCCCCTCAATGATTTCCTTCAGTCCCGAAGAGATAATATAATGCTCCGGCTGCAGGCCTTCCTTTTCCGCGTAGGCATTGATGCGGGAAAACCAGGTTTCCACCCCCGGGAAAAGCACCACATCCTTGCCCATCTCCACGAGCGTCTGCCGGTTCAGCAGAATCTTTCCGCGGGAAAGACGCACCATCAAATACATGTAGGACAGGATCTGGTCCATCTTATTCTCTTTGGTGACCTTCACACACTCCGCCCAGAAGTCCTGGGGATCCATTCCCAGTTCCGGAATAAAGCCATATTCCTGCATGTCCCTCGGAGAGAGGGTGCAGTCAAAGTCATACATCAGGGCAAGGACGGGACGTTCAGTGCGTTCCTGCACGTATTTCACCTCCTGAATGTCTTCTGTGCCGGCTGCATCTCCTTTTTTGGGGATGCTCCAGCTGAATGTTACTGTTATTTTACTGAAAATCATTATTTCCGTCAATAAGAAAACGACCATGGAACTCCATGGTCGCCGTGGCTGGGGAACTAGGATTCGAACCTAGACAATACGAGTCAGAGTCGTAGGTGCTGCCATTACACAATTCCCCAACGAACGGAGGAGAGTATAGCACTTTACGAAATCCCTGTCAACCTCCTTTTTGCACAATTTGCAAACAACTTTTTTTCGTGATATAATATTTCATCAATCCGAAAATAATGGATAGCACAGAGCAGTATCTCCCCGGCCGGGAAGGCAGCATCCGGCAGTCCCTGCCGGCAATGTGCCCATATGGTATCCTTTTTCAATACGAATCAATAGAGGAGCTATCTTGATGAAAATCAGAGTATTCTGTGTAAGCCTGTTGCTTGCACTTGCTGTAATGCAGACAGGGCAGAGCGTGGTTCTGGGGCCGGCAGAGGATTATCCCGGCCTGCTTTCCCTTGCACAGCAGGCTCAGAACGGGGACATCGTTACGATCCGCGGCCTCATTGATGCCTCCTCCGGAATTCCCCTGTCCACCTCTTCCTGGATCACGCTGACCTCCGGGGATGCATCGCCATCGGTGATTTACGGTCTCAACGTGTCCAACGCTTCCGTCACCATGTCCAATGTTCACCTGGCCGATTCCCTTTTCATTGACGGCAATTCCGACGTGGAGCTCCAGAACAACGTTTCCATTCAGGGTTCCCGCTTTAACAGTGCACTGACCTTCAGCGGCTCCGGCCAGCTCATCATCGATCCTTCCTGCCATATCATCGGGGAGGAAGGAGCAGCAGGCGTAACCATCTCCCAGACTTCCGGCGCCTTCTACGGTGCCCTGGAAGGGGAAATCACCGGCGGCCGGGGATCCACCGGCGGTGCCGGCGTCATCATCTCGCCGCTGCGGGAAAACGGCATCCTGCTCATTTCCGGACAGGTTGCCGGCGGCAGCGGAAGCGATATGGGCGGCAACGGCGCCAATCTCTATGGCATCTCCAGCAACGCCTACATCAGTATTGCCGGCATGCTTTCCGGCGGTGCCGGTGAAGTTGGCGGAGACGGCATCCAGATCATTTCCCCGGGAGACAATACCATCATCGGCGTCAATGCCACCGTTTCCGGCGGGCAGGGCAACAGCTACGGAGGAAACGGCATTATCCTGATGAATGCCAACGGCGCCTCCTCCATCAGTCTGTCCGGTCATTTCATGGGCGGCGATACCACCGCTCCGCAGTCCGAACCCGGCCAGTCCGTTCTCCTGGTAGGCGACTCCTACCTCCATACCAATATCGGCGACTGCCTTCTGCTGGACGGCTCCAGCCGCTATGTCTCTCCCGTGGAAGAGACTCCTGTCCCCACGGCGACCCCCGTTCCGCTTCTGACGGAAGTTCCTGCCACCGTTCCTGTCGAAGAGCCTGCCGTCCTTCCCGACCCGGCGGTCCTTCCGGAGGAAACCGCAGCACCGACCGAAGGGAATCCCGCGGAAACCGTTCCCGTGGAAATCCCGCAGGAGACGGCTGCTCCTGAAGAAACAGCACCCCCGGCGGAAACAATGCCTCCGGCAGAAGAGCCTCCCGTGGAAAACGAAGAAACCACACCTCCGGAGCCCAATCCGGAAAAGCTTCCTTCCGAAGATTCCGATCCTGAAACTTCCGCAGAGTCTCCGGACTGACCCGATGCATTCTGCTGCTGACGATCCTTCGTCAGCAGCTTTTTTGCTCTTGTTTTTTGGCGCTCTTTCGCTATATAATACCTGCATTCCTGTCCGCAGGAAATTATCTTTTCTCAAGGAGCCACCATGGAAGATACACGCATCACCAAGACGAAACGTAATATTAAAAAGACGCTCATCGAGATGATGAATGCCACTCCCTTTGAAAAAATTACGGTCACGCAGCTCTGCAACCAGGCAAACACCAGCAGAATCACCTTCTACACATACTACAGCGACAAATATGATCTGCTGGAAGCGGTATTCGTGGATTTGAGCCAGGAGCTTCACTCCCTCTATGAAGAAAAGCAGAAGGACAATCCCGATAGCGATCCTGTGCTGGGCTTTCACAATATGCTGGACAGCTTTCTGGATCTTTATTTCAAATACAATTGTTTTGTTTCCCACCTGAATCTTCAGAAAGACCCCACCATGCAGCTCTCCTATTTCCGCTATATGGTGGAAAACACCATGAAGATCTTTGCAGAATATAAGGACCTCTGTCCTGTACAGTATGACGTCCGGTCCTTCAGCATCTTCCTGGTCACCGGATTCTGGGGATATATACGCCTGGGCCATCCCATGAAGGCCTCCGGGGAAGATCGCAGAAAGGTCTATGAGGACGCCCACTCCCTGCTCGCCGATCTCCTGGCCTCCCCTGCTTTTGCATTGCCTTCCAGGTAGCCTCCGGACGGTGCATCCCGGAATGGCCCGATATACCAGAAAAACAGCAGCCTGCCGTGCGGCAGGCTGTTTCTTTTTACAGTTTGAATCCGGTTCCCACGAACTGGGCAATGTCCTTTCCCAGATCGTCTTTCACATCCACATTGTACACGCAGCTGGTGCGGCCGTCCTTGCGGCAGACCGCATGGGCATACAGCTTTTTCCCCTTTGTCACCCGGAAGAAATTCATGCTGGTCTGCTGTGCCACCGTCGGGCTGTGCACCTGATTGGAGGCTACGGCAAACGCGAAATCACACAGCGTATAGATGACGCCTCCCATGACGCCTCCCACCGCATTGCGGTGCTCCTCCTGCAGATCCATGCTGCAGGTGCATTCGTTTTCCCCCAGGGAATCAATGGTCATGCCGTTGACCGTGGCAAACCGGTCCTGCCGGAAGTAGTTCCTTGCCTCCTCCGTACTGGCAAATGTCCCCATGGTTACTCCTCCCCGCTGTTCCATTCTTCTTCTGTCATCACCCGTATCCCTTCCGCCAGCAGTCGCTGGGCAAAAATGCCGTTTCCCGGGACCAGGGTGCGCGTAAAATGACCGTCGTAAACCTCGCCCTTCCCGCAGGAAGGGGACCTGGCCTTGAGGATCGCCGCGGTGCACCCGTTTTCACGGCAGACCGCCAGCGCCTTCTCCGCTCCCTTCGCAAAGGCCTCGGTGACATCCCGGCCTTCCCGGTTCACCACACGGCCCTCCAAGATCTCACTGGGCACCCTTGGCGTCGGTAGTCCTCCCATCACTTCGGGACAGACCATCACCGCCTCCCCTGCTGCCACCAGTTCCGCAATCTCCCTGCAGGGCTTGCTTTTCCCGTCCATCCGGCAGGGAACCCCTGCCAGACATGCACTTACCAGAATCATTCCTTTTCCTCCACTTCCGCCGGCACCAGTCCCCGGGATGTGAGACGGACCACGTGATCACACACTTCCCGGATGTATTTCCGGTCATGGGAAACACTGAGAATCGTTCCAGGGAAAGCCCGCAGCAGTGCCCGCAGCTCCGGTCCGGACAGCGGGGAAAAATTGCGGGTGGGTTCATCCAGCAGCAGCACGTCCGCACCGGACAGGGACAGCTGCAGCAGCAGGACTTTCGCCCGCTGCCCGCCGGAACATGCTCCCAGCGGCCGCATCATTTCCTCTCCCGAAAACTTCAGTGCTCCCAGCAGGGTTCGCACCCGGGTTACCGCCTCCCGGTCCCCTTCCGGAGCCAGGTATTCCACTGCAGATTTTTCCATGCAGAGCCGGTCTTCATAGTTCTGCGGCATGTAAAACACGGAAAGGTCCTCCCGCCGGGCCAGCACGTCCATGCAGGCCTTCAGCAGCGTGGTTTTTCCGGCGCCGTTATCGCCCAGAATGCACCATTTTTCTCCTCCCAGCACGGAAAGGCTGACATCCTCTGCAAGAACGCGCCCCTCCGGCAGACAGAGCGTATTCCAGTGCTCCTGCAGAATCCGTTTTCCCCGGACCGGGGATGCCGTGAAATTGAGCGCAATGGAAATGCTGTCCTCCGCTTCCGGCAGTGCCGTCATTTCTGCATGTTCCCTGGCGTAGCGTCTCTCCAGGGCTTTCACGTTCGCCATTTTCTTTTTGAGCAGTCTTCCCCCATGGGGGTCTCCCCTGGAAATGTTCTCCTGCTCATGGGCAACCCGCTGCTCAATGCGCTGGAAGCGCTCCCTGGCTTTCCTTTCCTCCCGGCGTTCCTCCTGCGCAATCTGGGCCTGTCTGGCAAAAGCCGCGCTTCGCTCCGCCATGAAGACATCAAAGGGCACATTGGACACGGTTGCCCTGGAGACCTGCCTGCGGCGAAGCTGTTCGAGGAGCACCACCCGGTTTGCCGTGCGGGAGATGAGCGTTTCATCATGGGAAATGAACAGCAGCGGTCCCGGAAATTCCTGAATAAAGCGTTCCATGATTTCGAGTGTTGCAATGTCCAGATCGTTGGAGGGTTCATCCAGCAGCAGCGCGTCCGGACGGGAAAGCAGGATCCGCGCCATCTGCACCTTGACCCTTTCCCCGCCGGAAAGCGTTCCCAGCGTCTGCCCGCTGTAATAGAAATCTGCCGGAAACCGCAGTTTTTCGGCGGTATCGTAAAGGTCTCCGTAATCCGCATCCGATACTTCCGCAAAAAACTGGTACAGCGGCTGTACCCGGAGTTCTTCCGGCAGCATCTGGGGCAGGTACCCGAGATGCATGCCATGCGTCTGTCGGATCCCGCCGGCCTCCACATAATCTGCAACGGCGGCAGGGTCATGCATCCACCGGAGCAGGGTCGACTTTCCGTTTCCTTCTTCCCCGATGATTACCACTTTGTCTCCCGGGTTCACCACCAGGCTGAAATTCTCCAGCAGCGTCCTGAGGTCCTTCCGGTGCCGGAATGTCACATTCCGGACCTCCAGGGCCCTTTTCCCGTTTTCCAGAAGCATTCCCCCCTTTCTCCTGCAGCACGTCCGGGTCTGAAAACATCTTATCCGCTTCCCGGTTTCTTGTCAATTCCGTGAAAAGGGAATGCATTGCAAAAAAAATCCCGATGCATTCGCATCGGGAAAAATGGTTCATGATATCAGGACGCTGCTTTCTGGGCTTCCCCCTTCTTGTCTGCAATGCGCTTCTGGACTTCCACCATTTCGTGCTGTCCGAGTCTGCAGTTGCGCATGGCCAGCAGCGTGCAGATAAAGCCGAGAATCGCAAGACCATAGCGCAGGAACATGGTCATGAAGAAGACGCCGGAAGTGGCCGGGTCGGTAGGCTGGGGCATGGTCGTGGTATAGCCGATCAGCGCAACACAGCCCGTGGCAATTGCAGCAGAGAAAGAAGAGACCAGTTTGTCAATCAGGCTGTAGGTACCGGTCACAACGGCAGGCACATACTTTCCGGTACGGTCCAGTTCATAGTCGATGATGTCCGCCATGAAGCCCGTGTTTGCCGTGGTTACACACATTGCAAAGCCATTAACGCAGAACGTCAGCAGTACGAATACGATCTTGGGAATGAGACCGGTGGAAATGCTGGTGGTTCCCGCGGTGCTCCGGATGATGAAGAAGAAAAGGATCATCACGGCATTGGCCAGGATGCTGTTGCGCGTCCAGGTGACAATGGATTCCTTGTGTCCATGCTTTCCGGCATACCTGGCGCCATAGACCGCGAAAAGAATGGACGGGAACATGCCGATCATGCTGAGGGTGGTGGCAAGTCCCATGTCTCCGATCAGAATTCCGTTCAGCATCGTGCTGACAATGGATGCGGAGGAAGCCTGCTGGGCCACCTTGTCAGAGGCCGCGGAAATGATATAGCTCTGCAGCGGCTTGTTGTTTTTCAGCACATCCAGCATATCCCGGACCTTGAGGCGTTCGGCTCTGCCGATTCCCTCGAAGTTTTCGGGCTTGTCATACTCGCTGATGCCGATGCATACCAGTACCACGCCAAGGAAGGAAATGCCCACGCACATCCAGGTTACCACATTGAGGAACTCCTGGTTGAAGCTGCCGCCAAAGGCCGGCATGAGACGGGTGTATACCACGATATTGAGAACCATGGGCGTCAGGTAGTTGAGGGCAGTCTGCCACACGCCGACCTGGGGACGCTGCTTCGGGTCGTTGGTCATCAGTGCGCCCAGGGTCTGTGCGGTCATGTTGACGATGGTGTAGCCAACCACATACAGCATGTAGAAGGCAAGGAAGGTAGGAACTCCATGTCCCTTGCTGGAGAAGAAGTTGAACATGCAGAGCAGTCCAAGGCTCTGAATCGCCCAGCCCAGAATCATGAGCGGCCGGACCTTGCCGAACGGCGTGTTGACGCGGTCGTAGATAAATGCCAGAAGCGGGTCGGTGATGGCGTCAAAGATACGGGTAAACGTCAGAAGTCCGCCGACGACCAGGGTTGCAATACCATAGCCGATGCTTGCGGAATAGCTTGCCAGGCCGATCAGAAAGTAGACTGCCATGCCGTTGAAGGCATTGAAAGCAACGAGAATGATCTGCCAGAGTTTTGCACGCCGATACTGAACCTCAGCAGACTGCAGATTGGGGTTCCTGTCCATAAGAAGAATTCTCCTTTCTATTTAACATCGCACCGGGCGATGTTGTTTACGCGTCCATCTCATAAACGCCGGCAGTGCAGTGCACCGGCCTGCCGCCGGGCAGCGTGATCTCCGCCTCCGTATTTGCCGGTATGGAAAAATGATAGCGGATATGCCCGTTTTCCTGCATCTCCCAGCCGCTGACAATCTCGCCTGCCGGAGACAGGTATCTTGCTTCCGCATGTCCCAGCAGCGCATGGGGCTGCGGTGCAATCCGGATACTGCGTCCCGTGACGCGGATGCCGCAGATTCCGGAAAAGAGCCATCCGCAGACGGCGCCTTTGGAGTAATGATTCAGGGAGGCCTTCACCTCTCCCTTCTCATTGATTCCGTCCCATTCTTCCCAGACCGTTGTAGCCCCTTTCCGGACTTCATAAAGCCAGCCGGGCATGGTTTCCTGCAGCAGCAGCCGGTATGCCGTCCCGGTATAGCCGTGTTCCGCCAGCACTGCACACAGGTCCGGGGTGGACAGGAAGCCGGTATTGAGGTGATAGCCGCACCGGATGACCAGCTCGTTCAGGTCCGCCGCCGCCTGTTTTTCCTCCTCGCCGCTCAGCAGGCCGAAGGACAGGGCACGCACGTACTCCGCCTGGCGGTCCGAACGGATTCTGCCGTCCCGGGCAGCCAGGAAATGGAAGGCCGCCTTTGCACCTTCCCCGATCTTCCGGTATTCCGCCGCCGCCTCCGGATTGCCGAGTTCTTCCATGATTTCGCCCAGCATCCTGCCGGACCTTGCATAGTATGCCGTAGCCACCTTGCTCTGCGGCTTTCCCATGCTCGAAATGGAAGGCACGTCCGGTTCACACCACTCGCCGTAATCCGTGCCCGTTTCAATGGCATATTCCGCATAGGGATTGCTTTCCCCGCCGGATGCAGGCATGAACTTCTTCATCATTTCCGCCAGGGCTTCCTTCGGCATGTTCGCAAGCATGGACCGGTACTGTTCCGGAATCTTCGAAAGATCCATGTTCCCGGCTTCCGGTTTTGCGCCGGCCCTGCTCTGCAGATATCCGTACCACTTCGTCATCATATCGGCGTTTTCCGCCAGGATCCGAAGGTCCCCGTACCGCCTGAAAAGGGCATCCGGCACCAGGATGCAGGCATCCCCCCATCCGACAGAACCCGCCAGCAGCTCCGTGGTAAACGTCGGACGGTTGTTCACCGGGGCAATGTTGGCCACCTTTCCGTCCTTATACTGGCAGATCCGGCATTCTCCCAGCCACTTCCGGATCACCGGATAGCAGTCTGCCAGGTACAGGCCGGTCTCCGCAAATACCCCCATGTCCCCTGTCCAGGCTGCCCGTTCGCGGGTAGGGCAGTCCGTCGGCACATCGCAGAAGTTCGATTTCATGCTCCACAGGGTATTTTCCACCAGCCTGTCGACATCGGCATTTCCGCTGTGAAAAATACCCAGCCTTTCCATCTCCGAATATACCGCGATGGCAGTAAACACTGCATCGGACAGGTCCGCCGCAGTTTCCACCTTCGCATAGCGGAATCCCCAGATGGAAAAGCGCGTCTTGTAGGTGTTTTTTCCTTCGCGGCAGGTATAAATCACCTGCTGACGCGTGCCGCCTTCCTTGTGCCGTCTGCGGTCCTGGAAATTCTCCTGCGTAAAATTGCCGTTTTCATCCAGGGCCTCCCCATGGGTCAGGACAATCCGGTCTCCCGCATGGGCCGTTACCTGGAAGGAGATATATCCCGCCAGATTCTGCCCGAAATCAATGACCCGCTCCCCGTTCGGCGTCGTCAGAAGCCGTCCTGTAAACCGCTCCTGTTCCCGCACCGGGACACAGTTGGAAGCACACAGGTTTCCAGTATCAAAACTTTCCACCCGGACCGTATGCCAGCCGGCAATCTCCACGATGCGCGCATCCACGGTCTCCCCCTGCTGCATGTCATTTTCCCGCAGCGGTCCTTCCTGGGAAGCCTCCCAGCTGCCGTCGGAAATGCACACCGGTTTTCCGGATATTTCCAGCTGGCACCAGAGGGCAACGTCCTCCCCGTAGAGATTGCGGTCTCCATCCACCCCTGAGCAGCTCCGGTACCATCCGTCTCCCAGAAGGATCTGCAGCTCATTTTCACCGGGCTGCAGATATTCCGAAACGTCATAGGTCTGGTAGAACAGACGGGTATGATAGCTTCCTGCGCCGGGGGTCAGTACCGCATCCCCGACGCGCTTCCCGTTGATCCAGGCTTCATAAAGCCCGTGAGCAGTAATGTACAGTCTGGCCGGTGCCGGCGTATTCACGGTGAATGTCCGCCGCAGATAACTGGCCGGCTTATGCTCCTGCGGGTCGCAGGACAGCTCCGGATTGATCCATACTGCTGTAAAATCCTCCGGATTCAGCAGTCCCATCTCAAAAAACGCAGGCTCGCTCCAGTCTCCGGGCGTACCGTTTTCATCCCAGAGCCGGACCTGCCAGGTCACCGCCTGGCGGCTTTTCAGGGAGATGGGGCAGAAAACCTGCATCTCCTCTCCCTCCGTCCTGCCGCCGGTATAAAGAATCGTATCCCCTTCAAGCAGGCGGAGGTCATATGCAGTCTGCCGGATGCCGCCCTGACAGTTCCATTGCAGCAGGGGCGTCCGGATATCGATCCCCATGGGATTGACCATATACTCCGTGCGCAGTCGAGTTGCTTTCATATCTGTTCTCCTACAGTGCCATATCGGAAACTTCCCGGCGGATCCCGTCGTATTCAGCAAAGCCGTAACTGAGGGGTTTTCCCGTTTCGTCCGGCGTAAAATCCGGCGTCACCTGGAAAAACCGGTCTGCCTTGAGAACCAGCCGGAGCTCCATGCTCCCCGTATGTTCTCCCGTAACCTGCAGACTGCTTTCTATCACCGTATTTCCCGGCATGAACATATTCTCCGGCGCCTTCACCGCAATGAAGCCGTCATAGAAGGTTCTTCCATCCTCGCTGTAATGGTCATAGCGGGTTTCGGGGCACCCGTCTTCCCGGACCCGGTTGATAATCTCTCCCGTGCAGCCCCGGAACCTGATCGGGAACTGCGGCACGACGGTTTTCAGGGCGTCCTCCACCGGACGTGCATAGGGAATTCTGTCCGCATCCGGAGTTTTCTGCGCCGGCACCGGCTGCGACGGCCGGATATCCAGCAGCTTTACCACCCGCAGCCTGCATCTTACCGGACCGGCAGTCAGCCGTGTCCGCTCATTCCACAGCGCTTTTGTGGAATCCGGGTGCCAGCTCATCGGGGAATAGTACGTCCATTCGTCCTCCGGGTCGCTGAGGTTCACTCCCTGATACGCCCGGCCTTCCGCCATGGAGCGGGCTGCGTCGATGAGCACCGGCCCGATATTTCCTTTCCGGTGGTGCCGTACTCCCGCGATCGCATACTGATAGAGGACATTCAGATACCGTCCCCGGGTGATAAGGTCTCCGGAAAGCGGTACCACGCCCATCACGCCGGCATCCGTTGACGGGGAGAAACGCGGCGACATGCAGATCGCACGGGCCTCATCCGGAGAGAAGATAGCCGTTTCCTCATACCCCAGGGTATCCGTGATAAAGGCGGTTTCTTCCGAGTCCAGCATCTGCAGACAGCTTTCACTGACGCTCCTGCCTCCGCCTGCCAGGGAGATTCCCCGCCCTCCCCGGATAAACTGCTTGACCTCGCCTCCGCGCTGTTTCTGCGGGATATAATAGCCGGGATGGTCCGGATCCGGCAGAGGCCCGCCCACGGTGCTGACAATGCATACGTCCTCCATCGTGTAGCCGGACGCATTCCGCACCAGGCGTCCCAGGAAATTGAATGCACCGCTGCCGGTCAGGGAGGAAAAACATACGTGCTCGTTATCCGGCGCAATGATCGGCTCCGACCACCGCATGAACAGGCCGGGAATCCTGGCAATTGCTTCCGGGAATTCCACCTCCGTCAGCTGCGATGTCCGGCAATGATCCAGATCCGGGCTGCATTCCAGAACATAGTCTCCGAGCAGCACCCTCCGGTTATCCGCAAAGCACATGTAGCGGATTCCGTTTGCCCCCTTCTTCTGAGGTATCCTGCCGTCATAAATGGTCGTCACGCTGCCGGCATCCTCATCCATGGTAAAGATCCAGTACCAGTCCCTGTCCTTTTCCGCTTTCCGGACCGAAACGAGTATTCTCCCGCTGGCGGTATAGGTGCCGATAACGTCCTCGGTCATCCCTTCCGGCAGCGGCAGCGTAACCACTTCCGCCCTTCCAAATTCCGTCTGCAGAATCATGATTTCCTCCGTTTTTTCTCAGATTGATTGATTTTATTCTATTCCATCTTGTTTTGCTTGTATTTCAATTTTCAAAGTGATATGATAAAAATCTAATATAATTCCGATGTCGCTGAGAGGGGGATATTCCCATGGATGTCAAGCTGATCACGTTTGAGCTCCGGCACCTTTCCGATCTTCTTTCGCTTCCCCTGGCGCTTTACGAAGAAGACCGCTGCCTTGCCGCCTTTGCACCTCACCCGGTTTCTTTCGACATGCTTGCCCCCTGGCGTCCCATGCTTTCCACCCTGGCGGACAATCCGGCGTTCCTTCTGACGGAGGACGCACTGCTGATCGGGCAGGTCCGGGACACTGCTTCCCGGCATGTGGTTTATGCCGGGCCGGTCAGTCCCGAAAAACTCCATGAGGCGGCCATGGAGCGGATCCTCTCCGCCGGAAGTCCCTGGCTCCTTCCTTCCGACCTGCGGGAAATCACCCTCTACCTGAATGCCTGTCAGACCATTTCCGTGGACCGCTTTGCCAGGCTCCTGCAGCTGCTTTACGGGCTCATCAGCGGAACAGTTCTCGAAAGCCCTCCGCCTCCGAAGGATTCCGCTCCCGTCACCGGAGTGCATTCGCTTTCTGCCCTTCCCCCCCTCGAAAGTGACTTCAACTTACAGTACGAGGACCGCATCCTCTTTTATGTCCAGCACGGCCAGACGGAAAAGCTGCGCAGTATGCGTTCCTATGACGCCGCCCTGCCGACCATGGCGGGCAGCCAGCTGCGGCAGTATAAAAATGCCCTGATCATCCTGAATTCCCACTGCGAGCGCGCCGCCATT